>DHOB01000055.1:22790-22943 GCA_002409675.1 Ruminococcaceae bacterium UBA5401
CGTTTCCGGCGGCTCCGAAAACCTGCTGCAGGGGCTGGGTTTGCAGGCTGATGGCGGCACCGTCGACAAAGCCGCCCTGACGAAGTCCTACCTCGGCGACACGCTGGCGGGCTCCACCGTATCCTTTACGCTGGACGGCGTGACGAAGGCCGT
>DHOB01000055.1:23182-23570 GCA_002409675.1 Ruminococcaceae bacterium UBA5401
GAAGCTGAATACCGCCTTCGGCAGCGAAAAAGTGACCGTGGCAGAGGAATCCGGCAGGCTGACCTTTTCCGTTACAGACAGCACTTCCGTGCTGAAAATCGCGTCCGCCAGCGCATCCGGCGTCCTCGGCGAGGACGGCGCCCTGCGCCTGCGGTACGGCGCGGTCAACCGGCTGGACACCACCATGACGCTGGACGAATACGCGAATTCCGTCTCCACGGAATTATCGGCAACAGAAACTGATGCGGACGGGAAGCCTCTCTATGAACTAAATGTAAACGGAAAGGCCTTTACATTCAGCGGGGACAACGAAATCGGGACCGTCCTTTCGACCATCAGCAACGACTCCGATGCGGGTGTGAACATCCAGTACTCCCAGACGAGCAAC
>DHOB01000055.1:23821-35059 GCA_002409675.1 Ruminococcaceae bacterium UBA5401
GTGCTGCATCTGGAGGCAGACGAAAACGCCGTCACCATAAAGACCGGTGAAATCACAAACCTTTCCTCGGAAAGCGATTCTACTTATTCTCTTTCCGTTGGCGGTGGGCAGGAAGCCAAATCTCTTTCCGTTGGCGACGAGCAGGAAGTCAAATTCACCATCGCGGGCGGCACTTACGATTCAATCAATAGCTTAAAAGACGCCGCGCAAACCGCGATTGACACCACCGGCTTGAACGGTAAGATTCAGGTCGGCGTCTCCACAGACGGGAAGCATCTCATCTTCGGTTCCACCGACGGCTCCAGTTTCAGCCTTGCAAAAGACAGCGAGTCCGCCGGGGATATTCTCGGCCTCGGCGACGCTGATGAAATGGCCGCGGCCGGCTACGCTGCCGGGCAGGATTTGAAAATGAACGTCGTGCTCGGCGGCGGGGAAACGCAGGACATCACCCGCAGCACCAACAGCTTCGACCTGGACGGCCTTCACCTGACCGTGACGGGGACGACCGAAGAGGGCGCGGAGCCAATCAAATTTTCGTCCTCCGGCAATGTGGACGACCTCGTCGATAAAATCTCCGCCTTTGTGGACGAGTACAACAAGCTGATTGACAAGGCCAACCAGTACACTTCCGAGATGCCGTACGGGCTGGACGCCGAAAACGGGACGAACACGAAGTACGGCCCGCTGACCGACGCCCAGAAAGAGGACATGACCGACGACGAAATCGAGAAGTGGAACGAGAAGGCAAAACAGGGCCTTCTGCAGAACGACGGCACGCTCAACAGCATCCTTTCCGACCTGCGCGAAGCCGTTCTGGAGCCCGTGCAGTCGGCCGGCCTGTCGCTGAGTGCCATCGGCATCTCCACCACGTCGGACGTGCTGTCCGGCGGCAAGCTCGCGGTCGACAAGACCGCGCTGGAAAGCGCGCTGCAGAGCGACCCGGACCGCGTGGCCGAGCTGTTTACCAACACCGACGGCGTGTCGGGCAGAATCAAGCAGGTCATCGAGAAAAACATCGGCGCTTTCGGCAACAGCGGCGCCCTGATTGAGGTGGCGGGCAAAGACAACATGACCGGCGCGGACAACAGCCTGCTCAGCCGCCAGATTTCCGACTACGAGTCGAACGTCAAAAAGCTGCAGACCCAGCTTCAGACCGAAAAAAGCCACTGGCTCGCAAAGTTCACGACGATGGAGACCAAGCTCAGCGCGCTGACCTCACAGTACGACTACCTGTCCTCCGTGCTGTCGGGCAGCGGGTCCTGAGCCGGGCGGAATTTCGGAAAGCCGAAAACAAGCGAAACGGGAGGAACCGTTCAATGAACGAAAGCAGCAGCCTGATTGCAAGATATCAGGAGGAATCCATCCGCACCCTGTCGAAGGGGGAACTGATTCTCCGCCTGTACGACGAGGTGCTGAAAAACCTGAAATACGCGTGCAGACTGTTCCGCGACGGCAACGCGCAGGCGGCCAAAAAATGCACCGGAAAATGCCGGAAAATCCTGAATTATCTGATTGTGATTCTGGACCGGAAGTACCGCCTTGCGGAACCGCTCAGCAGAATTTACTCCTACCTCATAGGCCAGATTATCAAGGCAAACGCCACGGGGGACACCGCGGGGCTGGAGCGGGCCGTCCCCCAGCTTGAGGAGCTGCGCGACGCATGGGCGCAGTCCATCAAAAGCATCCGCATCCGCGGCGGGGAAGGAAGACGGAATGTCGGAACGTAAAGCCCCCGTGCCCCCCTACGGCCGCCTGCCCGATTTTCTGGCGCAGGAGCTGGTGCTTCTGACCCGGATTTCGGACCTTACGAAAGAGATCGAGGTGCAGAGCCGGCAGCGGGAAATCCGGCTGGAGGACCTGCCGGAACGCCGGCAGGTCTATATTGACCGGCTGAAAAAATGCCGCCGGGCCGCCGCCCGCGCCGCGGAGGAGCTTCCGCAGGAGCAAAAAGCCCGCGCGGAGGCGATCCTCGCGGGGAATTTTGCGGGGCCGCCCCGGGGAAAAGAAGAGAGCGGCCTGGTGCAGACCGCCGAAAAGTGCCGGGCGGTCCTGCGCGCGGCGCTGGCCGCCGACAGCGAAGCGCGCAAAAAAATACGCGCGGAGTGCGGCCGCCTCCGGGCCCGCATCCGTGCCGCGCGCGAAAATGCTCAGTAGCTCTTCACGCCCTGCGCAAACGATTTGACTATCATCGCGCCGTTTTCCGTATAAAAATAGACCGTTCTCCCAAAATTCAGGCCCGTATCCTCGGCAGTGATACGGACCTGAAGTTTTTCCAGCTCCTCCTTTACGGCGGCGATGTTCCGCGCGCCGATGTTGCCGAAGCCGCTGTCGTTCGCCACCTCGAACATCTTGGCGCCCCCCGCTATCTTGGCGACGATTCCGGTGCGCCGGCATCCGCGCCGCTCCATCTCGGCCACCATGGCCGGCAGGCAGGAGTCGGCATAGCGGTTCACGCGCTCCCCCGGGTCGCCGTCGGGAAAATGCGGAAGCATGATGTGCCCCAGCCCCCCGACCCGCACGGCGGGGTCGTACAGGCATACGCCGACACAGGAACCGAGCGCATACGTCACGAAAATCGCCGGGCTCTCTGAAATTCTCATATCCGAAATATCGACCGTTATCAATTCATTCATAGTGAAATTCCCAGGCTGTCCATCAGTTTATCCAGAGATTCCAGGCGGGGAATCAGCATCATATTGGCCGAGACCGCCCGGTTCGGGTTGATGAAATCGTCCTCGATGAAGATGATTTTGTCGGAATCGGCGCCCATTTCCGCGGCGGGGACGGTCAGGAGCGACCCCACCATGTCGCAGGTGACCGCGGGCACGGTCATTTTGATTTTCAGGCCGGAAAGCGACGCGATGGCTCTGGTGTAGGAGCCGACCATGATGTTGCCCAGCTCTGAAAAAGCCGAGCGCTCCATCTCGGAAAGGTGCAGGCAGTCCACCCGGCTTTTGCCGAGCAGGCGTTCGAGCAGGGCCTCCGCCGTCGATTTGTTCACGACGAACATCATCACGCCGCTGATTTGCCCGTACAGTTCCACCAGAATCGCCGCGGCCGGCGTCTCGGGACCGCCGAGGGCCTCGCCGGCCTCGGCGATGTCCAGGATTCTCACGCTCGGCGTCGTCACGCCGATTTCCCGGTTCAGCATCTGGGCCAGCGCGGTCGCGGCGTTGCCCGCGCCGATGTTGCCGATTTCCCTCAAAACGTCCAGGTGCATCGCGTTTAGCTGCCCGAGGTCCCGGATTGCCATGGTATCACCGCGCCTTTCTCTATCATCTCAAGCATCACCGCAGATTGTCGACCGTCTGGGCCACTTCGTCCGACATCTGCACCATTCTGGTATTGAGCTGGAACGCCCTCTCCTGCTGAATCAGGTCCGCCATCACGTCCGCCAGATCCACGCCCGAATCCTCCAGGTAACCCTGCCGGAGGCCGGCGTCCGGCGCCGTGGCGGCCGCCCCGGACAGCGCCGTCGGGGCAAAATAGTTGTCCCCGGTCTTGCGCAGGCCGTCCAGATTCCGGAAAGTGAACGCGCCCGGGGCGCGCGCCGGGTGTTCATCGGTCACCTCGATGGTCCGCCCCTGCCGGTCCAGCACCAGCCCGCCCTGGGCGTCCGTCAGGTAAAAACGGCCGTTCGTCGCCGCCGAGGCCGCGAAGCTGCCGGACCGCGTGTACCGGATTCCGTCGGCGGTGCGCACGGCGAAGAACTGTCTGCCGTCCGTCAGGGCATAGTCGAGCTTCCGCCCGGTCTGCCGCAGACCGCCGGCGGGGACGTAGAGGGTTTCCGTCCCGGCCAGCTTTTCGCCGCTCCCGGTCTTCGGCGCGTCTTCCCCCGCCCGGACGCCGGTGTGCACCAGGTCCGAAAACGAGGCCCGGTCCGGCCGGAACCCCTGCGTGGAGACGTTGGCGGCGTTGTTGGCCGTCACGTCGAGGCCCTGCTGCTGGGCGATGGCCCCCGCGGAGGCCGTGTACAGCGATGTAAACAGATTCATGTCCTTTTCCCCTTTCCCGTGGCTCAGACCTTGCCGAGCTGCGTGGTGGTTTTGTCGAGCGCCGCGTCGTACAGTTTCAGCGCCTGCGCGCACGACTGCAGGCTCCGCTGCGCCGCAATCGCGTCGGTCAGTTCTTTTGCGTCGTCGGTGTTGGAATCCTCCAGGTATCCGCCCCGCACGTCCGGGGCCGCGGCGGGCTGCGCGCCGGCGCCGCGGTAGAAGCCCTCCCCGGCGTCCTGCACCTGCGCGTTGCCGCCGAAGCGGAAAACGCCGAGGCTCCCCGCCGGCCGCCCGGCGGCCAGCAGGTTGCCCCGCCTGTCGCAGGTCACGTCGTCGGTGCCGAGGAAAATCGGCGCGCCGTCGCGGCCGAGCACGCGCCCGGCCCCCGGCAGGGAAAGGTAGCCCTGCGCGTCCAGCTTGAAGCCGCCGCGGCGCGTGTAGAGCACGCCGCCCGCGGTCTGCACCGCGAAAAAGCCGTCCCCGGCCAGCGCGAAATCCAGCGCGCGCCCGGTCTTCCGGAGGGTTCCCTGCGAAAAATCCGGCTCTTCCCGGTCCGCGGCGGCCATCATCGTCACGGTCCCGATGGGGGTCGCCTGCCCGTCCAGCCGCTGCACCACCATGCTGCCGAACGTCTTTGAGGCAATCCGGTCCGCCTTGAAGCCGTTCGTCTCGCTGTTCGCCAGGTTGTTCCCGGCCGTTTCGAGGACCCTGTCCTGGGTCAGCATGCCGGAGGCCAGCGTGTAAAAGCCGTGTACCATTGCAAACCGTCCTTTCCCTTTGCGCCGCGCAGATTCGGCCTGTTTCCGTTTCCCTTTTTTGTGTTTACTGGTTCAGGTACCGTTCCAGGCTCTTTTTCAGCTTGCGCAGCGCGCTGGAATGGATCTGCGAGACCCGCGAGTCGCTGATGCCGAGAACGGCGGAGATCTCCTTGATTTTGAGCTGCTCTTTGTAGTACAGCGCGATGACCGTTTTCTCCCTGTCGTCCAGATGCTCGATGCTCTCGCTGAGGACGGCGTGCAGCTCCTTTTCGGCCACCGCCTGCTCCGGCCCCGCAATCGCGCCGGCCTGCCGCAGCTTCAGGTTTTCAATCCCCTTCTCATAGACGATCTCCTCAAAAGAGAGCATGTTGAGCGAGCAGGTCTCGGAGAGCATCCTGTCGTACTCGCCCCGGCTCACGTTCAGGTACTCCGCCAGCTCGCCCTCCGTGGGCGACCGCCCGAGCCGCTGGTTGAGGGCTTCGTCGGCGTCGTTGAGGGTCCGGGCCATCTTTTTCAGCCGGCGCGGAAAGCAGTCCTGCCGGCGGATATAGTCGATCATCGCGCCGCGGATGCGGATGGAGGCGTAGGTCTCGAATTTGACGTGCTTGGAAAGGTCGAACCGCTGCACGGCGTCCATCAGCGCGATGAGCCCTTCGCTGACGATGTCTTCCATATCGCTGAAATGCTGGTAGCGCCCCACGATTTTAAGGGCGATGCAGCGGACGAGGTAGGCGTACCGCTGAATCAGCTCGTCCCGCAGGGCGGTCTCCCGCGTGCGGCAGTAGCGGGCCCACAGCGCCTGCAGGGGCGGCCTTGCCGTTTCGCACCGGTTCATTTCGACATCCCTCCTTCCGCCGCGCCCGGGCGCGGGGTTTTACTCAAGCGTAACGTTGGCGACGGCCTGGATCTGCACGTTGTTCTCCAGCTCGTTGAAAGACAGGACGACCGCCTTGGGGTAGAACTGCTGCAGCAGCTTGCTGAAATACAGCCGCACGACGGGCGAGGTCAGGATAATCGGCGTGGTAATCACGTCGCGGACCTTTTT
Source organism: Ruminococcaceae bacterium UBA5401 (assembly GCA_002409675.1). Lineage (GTDB taxonomy): Bacteria > Bacillota > Clostridia > Oscillospirales > Acutalibacteraceae > Thermocaproicibacter. Next base: position 29,620 of record DHOB01000055.1, read on the forward strand.
GATGCAGTCGGTCAGGCGGGTGATGATTTTCTGCGTGGTCTGCGGATCCAGCGCCAGGTAGGTGCCGTGCTCGTTCTTGCTGATGGAGTTGACGATTGCCTTCTCGACCTCGCTGTCGAGCGTGATGACCCGAATCTGCCCGCCCTCGGACCATTTGCGGGTGATGGTGCGCCGCAGCGCCTGCCGGACGTATTCTGTGAGGAGCTCCGGGTCGTGCACGCTGCCCGCGTAATTGGAGACGGTCTCCAGAATCGTCTCCATGTCGCGGATGGGGATGCCTTCCTTGAGCAGCCGGCAGAGGATCTTCTGCAGGTTCGCCTCGCTGATCACGTCCGGCACCACGTCCTTGACCAGCGGGGCGTTGTATTTTTTGAGGTTTTCGAGGATGTGGTGCACCTCCTGCCGGGAAAGCAACTCGTGCGCATGGGCGCGGACGGTCTCCGAAAGGTGCGTGACGACCACCGAGAGCGGGTCTATCACGGTGTAGCCGTAAATCTCGGCCATGTCCTTCTTGTCCGGGGTAATCCACTTGCTCGGGATGCCGTAGGCCGGCTCAATCGTGTCGATGCCGTCGATTTCCCCGGTCAGGTTGCCGGGGTCCAGGGCAAGGTAGTAATCCATCAGGATTTCGCCGCGGGCGACTTCCTCGCCCTTGATTTTAATCACGTACTGGTTGGGGTTCAGCGTGCCGTTGTCGCGCAGGCGCACGGCGGGGACCACCAAGCCCATGTCCAGCGCGAACTGCTTGCGGAACATCACAATCCTCTCGATGAAGCTGCTGCCGCTGCGCTCGTCCACCAGCGGAATCAGGCTGTATCCGAACTCCATTTCAATCGCGTCCAGCGGAAGCAGGTTGTAGATATTGTCGATGTCGCGGTAAAAGCCGGCTTCGTTCTGCGGCGGCGCGCCGGCCGCGGCGCCCGCGCGCTGCGGCGCCGGCTCTTCGCCCGCGGCGAGGCTTTTCTGCTTGCGCAGCAGCGTGAAGCCGAGCCAGAGCAGCAGGGCCGCGACGAGCACCAGCTGGAACACCGGCATCCCCGGAATCAGGCACAGGCCGAGCAGCATGAAGCCCGAAAGGATGATGGCCTCCGGCTGCGCGGCGAACTGCCTCGTCACGTCCTCGCCCAGGGTGGAATTGGAGGCCGCGCGGGTCACGATCATGCCCGTCGCCGTGGAGATCATCAGCGCCGGCACCTGCGAAACCAGCCCGTCGCCGACCGTGGCGATGGTGTAGATGTTCAGCACGTCGTTGAAGGATTTGCCGCCCTGCGCCATGCCGATGATGATGCCGCCGATGAAGTTGATAAACGTGACGATGATGGACATCACGGCGTCGCCCTTGACGAACTTGCTGGCGCCGTCCATGGAACCGTAGAACTCAGCCTCGCGCTGGATGTCCTCGCGCCGCCTGCGGGCCTGCTCCTCGTTGATGAGGCCGGAGTTCAGGTCGGCGTCGATGGCCATCTGCTTGCCGGGCATGGCGTCCAGCTTGAACCTGGCGGCGACCTCCGCCACGCGCTCGGCGCCCTTGGTGATGACGAGGAAGTTGACCAGCACAATCACCAGAAACACGATGAAGCCGACGACGATGTTCCCCTGCAGGACGAAGGTGCCGAACGTCTTGATGACCTGCCCGGCCGAGCCGGAGTTCGTCAGAATCAGCCGCGTGGAGGAGATGTTCAGCGCGAGGCGGAACAGCGTGCAGATCAGCAGGATGGAGGGAAAGACCGAAAAGTCCAGCGCCGTCTTGATGTACATGGTCATCAGCAGGATGATGGTAGACAGCGAGATGTTGAGGATGAACATGATGTCCAGCACAAAGGGGGGCAGCGGGATGATGATCAGTGCGACAATCACAACGACAAACAGGGAAACAACGCTGTTGAAGGCTTTCAACTTACCGCTTCCTCTCCTTCTTCTGCCGATAGACCCACGCCATGATTTCCGCCAGGGGCGTGTAGAACTCCGGGGGGATTTCCATGCCGATCTCCACCGCGGCGTACAGCGCCCGCGCAAGGGGCTTGTCTTCCTTCATGGGGATGCCGTTCTGCTCGGCGATGGCCACGATGCGCCGGGCCACAAGGTCCAGCCCCTTGGCCACGACCACGGGGGCGCTGTCCTTCTGCGCGTCGTACCGCAGCGCCACGGCGACATGGGTCGGGTTGCGGACGACCACGTCCGCCGTGGGCACCTGCTGCATCATGCGCCGGCGCGCGATGCGGCGCTGCTCCTGCCGCTGCCTGCCCTTGGTCTCCGGGTTGCCCTCCAGCTCCTTATACTCCTCCTTGAGCTCCTGCTTGGACATGCGGATGCTGCGCTCGTACTCCCACCACTGGTAAAAGTAGTCCAGCGCGGCGATGCCGAGGAACACCGCGGACATCTGAATCACCAGGTCGAAAATATCCTGCAGGATGACGACCGTGGCCTGGAACACGCTGCCGTTCATCATGCGGATGCACTGGCCGGCGATGTCCCGGATCTTGAGGTACAGCAGGGAACCGATGGCGGTCATCTTGATGGCCGCCTTGAGGACCTCCACCACCGATCGCAGCGAGAACAGCCGCTTGAAGCCCTGCAGCGGGCTGATGTTCGAGAGCCGGAACTTGATTTTCTCATGGGAAAACTTGAACCGCGTCTGCGCGCCCGTCGTCACGACCGCCGCCAGCACCGAGGCCAGCATCGCCGGCCCGGCAATCAGCAGGGCGGCCGCCCAGCCGCCGTTCAGCGCGTCCAGCGCGGCGGAGGCGTCCAGCGCGTCGCGCGTGCCGACCCGCGTCACGCAGCGGACGAAAAAGTTGCCGAAATACCGGTACGCGTACGGGAGAGCCGCGCGCATCACGACGAAGATGGCGAGGATGGACAGCGAGCTCACCACGTCCGCGCTCTGGAACAGGTTGCCCTTTTTCCGCTCGTCCTCCCGCCGCTTCGGCGTTGCCTTTTCAGTTTTGCCCTCCATCGCAGCCATGGATTTTTCCCTTCCGCCCCTACGTCAGCAGGGCGTAGACGCCGCTGATGCAGTCGAACATCAGCCCGATGAGCTTCTCCAGAAAATTTGCGAAAGGCGGCACCAGCAGCACGACGGCCACAAAGCCGATGATGATTTTGAGCTGGATCTCGACGGTGAAGATGTCGATCTGGGGGACGGCCCGCGTGACCAGGCCGACGCCGATTTCCGTGACCATCTCCACCGCGATGATGGGCAGCGCCAGCTTTGCGGCGTAAATCAGCATCTGGGCGAAAACGCCCGCCAGCTTCTCCCCCACCCCCGCCGGAACCAGGCCGGTGCCGTAGGGCACCGCGGCGCCCAGCCGCACGAACACCTGCACCAGCGTCAGGTGCGCGTTCGACGCGAAGAAAATCAGCAGGAACATCGCGTTGAGCACGGAGGCGGAAAGCGGCATCGAGACATTGCTCTGCGGGTCGTAGATGCGCGACATCGAAATGCCCATCTGCATGTCCATCTGCTCGCCCCCCATCACGATGACCGACAGGAAAAGCTGAATCACGAACCCCACGGCGAAGCCGACCAGCAGCTCCTTCATCACGCAGAGGCCGAGGACCAGCGGGGACGAGATGCCGACGGGCCGCTGCGGGACCAGCGGGTAGGTGAAGAAGCTCAGCATCAGCGAGAGGCCCGCCTTCACCGGGAACGGGATGTTCCTTCTGCCCAGGATGGGGTTGAGCAGCACGCACCCCGACATGCGCGCGAAAATCAGCAGCAGCAGGGCCGCGTCGTAATTGAAATTCAAGCTTCCACCACGCCCTTCACCCCAGGCTGGAAATCAGGCCGAAAATATAGCCCGCAAAGCCCTTCATGTTCTCAATCATCCAGGAGCCCATCACCATGATGATCACGGCGATGGCGACCAGCTTCGGCACGAAGACCACCGTCTGCTCGTGAATCTGGGTCGCCGCCTGGATGACCGAAATCAGCAGGCCCACCGCCATGCTGATGAGGAGGATGGGCGCCGACACCTTGAGGACCGTCATCATCGCGGCCTGCACGACCTGCATCATCTGCGACACGGACAAAATCCCGGCCCTCCTTTCCCGCCCCCGCGAAGGGGCGCGCTCACAGGTTAAAGCTCGTCACAAGCGTCTTGAACAGCAGGTCCCACCCGTCCATCAGGATGAACAGCAGCAGCTTGAACGGGAGCGAGACCATGGCCGGCGGCAGCATCACCATGCCCATCGACATCAGCGTGCTCGACACAATCATGTCGATGACCAGGAACGGGATGTAGAGCAGGAACCCGATGATGAACGCGCGCTTGAGCTCGCTCGTCATGAACGCGGGGGTCACCACCGTGATGGAGAGGTTCTGCACGGGCGTGGTGCTCTTGACCTTCGCCAGGCCCATGAACATGTTGAGGTCGTCCTTTTTGGTGTTCTTCAGCATGAACTCCTTGAGCGGCTGGCCGGCCCGGTGCAGAAACTCCTGCTGCGAGATCTGCTGCGCCTTGTACGGCTGGTAGGCCTCCGTGTTGATTTTGGAGACGACCGGCGACATGATGAACAGCGACAGAAAAAGCGAAATCCCAATCAGCACCTGGTTCGGCGGCGTGCTCTGCAGGCCGAGCGCATTCCTCAGGAACGAGAGCACAATCACAATCCGCGTGAAGCAGCTCGTCATGATGAGGATGGACGGAATCAGCGCGAGGATCGTCATCATCTCGATGATGTCGAGCGTGCTGACGTCTTTTCCGTTCACGCTGACCCCGGTCTGCGCCGCGGAGGCCGGCATCGGCATGAAGAGCAGCACCACCAGCGCCACCGCGCAGGTCACCGCGATTTTCCGCGCGATTCTGCGCTTTTTCCCGGCCGCCTTCTCAGGACCTGCCGCCTTTGTTTTTTCTTCCATTTCCCGTCAGATCCCATCTTCCCCGCAGGGCGGAATTCAGCGCGCCCAGAAAGTTCTGCGGAACGCCCGTCCCCCCGGGCCGGACCTTCGAGCCGTCCAGCTCCTTCAGAATCTCGACGCGCTCGGTCGAAAAGCCGATCAGGTAAAAGGTCCCGCAGATTTCGGCAATCACAAGCCCTTTGTCAGGTCCGAGGGCGACCCGCTCCAGAATGCGGATGTTCTTTCCGCCGCCCCCGCCGGCGCGGCCCGCCCCCTTTGCCAGGAAGCGGCTCAGCCGGTAGCACAGGTACAGCAGCCCCGCGACCGCCGCGGCCGTGAATATGAGCGGGAGCACGTCCGCCCCAAAGCTGAGCGGAATCAGGCGCGGCCCCATCCCCGTCATCCCAGGATGCTTTTGACGGTCTTCATGATGCGGTCCGCCTTGAAGGGCTTGACGATGAAGTCCCTCGCCCCCTGCTTCAGGGCGTCGACGACCATGGCCTCCTGCCCCATGGCGGAGCACATGATGATGTTGGCATCCGGGTCTTTCTGCCGAATCTGCCGCAGGGCCTCCAGGCCGTCCATCACCGGCATGGTGAT
>DHOB01000055.1:35191-35679 GCA_002409675.1 Ruminococcaceae bacterium UBA5401
CCGTCCATCACCGGCATGGTGATGTCCATAATCACAAGGTCCGGCTTTTCGGCCTGGTAGTTCGCCACGGCGACCTGGCCGTTGTTGGCTTCCACAATGTTGGTGTAACCGTTCTTTGCAAGCGTGTCCTTAATCATCATCCGCATGAAAGCCGCGTCATCCACCAGCATGATTTTCTTGTCCATCGTTGAACCTCCTAAAATACTGAAAGTGTGCCGTGCCAAATTACAGCAGCTTCATGATTTCGCTGTTGTTGAGGATCTCCGTGATGCGGACGCCGTAGTTGTCGTCCACGACAACCACATCGCCTTTCGCGATGGCCTTTCCGTTCACATAAACGTCCACCTTCGAGCCGGCCGGGCGGTCCAGCTCCACAATCGTGCCCTCTGAAAAATCGAGGATTTCCTTGATTTGCTTGGTTGTGCGCCCGATTTCCACCGTAATCTGCAGCGGCACGGACAGAATCATGCCCAGGTTGCTCGTCTCCC
>DHOB01000059.1:0-5733 GCA_002409675.1 Ruminococcaceae bacterium UBA5401
AATCGAGGGCTTCTCCCAAAAAATCGCCGGGCTGACCGCACAGGCCGCTCAGGAAAAAACCGCCGGGACGGCGGCGGCGGCCTCCATCGCGGAGATCGGGCTGCGCCTCGCGGACATCCGGAAAAGCGGGCGGGAGAAGCGGGAGCGCGAGCAGAGCCTTGCGGCGCAGGCGGAAAAGCTCGGGCACGGGCTCGCGCAGGCGCAGGAGCGCATCCGCACGCTCGGGAACGCCGCCGAAGGGCACCGGATGAAGCTGCAGGCCCGGAGCGAGCGCCGGAAGACCGCCGAAAAAGAGAGCGAAAAGCTGCGGCTGGACCTTGAGGAACGGCTCCGGCGCGCCCGCCTGCTGGAAGACCTGGAGCGAAACCTGGAGGGCTTCTCGCAGAGCGTCAAGACCGTGATGCGCGAAGCGGGCCGCGGCGGCCTGGGCGGCGTGCGCGGCCCGGTTTCCCGGCTGATGCGCGTGCCCGGAAAATACGCCCTCGCCATGGAGACCGCCCTCGGCGGCGCCATGCAGGACGTTGTGGTCGAAAGCGAGCGGGACGCGAAGCGCGCAATCGCTTATTTGAAGCGGGTCGGCGGCGGGCGCGCGACCTTCCTGCCGATGGGCACGGTGCGCGGCAGGACGCTTTCGGCGCCGGGCCTTTCCGCCTGCGCCGGCTTTGTGGGGCTGGCGCCGCAGCTCTGCTCCTTCGGGGAGGAATACCGCGGCGTGGTGGAGTTTCTGCTCGGCCGCGTCGCCGTGGCCGAGGACCTCGACAGCGCCGCCGCCATCGCCGCCAAATACGGCTACCGGTTCCGCGTGGTCTCGCTGGACGGGCAGGTCGTCAATCCGGGCGGCTCGCTGACCGGCGGCTCCCGCGCCAGAAATTCCGGGCTTTTGAGCCGCGCTTCCGAGATTGAGGCCCTCCGCAGGCAGGCCGGGGAACTGCGGGCGCGGGCGGCGGACGCCGCGGCCGCGCTGAAAAAGGCGCAGGAGGAGGAATCGGCGGCAGAAGCCGACCTGACGGCGGCATCCGGCGAACTTTCTTCCGCCAAGGAGGAGCGGGTCCGCCTGGATGCCGAATGCCGGCGCACGCAGGCCGATTTGCAGACGCTGCGCCGCGACCGCGAAGCCCTTTCGGCGGAAGAGGACGCGGCGAACGCCCGCCTCGCCGACCAGCAAAAAATCCGGCAGGGCGCGGAGGAAAAATCCGCCGCGCTGGAGGGGCAGGCCGGCCGCCTGCGCGAATCGCTTTCCGCGGCGAGCGGCAACCGCGAGGAGATGAACCGCCGGTGCGACGCCCTCACGGGGCAAATCCGGAAAATCGAGCTGGACCGTCTCGCCGCGCGGAAGGACGTCCAGTCTTTGGAATCCTCCGTCGCGGATATCGAGGAGCACCGGCGCGGGCACCGCGAGAAAATCGAGGCGCTCAAGAAAGAAATTGAAGAATTGAGCGCGTCGGACCGGCAGCTGCAGGAGAAAATCGACGGCCTTTCCCGGCGGGCGCAGGACCTGCGCGCACAGGCGAAAAGGGCCGCGGCGCTGGTCGAAGAGCTGAACGGAAAACGGATGGCGCTCGAGAAGCGCACGGGCGAGCTGCGGACGCAGGAGCGCGAGAAATCCGAAGAGAAAGAGCGGGCGGGGCACGACCTGGCCCTCCTTCAGGAACGCAGGGCCAACCTGCAGAAGGAATACGACGGTATCGTCGCAAAATTATGGGAAGAATATGAACTGACCCGCCGCGAAGCCGAGCGGCAGGCGCCGGAAAATATCGGCGACCCGGCTCAGGCGAAAAAGCGCCTGAATGAGCTGAAAAGCGAAATCCGCGCGCTCGGCGCGGTGAACGTGGCCGCCGTGGAGGAATACAAGCAGGTTTCGGCCCGCTACGAGTTTTTGAAGGCGCAGATTGCGGACGCCGAAAAATCCCGCGACGAGCTGAACCGGCTGATTCACAGTCTGACCCGCCAGATGCAGGACCTGTTCACCCAGCGGTTCGACCAGATTAACCGCAACTTCGCCGAGACGTTCCGCGACCTGTTCGGCGGGGGCACGGGTTCCCTCTCCCTGACGGACCCGAACGACGTGCTCGGCTCCGGAATCGAAATTTCCGTCCGGCTGCCCGGCAAGACCGTCTCCCGCCTGGAGGCGCTCTCCGGAGGGGAGAAGGCTCTGGTCGCCATCGCCCTGTATTTCGCCATCATGAAGGTCAATCCGCCGCCCTTCTGCGTGCTGGACGAAATCGAGGCGGCGCTGGACGACGTGAACGTCACGCGGTTCGCGTCCTATCTGCGCAAGATGAACCGGAACACGCAGTTTATCGTCATCACCCACCGCCGTGGCAGCATGGAGGAGGCCGACGTGCTGTACGGCGTCACCATGCAGGACGAGGGCGTCTCCAAACTGCTGGAGATGCCCGTCGCCCAGCTCGAGGCAAAGCTCGGAATCGGCAGAGGATGACGGAAAGGAGCAAGGAATGGGACTGTTTTCCAAAATCAGGGACGGCCTGAAAAAAACGAGGGAGAGCATGGGCGCGTCGATGAACTCCATGCTGCATTCCTTCACCAGAATCGACGACGATCTGTTCGAGTCGCTGGAGGAGCTGCTGGTGATGGGGGACGTCGGCGTGCCGACCGCGGAGCGCATCTGCGCGGATTTGAAAAAGCAGGTGAAGGAGCGGGGCGTGACCGACCCGGCGCAAATCACCGGAATGCTCAAAAAAACCGTGGCGGATATCCTGCGCGGCGGCGAAGAGCTGGACCTTTCCACCAAGCCTTCCATCGTCCTTGTGGTCGGCGTCAACGGCGTCGGAAAGACGACGACCGTCGGCAAGCTGGCCGCCATGCTGACCGGCCGGGGCAAAAAGGTGATTCTCGCCGCGGCGGACACCTTCCGCGCCGCCGCGACGGAGCAGCTTGAGGTCTGGGCGCGGCGCTCCGGGGCGGAGATGGTCAGCCAGTCGCCGGGCAGCGACCCCGCGTCGGTCGTCTTCGATTCCATCGCGGCCGCCAAGGCCCGCGGCGCGGACGTGGTGCTCTGCGACACGGCCGGGCGCCTGCACAACAAAAAGAACCTGATGGACGAGCTTGCGAAAATCGACCGGGTCATCCGGCGGGAAGCGCCGGACTGCGCCCAGGAGGTGCTGCTGGTGCTGGACGCCGCCACGGGCCAGAACGCCGTGAACCAGGCGCGGGAATTCAAGGCTTCGGCGCCGGTCACCGGCATCGTGCTGACCAAGCTGGACGGCACGCCGCGCGGCGGGGTCATCCTCGCCATCCGGGAAGAGCTCGGCCTGCCGGTCAAATTCATCGGCGTGGGGGAGCAGGCCGACGACCTGCAGCCGTTCGACGCCGACCAGTTTGCCGAAGCGCTGTTTGCCGAACAGGAGTGAGCAAGATGGAACTGGTGATTGCGACCCACAACCGGAACAAGGTCGTGGAGTTCGGGCGGATTCTGCGGCCCCTCGGCGTCCGCGCGGTGTCCGCGGAGCTGCCGGAGGTCGAGGAAACGGGAAAGACCTTTGCGGAAAACGCGTTTTTAAAGGCGGATTCCGCCTGCCGCGCGGCGGGCCGCCCCGCCGTGGCGGACGACTCCGGCCTTGCGGTCGGGGCGCTCGGCGGGGCGCCGGGAATCTATTCGGCGCGCTACGCGGGGGAAGGTGCCCCGAACGGGGCGCGCATCAAAAAACTGCTTTCCGCCCTCAAAGGCGTCCCTGCGGAAAAGCGCGGCGCACAGTTCGTCTGCGCCATCTGCTGCGTCTTCCCGAACGGAGACCGGATTACGGCTCAGGGGCGCTGCCAGGGCCGCATCGCGTTTGCCCCGAAAGGGGAAGGCGGGTTCGGCTACGACCCGGTTTTCCTGTTCGGGGAAAGGACGTTCGCCGAGCTTTCCCCGGAAGAAAAGGACCGCGTCAGCCACCGGGGAAAAGCGCTGCGGGCTTTCGCGGAAAAACTGAAACGGTATAAGGAGGGACGTCCATGCTGACGGGAAAACAGCGCGCGTACCTGCGCTCACTGGCGAATCCGGCCGAGACCATCCTGATTGTGGGCAAGGGCGGCGTCGCCGCCGACACGGTCCGGCAGGCCGACGACGCGCTGACCGCGCGCGAGCTCCTCAAGGGCCGCGCGCTGGAGACCGCCCCGCTTTCCCCGCGCGAGGCGGCGGAGCGCATCGCCCGGCAGACTTCTTCCGAAGTCGTGCAGGTCATCGGTTCGCGGTTCGTGCTGTACCGCAAAAACCCGAAACAGCCGAAAATTAATCTTCCAAAATGACGCGGAATGTAATATGATAGAGAATAATGAAGCGCCAATCGGGTGAAGCCATGCGGAAGATAGCGATTCTCGGCGGGACGTTCAACCCCATCCACAACGGCCACCTGCACCTTGCCGGATGCTTTGCAAAGCTGCTGGGGGTGCAGAAGGTGCTGCTGATTCCGACGTACCTGCCGCCGCACAAATCGGCGCCGGACCTCGCCCCCGCGCGGCACAGGCTGGCCATGTGCCGCGCCGCGGCGGGCGGGATCTTCGAGGCCAGCGACATCGAAATCCGCCGCCGCGGGCCGAGCTATACGTCCGACACGCTGCGGGAGCTGAAGGCCCTTTACCCGGACGCGGAGCTTTACCTGATTACCGGAGAGGACATGTTCCTCACGCTGACGCAGTGGCACGAGCCGGAGACCATCTTTTCGCTCGCGACCGTCTGCGCCGCCCCGCGGAGCGCGGCGGGCCTGGGGCGCCTGCTGAAATACGCGCAGGACCTGCGGCGCATGGGCGCCAGAACCCGGGTGGAAAATATCGAGTACCTCCCCGTTTCCTCCACCATGGTCCGCAGGGCCGTCCGGGAGGGAAAAAGCATCGCCCGCCTGGTGCCCGTCGCAGTGGAGCGCTATATCCGGGAGCATCATCTTTATCTGAGGTGAATGGAATGACTGTCGAAGACTGTAAAAAAATCATCAGGCCGCTGCTGAGCGAGCAGCGCTTTTACCATTCCACCTGCGTTTCGCGGGCGGCGAAAGAGCTGGCCCGGCGGTACGGCGCGGATGTGCATAAGGCGGAAATCGCCGGTATGCTGCACGACATCGTAAAGGACCTGCCGCAGGAGAAACAGCTCGCGCTGATGGAGCGCTACGGCGTCCGGCTTTCGCCGCTGGAGCGCTCCGCGCCGAAACTGTGGCACGCGATGCTGGGGGCGGCCTACCTGAAAAACGAGCTCAAAATCACCGACCCCGAGATCCTCGACGCCGTGCGCTACCACACCACCAGCCGGGCCGGCATGACCCTGATGGACAAGGTCCTGTTCATGGCCGACTTCATCTCCGCCGACCGCGACTACCCCGGCGTCGAGGAGCTGCGCTCCGCGGCGCACCGGAATCTGGAGCAGGCCATGCTGAAAGGGCTCGCCTATACCATCGGCGACCTCGCGCGGCAGGGCAAACCCATCCACGCCGATACCATCGCCGCTTACAATCAGCTTGCGCTGGAGCGGGCAGGGCAGGCCAAGCCGTAGAAAATCATTCATGACAAGGAGAAAGAAGGAATTTTGCGAATGACGTCGCTCGAACTTGCGGAACAGGCCGTGAAGGTGCTGGACAAAAAGAAAGCCTATGATCTGAAAATGATTAAAATCAGGGACATTTCCACACTGGCCGACTATTTTGTCATCGCCACCGGCACCAGCAGCACCCATGTGAAGGCATTGGCCGACGAGCTGGAGTTTCAGCTTGGGCAGCTCGGCGTCCGGCCGGGGCATACCGA
>DHOB01000059.1:5992-8757 GCA_002409675.1 Ruminococcaceae bacterium UBA5401
ACCGCCGACCTGTCCCGCGTGCTGGCGAGGTAGCGGCGGCCCGCTTTATTCCGATTTTAAAGAAGGGACGAACCAGAAATGAAATACGATCCAAAGCAGATTGAGAGCAAATGGCAGGAAAGATGGGAAAAAGCGGGCGTGTTTCATGCTTCCAACGATTTTTCCAGACCGAAATACTACGCGCTGATCGAGTTCCCGTACCCTTCGGGGCAGGGGCTGCATGTGGGGCATCCGCGCTCCTACACGGCGATGGACATCATCGCGCGCAAGCGCCGCATGCAGGGCTACAACGTGCTGTACCCGATCGGCTGGGACGCGTTCGGCCTTCCGACCGAGAATTACGCCATCAAAAACCACATTCATCCCGCCGTCGTCACCAGGCAGAACGTCGCCCGGTTCAGGAAGCAGCTTCAGTCCCTTGGGCTTTCTTTCGATTGGACCCGTGAAGTCAACACGACGGATCCGGAATACTACCGGTGGACGCAGTGGATTTTCCTGCAGCTTTTCAAGCGCGGCCTCGCCTACAAAAAAGAGATGGCCGTCAACTGGTGCACTTCGTGCAAATGCGTGCTGGCCAACGAGGAGGTCGTGAACGGCGTCTGCGAGCGGTGCGGCGGCGAAGTCGTCCGGAAGGTGAAGTCGCAGTGGATGCTCAAAATCACGGCCTATGCGCAGCGACTGATAGACGACCTCGACCTGGTCGATTACCCGGAGCGCGTGAAGGCGCAGCAGCGCAACTGGATCGGCCGCTCGACCGGAGCGGAAGTGGATTTCTCCACGACGGCGGGGGACGTCCTGACCGTCTACACCACCCGGCCGGACACGCTCTACGGCGCGACCTATATGGTCCTTGCCCCCGAGCATCCCTATCTGAAAAAATGGGCCCCGCAAATCAAAAACAGGGACGAGATCCGCGCCTATCGGGACGAGGCGGCCAGAAAATCGGATTTTGAGCGCACCGAGCTTTCCAAGGATAAAGAGAAGACCGGCGTCCGGCTGGACGGCGTGCGCGCGGTCAACCCCGTGAATGGAAAAGAAATCCCGATTTTCATCTCCGATTACGTGCTGATGTCCTACGGGACGGGCGCCATCATGGCGGTCCCCGCCCACGACACGCGCGACTGGGCGTTCGCCAAAAAATTCGGCCTTCCCATTGTGGAGGTCGTCGCGGGCGGCAACGTCGAGGAGCAGGCTTTTACGGACTGCAACACGGGAACCATGGTCAACTCCGGAATCCTGAACGGCCTGACCGTGGAGCAGGCGAAAAAGAAAATCACGGAATTCCTTACAAAGAAGGGCATCGGGCGCGCCAAGGTCAACTACAAGCTGCGCGACTGGGTCTTCTCGCGCCAGCGGTACTGGGGCGAGCCGATCCCCATCGTCCGCTGCCCGAAATGCGGCTATGTCCCGGTGCCGGAAGACCAGCTCCCGCTGCGGCTGCCGAACGTCCGTTCCTACGCGCTGACCGACAACGGCGAGTCGCCCCTGGCCCACATGACGGAGTGGGTCAACACGACCTGCCCGCGCTGCGGCGGCCCGGCCAGGCGCGAGACGGACACGATGCCCCAGTGGGCCGGTTCTTCGTGGTATTTTCTGCGCTATACCGACCCGCACAACGCCGATGCGCTGGCCGGCAAAGAGGCGCTGAAGTACTGGATGCCGGTCGACTGGTACAACGGCGGCATGGAGCACACCACGCTCCACCTGCTTTACAGCCGCTTCTGGCACAAGTTTCTCTACGACATCGGCATGGTGCCCACGCCGGAGCCCTATGCCAAGCGGACAAGCCACGGCATGATCCTCGGCGAAAACGGCGAAAAAATGAGTAAATCGCGCGGGAACGTGGTCAATCCGGACGATATCGTCGGCGCGTACGGCGCCGATACCCTGCGGCTCTACGAGATGTTCATCGGCGATTTTGAAAAGGCTGCGCCGTGGAGCACCCACGGCATTCGGGGATGCCGCCGTTTTCTCGAACGGTACTGGAATTTTCAGGATATCCTAAAGGGCGGGGACGAAATCCGAAGGGAACTGGAGATTCCGTTCAACAAGACCATTAAAAAGGTCGGCGAGGACGTCGAGCACCTGAAGTTCAACACCGCCATCGCGGCGCTGATGACCCTCATCAACGAGATTTACGCCACCGGTTCCATCACGCGGGGCGAGCTGAAAGTCTTTACCCTGCTGCTCAACCTGTTCGCGCCGCATATCTGCGAGGAGATCTGGGCCGACCAGAAGCTCGGCGGCGGGATGGTCTGCCAGCAGAAATGGCCGCGGTACGACGAATCGAAATGCGCCGACAGAACCGTGGAGCTGGTCGTTCAGGTGAACGGGAAAGTCCGTTCGCACCTGAAGATGCCGGCGGACGTCTCGAAGGAAGACGCCCTCGCGGCGGCAAGGGCCGACGAAAAAATCGAGGCCGCGACGGCCGGGAAAAGCACGGTGCGGGAAATCTATGTGCCGGGCAGGCTGGTCAATCTGGTCGTGCGGTAGACTTTGCAGGACAAACGGCCGCCCCCCGGCTTTGCGGGGGGGCGGCCGTTTGCGAAGAAGGTTTTGAATTATTTGCGCATCATGTAATTGATGAACATCAGCTCGTCTTCGGGGTTTTCGACACTCAGTTCGGCCGTTATCGTCGAGTTTTTGGCCATCTCAAGTAATTGCCGGACCCCGTATATCTGGCAGAGCTTGCTTTTCAGGTTCAGCTTGTTCCCGTCGTCGGTCACCAGATAGACATTCCCTTTTGCCTTGTCGAGCAGCTCGAT
>DHOB01000068.1:0-5452 GCA_002409675.1 Ruminococcaceae bacterium UBA5401
TGCGGTACTCTTCTTCGGGGGAGATGTTCGGGTTGTAATAGAACACGGTGATGGAAAAATAGGCGGAAAGGTACTCGAGCACGGCGCTGCTGCACGGGGCGCAGCAGGCGTGGAGCAGCAAGGAAGGCACCCTGCCGCCCAGGCCCCGGAGGGTTTCGTCCAGCACGTTCCGGTAATTGATCTTTCGCATGGCGCACGCCTCCTTTGTTCGCTTGCGCCGCCGGCTATTTTTTGGGCAGCGCGGCGATGCCCAGCTCCGCAAGCTGCTTTTCGTCCACGTCCGTCGGCGCGTCGCTCATCAGCTCGGCGGAGGACGCGACCTTCGGGAACGCGATCACGTCGCGGATGCTGTCGCACCCGAGCATCACCATCGCCAGCCGGTCGAGGCCGAACGCCATGCCGCCGTGCGGCGGCGCGCCGTAGCGGAACGCGTCGGTCAGAAAGCCGAAGCGCACCCGCGCCTGCTCGGGCGAGATGCCGAGCGCGCGGAAAATGCGCTGCTGCAGCCCGCGGTCGTGGATACGGATGGAGCCGCCGCCGATTTCGTTGCCGTTGAGGACCATGTCGTAGGCGTAGGAGAGCACGCCGCCGGGGTCGCTTTCCAGCTTGTCGATGTCTTCGCGCCGGGGCATGGTGAACGGGTGGTGCATGGAGACCCAGCGGTTTTCCTCTTTACTGTACTCGAACAGCGGAAAATCCGTGACCCACAGCAGGCTGATTTTTTTCGGGTCGATCAGCCCGAACCGGCGGGCCAGCTCGCAGCGCAGCGCACCGAGCGCGGTGCAGACCGTCCTGCGGTCGGCATCCGCCACCAGGAACAGCACGTCGCCGGGCTGCGCGCCGAGGGCGGCGCGCACGGCCTTCGCCTGCTCGGGTGCGAGGAATTTCTCGTAGGAGGAGCTTTCCCCCTTGGAGGAAAGGCGTGTCCACGCGAGGCCCTTCGCGCCGTAGTCCCTGACCCAGCCGCCCAGGCGGTCGAGGTCCTTGCGGCCGAGGGAGTCCGCCTTGCCTTTGAGGTTGATGCCGCGCACGCTGCCGCCCTTTGCGAGCGCGCCCGCGAACACGCGGAACCCCGTGCCCTTCAACGCGGCGCTCAGGTCGGTCAGCTCCATGCCGAAGCGCAGGTCCGGCTTGTCGGAGCCGAAGCGGCGCATGGCCTCGCGCCAGGTGATGCGCGGCAGGGGGATGGAGACGTCCGTCCCGAGCGCGCGGTAGGCTTCGCGGATGAAGCCTTCGGCGACGGCCATCACGTCGTCCTGCGTGACGAAGGACATCTCGAAGTCGATCTGCGTGAACTCCGGCTGGCGGTCGGCGCGCAGGTCCTCGTCGCGGAAGCAGCGCGCAATCTGCATGTACCGGTCGAACCCGGCGAGCATCAGCAGCTGCTTGTAAAGCTGGGGCGACTGCGGCAGCGCGAAGAAGCGCCCGGGGAACACGCGCGAGGGCACCAGATAGTCCCGCGCGCCCTCCGGCGTCGATTTAATCAGGTCCGGGGTCTCGATTTCGAGGAAGCCGTTCCTGTCGAAATAGTCGTGCGCCGCCTTGACGATTTTATGCCGCTTGACGAGGTTTTCCTGCAGATCGGGGCGGCGCAGGTCGAGGTAGCGGTATTTCAGGCGCAGATCTTCCTTGACGCCGGATTCCCGCTCGACGGCGAACGGCGGGGTCTCGCTTTCGGCGAGGATGCGCAGTTCTGTCACGGCAATCTCCACGTCCCCGGTCGGCAGGTCCGCGTTTTTCGCGGAGCGCTCCCGCACGGTTCCTCTCGCCGCCAGCACGTATTCGGCGCGCACGCCGGCCGCTTTTTGGAACACGGCCCGGTCGGTCTCCTCGTCGAAGGCGAGCTGCACGATGCCGGTGCGGTCGCGCAGGTCGATGAAAATCAGGCCGCCGAGGTCGCGCTGGCGCTGCGCCCATCCGCACACGGTCACTTCCTTCCCGGCGTCCGCGCCCCGCAGGGTGCCGCAGTACCGGGTCCGCTTCAGGCCGTCCATGAATTCTGCCATCAAAAATTCCTCCAAAAATCTGTTTTCTCTGGTCCCTTTTCCGCGCGGGGCACAGTCAGAATCCGGCCGTCTCGGCCGCCGCGCTCACGGCGGCGAACTGCCGGACGAAGCCTTCCTTCAGGCTGATTTCGGCCGTGTCGCCGGTCTTCATGTTCTTGAGCGCGGCCCTTCCCGTTTTCAACTCGTCGTCGCCCAGGACGAGGGTGAACTTCGCGCCGATTTTGCCGGCGTATTTCATCTGCGCGTTCAGGCTGCGGCCGACCTCGTCGCACGCCGCGGCGACCGAGCTTTTCCGCAGGGCGCAGACCAGGCGGAACGCTTCGCTTCTCGCCCGCTCCCCCAGCGGGGCGATGTACAGGTCGCAGGTCTTCCGCGGGGGAAACTCCGCCTGCTGCGCGTCCATAATCAGCAGCAGGCGCTCGATGCCCATCGCGAAGCCGAGCGCCGGCGTGGCCTTGCCGCCCATCTCCTGTACCAGCCCGTCGTACCGGCCGCCGCCGCAGACGGTGCTCTGCGCGCCGAGGTCGCCCGAGACGAACTCGAACACCGTGCGGGTGTAGTAATCCAGCCCGCGCACGATGGAGGGGTCCACCTCGTACCGCACCCCGGCGGCGTCGAGGCCCGCCCTCACCTGCGCGAAGTGCGCCCTGCACTCGTCGCACAGATAGTCGAGAATACGCGGTGCTTTCGCGGCCACGGCCGCGCAGGAGGGGTTCTTGCAGTCCAGAATCCGCATCGGGCTGCGCTCCAGGCGCGACCGGCACGTTTCGCAGAGCCGGCCGATGTGCGCGGTGAAATAGGCCCGCAGGGCCCTGACGTATTCCGCGCGGCAGTCCGGGCAGCCGATGGAATTGATTTTAAGCGTCAGGCCCCGCACGCCCAGACGCCCGAACGTGCCGGCCGCCAGCGCAATCAGGCCCGCGTCGGCCAGAGGCAGGGCGGAGCCGAACTCCTCGACGCCGAACTGGTGGAACTCGCGCAGGCGGCCCGCCTGCGCGCGCTCGTACCGGTAGCAGGGGGTGAAGTAATACAGACGCACCGGCATGGGGCTGTTGTACAGGCCGTGCTCCAGGTAGGCCCGCACCGCGCCGGCCGTGCCCTCCGGCTTCAGGGTGATGGAGCGTCCGCCCCGGTCCTTGAAGGTGTACATCTCCTTTTCCACCACGTCGGTCGCCTCGCCGACGGAGCGCTGGAAAAGGCGCGTGTCCTCGAACAGCGGGGTGCGGATTTCGCGGAAGCCGGCGGTTTCCGCCTCGCTGCGCAAGGCGGCCTCCACCGCCTGCCAGTGCCCGGACTGACCGGGCAGGATATCCTGTGTTCCTCTTTGCGCTTTGATGGGTTCCATGGCAAACTCCTTTTTCTCCGTTTGGTTTTCCCGGCGGCGGCCCGGGAACAAAAAATCCCCGTCCCGTAAAGGGACGAGGGAAAATCCGCTCGTGGTGCCACCCTTTTTCGGGGGCGGAAGCCCCCCTCGGAAAGCGCCCCCGTGCGCGGGGGGATGCGCCGGCTCCCGGATGTCTTCGCCGAGACCCGCCGATGCGGGGGCGCTCTCAGCCGCGGCGCCCTTTCTCTGTGCGGGGGGCTCGGGTACTCTTTCCGTTCTCAGCCGGAACCGTTTATGGAAAATTATAGAAAAGCCTTATTTTTTCGGGTTCAGAATGTCGCGCCAGTCGAGGTCGCCGCGCTCCAGCCCGTGGATGAGGACCTCGGCCGTGGCGATGTTGGTCGCGACGGGAATGTTGTGCATGTCGCACAGGCGCAGCAGGTTCATGTCGTTCGGCTCGCTGGGCTTGGGGTTCAGCGGGTCGCGGAAAAACAGCAGCAGGTCGATCTCGTTGCAGGCGATGCGGGCCGCAATCTGCTGGTCGCCGCCCTGCGAGCCGCTCAGAAAGCGCTGAATCTCAAGCCCCGTCGCGTCGGCGACCATCTTGCCGGTCGTGGCCGTCGCGCACAGGGTGTGGCGGCTCAGCACGCCGCAGTAGGCGATGCAGAACTGCACCATCAGCTCTTTTTTGGCGTCGTGGGCAATCAAAGCGATTTTCATAAACTTCCCCTCCCAAAAAGGAAATTTGTTTCAAAGTTTCTGCAGCGGCGGCAGGGGCACATGTTCCCCCTCCAGCCGCGCGGCGAGGCGGGCCAGCGCCATGCCGCCGGGCGATTTCGGCGGCGCCGGCCTGGCGGCCGCGCCCGCCGCCGCCAGCTGCGGGTCTTCCGGCACGACGGCAATCAGCCGCACGCCGGCCGCATCGATCACGGCGTCCAGGTCGCGGTAGCACCCCTGCCTGCGGAAGGCGGCGGCGCTGAACCGGTTGACGACCAGCCTCTGCTGCGCCACGCCCGCTTCCCGCAGGCGCAGGCGCGCCTGCGCCGTGTCGCGCAGACAGACGGGGTCCGCCGTCGCCACCACCAGCGCGCGGCGCGCAGCCGCGGCCGCGCTCAAAAAGCCCTGCCCGACCCCGGCGGGGCTGTCGATCAGCACGTGGTCGTAGTAACGGGCGAGCACGCCCACCAGCTCCCGCATCACGTCGGGGCTCACGACGTCCTCTTCCGTCCCCGGGGCGGGGAGGAGGAACAGGTTCGGCGAAAAGGAAGAGGTGTAGACGGCCTTGTCCGGTTCCGCCGCGCCGGAGACCACGTCCGCAATGTCAAACACGCGCCGCTCGGAAATGCCGAGCATGTGGTCCAGGCAGCCGAGGCCGGCGTCGCCGTCAATCAGCAGCACCCGCCTGCCCCGCGCGGCGAGGGCGGCGCCGAGGCCGGCCGTGACTGTCGACTTCCCCACGCCGCCTTTGCCGGATGTGATCACTGTGACTGTTTCCATGCGCCATTCCCTCGTTAATCTTTATCTTATCACAACATTTTTCCAGAGTAAAGCATTTTCGGCATCATTTTCATGCGGCGGTGCAAAAGGCATGGCCCGCGGACGCAGGGCCGCCTCAGCCCGCGGAGGCGGCCGACGACGCCTGCTGCGAGGCCGACGGCATCACGAGGTTGCCGGAAGAATCGACGGTTTTGCCGAAGAAATAGGCGTCGAACAGGTCCTTTGCGACCTGCATGGAGTATTTGCCGGTCGCCCCGTGCGAAAGCACGACGGCCACGGCGATCTGGGGGTCGTCGTAGGGGGCGTAGGCGATGAAGGTCACGTTGTCCGAGCCGTTGCCCGTACCGAGTTCGGCGGTGCCGGTTTTCGCCGCGACGGCGATGCCGTAGTTCTTGAAGACGGAGGCGGCGGTGCCGCCCTTGGTGACGCTGTGCATCGCGTCTTTGACGTATTCCTGATAAGAGCTGCTCACGCCGATATCCGCCACTTTTTTGGGCTTTGTGGCATACAGTGTCTTTTTCTGCGTATAGTCGGTGATTTTGTCGACGATGTGCGGCTGCAGGCGCGTCCCCTTGTTGGCGAGGGTCGCGCAGTAGGTCGCAAGCTGCAGCGGGGAGAACAGGTT
>DHOB01000068.1:5843-6743 GCA_002409675.1 Ruminococcaceae bacterium UBA5401
GTGAAGCCGGAATCCGCAAACCGCTGGTAGACGGTGTTCGCGAGGATGCGCGTGGAGGTGGTGATGGCCCCTTCCTGCAGCGCGGCGAGCGTCACATAGGGCTTGACGATCGAGCCGGGCGTGAACACGCCGTTGAACGCGCGGTTGATCAGCGGCTTGGCCTTGTTGTTCAGCAGCGTCTTGTAGTAGTTCGGGTCCTTTGCATACTGGTTCTGGTCGTAGGAGGGGAAGGTGGAGGACGCGAGGATGGCGAAGTCCTTCACGCGCAGCACCACGGCGCCGCCGGCGACGCAGTCTTCGCCGTGCCCGGAGAAGCTGCCCTTGTAGCCCTGGGCGCAGAGCTGCCGCCCGTACGCCTGCGCGCCCTGCACGTTCTGCGCCAGGGAGGTGTTCAGCACCTTCTGCAGGCGGCTGTCGATGGTCAGGTGGACCGTGTTGCCCGGCGCCGGCTGTTTGGTGACGACCTCCGACGCGACGGAGCCGTCCGGGGCGAGGTTCACGTCCAGCTCGCCGTCCTTGCCGCGGAGCTGGTCCTCATAGTTCTTTTCGATTCCGCTCTTGCCGAGCCGGGCGTTCAGGGGGTACCCTTTTGTCTCGTGCAGGGCGTCGTACTCTTCTTTCGAGATGGCCCCCACGGAGCCGAGGATGTGGGGCAGCAGGGAGCCGTCCGGGTATTTGCGGACCGCGGTGACCTTGATTTCCACCCCCGGCAGGGAGGGGGAGTTCTCGCTCACGATGGCCACGGTGTTCTGGCTGACGCTCTCGGCGAACGTGTAGGGCAGGGAGATGGAAAACCACGAGCGGTCCATGTTGTACCGCACGGAGGCGATGTCCCGCGCGTCCTTTGCGGAATACCCCTTGCACCCGTATTTCTCAATCAGGTGCTGCATGCACTGCTCC
>DHOB01000078.1 GCA_002409675.1 Ruminococcaceae bacterium UBA5401
TCCATTTTTAATTGCATTAATCACAAATAAATATTATACTGAAACTGCCGGTTCGGCAGGCACCGTTTTCTCTGTGAAAGGGCTTGGCCGAACAGCCGGACGGCATGGGATTGTGAAAAGAATGGGTATGTGAAAACAAAAACTGTGATGAGGAGATGAACGAATTTGAGACTGCGTAAACAGGCGCTCGGCACCCGAAATATGGTGGGAGCGCGCGTCGAAATGGCGCGCAAAAACCAAGGCATGAAGCAAAAAGAACTGCTGGCACAGCTGCAGGTTAACGGAGTCGACATGAACGCCTCCGGCCTGTCCAAACTGGAAGGTCAGATTCGTTATGTAACCGATTATGAACTTTCGGCGCTCGCAAATATTCTGAACGTTTCCGTCGACTGGCTGCTTGGCAGAGAAAAATAACACCTGTGTTGTCCTGTAAGCGGGGCGCTTCGCAAAAGCGGAGCGCCTTTTCGCTTTTCTTTTAGCCCGGTTTCGTTTATAATGAATAAATACGGGAAAACCGGACTAATTGATCTCGCATCCATATCATACACTGTACAGAAAAAAATTGCAAGGGGGTTTTTCCTTGTCTGAACGCCGCCGGCTTCTCACCCGCCTGAAGCCGCTGCTTCTGTTTTTCGCGGTTTTTACCGCTCTGTTCTGCCTGTTCGCCCTCACGCTGAAATATACGTTCCCGTTCCTTGTGGGCTTTCTGCTGGCCCTGCTGGCGCAGCCCCTGATTCGATGGATGAGAGGGCAGCTGCATTTCCCGGGCGCTGTGGCTTCCATCATTGCGACGCTGGTCGTCTATGCCGTTCTGTTCGGCCTGCTCTTTCTGCTCGGGTTCTGGCTGATTTCTGAAATCAGCCATCTGGTTTCCCATATCTCGGGCCTGTCGGCGGGGGCCGGCGCCCTAACCGGCCCGCTGCAGCAGCTTCTGGAACGGCTGGGCAGCTCCCTGCAGGACATCGACGCGGATTTCATCCGGCAGAACCAGGAGCAGCTCGTCAGCATCGCCAAAAACGGCATCGACATTGTTTCACAGATGCTGACCGCCGTTCTGCGGTTTCTGACCTCCCTGCCCACCATCCTGACCATGTTTCTGGTGATGATCCTGTCCACCTACTTTTTTTCCAAGGATATGGAATCCATCCGGCGCCGCTTCACAGGGATGTTTTCCGGAAAAACGGTGGGGAACCTGAAATCCTACTCCCACAAAGGCGCCGACATGAGCTGGCGGTATGTGCGCTCGTATCTTCTGATTTACTTTATCACCTTTTTGGAGACGCTGGCGGTTTTCGCCGTGCTCGGTGTGCCGTACCCGCTTGTGCTGAGCATCGTCACGGGCATTGCGGACCTGCTCCCGGTCTTCGGCCCCGGAACAATCTACGTGCCCCTGAGCGTGTTCTACGCGCTGAAAGGGGATTATTTCCGGGCCGTCACCCTGCTCGTGTGCTGGCTGCTGATTTCTGCCATCCGCCAGATTATCGAGCCGAAAATCGTCTCTTCCTCCATCAATATTCATCCGCTGACCATGCTGGCCGCCCTCTATTTCGCGCTGGTCGCAAAGAACTTCTGGGTGCTGATTTATTTTTCCGCGCTGATCATCTGCTACCAAATTTTTACGCAGTCGGGGGCTCTTCCCCGACTGTTCGGCGAAGAGCCGGCGGCGGCCGGCTCGGAAAAAATGGACGGGGACAGCGGGAAAAGGGAAAAAAACGGCACGCTGGGCAGAGCGCCCTGAGCTTCTTCGGAGCGCCCCGATATTGACGGGGCCCGGCGGCGGTGCTACCATGAAACAGATTTCGATTCCAAAGATCGCGCTTGCGGCTTTTCCGCAAAGTCAGGAGATTCACCATGATTTATGACACGTTTCACGGGCCTTTCGGCTACCCGCCCTACTTTGCGGCGCAGGCGGAAAAGCGGCAGATTCGCCGAACGGCCAACCAGGTAAGCTGGACCGTTATTTTTTGCGGCGGGCTGATTTTTCTGCTGACGCAGGCCGCCGTTTTTTTTCTGCGGGCGGTCGGCTACTCCTACAACCGGAGACTCAGCGAATTCAGCGGGATACCGCCCGCGCTCTATTACCTGCTGACCTGCGCCGTTTATGCGCTGGGCATCGCCGCGCCGGCCCTTCTGTACTTCGCCCTGAAACGCATTCCGCTGCAGGTCGGCCTTCCGTTTCGGCGCAACCGGGCGGCGGACACGGCCGCCCTGGTCTTCTTCGGGTGCATGGTATGTCTGCTGGCCAATTATCCGGCCGAGTGGGTTTCCACGCTGATTGAGCGGGCCGGCTTCAACGGCGTGATTCCGGAAACGCCGCTCAGCGACGACCCGCTGGTCCTGACCTTTTACGGCATCGAAACCGTGGTGGTTCCCCCGCTTGTGGAGGAGCTGATGTTCCGGGGCGTAGTGCTGCAAAGCCTGCGCCGTTTCGGCGACGGCTTTGCAGTGCTGGCCTCTTCCCTGATTTTCGGCATGATGCACGGCAACTTTCCGCAGACGGTGTTTGCCTTTTTCGCGGGGCTGGCCATGGGTTTTGCGGCCGTGCAGGCGGATTCCCTGCTGCCTTCCATCCTGATTCACTTCATCAACAATCTTGTTTCTTTTGCCCTTCAGCTCACCAACCGCTACTGGGGCGACGCGGCGGTCAGCACCATAAGCGAAATCGTCTCGGCCGCGCTGTTGATTCTGGGAATGCTCGCCCTGGTTTACCTCGTCCGGCGCAGAGGATTCCGGTATCGGCAGAACCGTGGCGGGACCGTGCTGACCCTGTCCGGCAAAATGGCGGCTTTGTTTTCCAATCCCGGCACCGTCATTTTTACGCTGCTTTTTCTGACCCTTTCCGTCAGCGTCCTGCAGGGAGGCTGAGGCGCGATGGAGCGGGACGAATTTTTTATGAAGCAGGCTCTCGCTCTTGCGCGCGAGGCCGCCGAGGAGGGCGAAGTGCCGGTCGGGGCGGTTGTCGTGCGGGGGGATGAAGTCGTCGCTTCCGGCCGCAATCGGCGGGAAACGCGGAAAAACGCGCTCTGCCACGCGGAACTGGAAGCCATCGGACGTGCCTGCGCGGCGCTGGGCGGCTGGCGGCTCTGGCAGTGCGACCTGTACGTCACGCTGGAGCCGTGCCCCATGTGTGCCGGCGCGGCCATCAACGCCCGCATCCGGCGGGTGGTGTTCGGCGCACGCGATAAAAAGGCGGGGTCGTGCGGCTCGGTCGTCGATCTCTTCTCCCTGCCGTACAACCACCGGCCGCAGATTGTCGGCGGCGTGCTGGAAAACGAATGCTCGGCGCTGCTCTCGGATTTCTTCCGAAGGCTTCGGGCAAAAGGAAGCGGCCGCCCGGACAAATAGCGCAGCCGTTTTTGTTTTTTTACTGACTGAGCGGCCCGCCCTGCAAAAACAGGGCGGGCCGCTTCGTCGATTTCAAAACTCAGGGCGGGTAAAGAAACGCGCGCACCCGGGCCGGGCAGTCCTCGTCCCCGATAAAATAGACCGTGTCCCCTTCCTGAAAAGACGCGTAAGGGCCGGGGGACACCATGAGCTGGTCCCCACGCCGGATGGCGACGATGGTGGCGCAGGTATGGTGCCAGAAATTGATGTCGGCGACGGTGCGGTTGAGATGCGGGGTCCGGGCGCTGATGGAAATCTCAAACGGCACGAACGGATTGATGAACTTGAACCGGTCCGTCCGGTTAATCAGGTCGGAAATCCGGCTTTCCAGCAGCACGTTTTCCTGCTTCTGCCGGGCGACGATAGCCCGGATGTCCCGCCTCAGCTCGGCGACGGTTTTCACATCGTTCAGCTGCCGGACGAAGCGGACCGCGTTTTCCCTGGATTTGATGGTCACGCCGCTGCCCTTTTCCGTCTCGACGATGTCCATGTCCGAAAGCACGCTGATGGCCCTGCGCGCCGTTTCGGCGGAAACGCCGTACTGGCTCGCAATGGAAGAGCGGGCGTAAATCTTGTCGTGCGGCTGATAATGGCCGTCCACAATCTTGGAGGCGATGTCGGCGGCGATATGCTGGTAGACCGGCGGCACGATTTTCAGATTCCTCGGCAAAAAGATACTTCCTTCCCGTCTAGTCAGAAAACTCAGATGCTGTGCCTCCCGATGGGTTGGGAAACACACAGGCCTGAGAAATTGTAGCACGTTTCCGCCTTTGCGGCAACAGGAAAAATGCCGGCGAGACATGGAAAAGCGCGGAACCTTTCAGCGCGGCGCAGCCGCTCCGTCTGCAATATCCGTACTGCACGGAGAAAGCCCGCCCCCTGCGCAATGCAAAAGGCGGGTTTTCTCTTTTTTACCGGTGGCGGCGTTTTACGCTTCCGGCAGCAGCCGGAAGCCCATTCCGTCCGTAATATAGGGCAGGTACGGAACGTCCTCCGGGGAAACCTGGCCGACGATGTTGACCCTTTTCTCCGGCGGGAGGTCTGCCCGGGCGATCTCCATCTCTCCGGAATAACGCAGATAGTCCTGATTTCCAACTGAAACGCTGCCTTTTTTCCTCTCCGGGCAGGGCTTCGGCGGGAAGCTTTTTCCCTGCGAGACATAGCGCCGGGATTCCTGGGAACGGATCACGTACTCGCTGGAATCCGGCCGGTCGTGGTGGACGATGTCCCTCAAAAAAGCGTATTCCGGCTCGATTTTCGCATGCAGGGGAACATATCCCTGCACGAGAGCCGAGAGCGCCGACCACGTTTTTGGGCTGACGTCGATATCGCCGATCATGCCGACATCCGCGGCACACGGCCCCGTCAGCTCCAGCAGGTGAAGCAGCACGTCGCCCCTGCGGTGGGCTTCCACGGTCGGCAGCCCCTCGTGCAGGGGACCGCGGAGAACGCCGTCGCCCGCGACGAACGCCATAGTCTGGATTCCGAACCGATGGAGGTTTTCATCAATCCGGCGCGTCCTCTCGGCCGACAGGCCGGTCAGCGGCTTCGGGTAAAAATTGTGGCAGGCGCCCAGGCGGGAAAGGTCCGCCCCCAGCCGCTCCAGCTCCGGGATTTTTGCCTGCGGGAACGTGCTCGCGTTGAATATCACCTGAAACCGGTGGGACAGCCGGGCGATTTCCTGCAGGGAAAAGCCATAGTCCACCCGGATGCGGCCGACGGAAAAATCGGCGAGCTGGTCAATCGACTTCAGCCCCAGCAGCCCGAGCGTGCGCGGGCCGACGTCAACCATCAGGGAAATCCCGCTGCTTTTGCACAGATTCAGCAGGTCCCGGATCTTTGCGCCCATGTCCCCATCGGCCTCCTCCGGGATATGCAGGGAAGTGAACGCAAGGGAAATTCCGGCCTTCCTGGCTTTCTGAACAATCGCGCGGTTTTTCTCCGGCCCCGTGCCAAGATAAAGGGAAATGCCGTATTGTTTCATCTTAAAATTCCTTTAACTTTTTTCTCCATAGACCTCATTGATGCGGTCTTCGTTGACCCCGAAGAAATAGGTCACGATAAATCCGCCCACATAGGCGGCGACCATGCTGATAAGGAACGCCAGTTGCTGGCCCGGCACCATGAGCAGAAGCCCGAACAGCCCGGAAACGCCCTGCGAGATCGCGCCGAGGTGGAACAGCGAAGCGCAGATGCCGCCGAGGCCCGAACCCAGGCACGCCGTCACGAACGGTTTGCCGAGCGGGAGCGTCACGGCGTACATCATCGGCTCACCGACGCCCAGGATGCCGACCGGCAGGCAGTCGCGGGTGATTCTCTTGAGCTTTTTGTTCTTTGTTTTAAGGTAAAGGGCAAAGCCGGCGCCCACCTGGCCGCCGCCCGCCATCATCAGGATGGGGAGCAGGTAATTGATGCCGTGCGTCGGGCCGGCCGGGTCGTTGAGCATCGCGTGAATCGGCGTCAGGGCCTGGTGCAGTCCGAGCGCGACCAGCGGCAGGAACCCTGCGGAAAGGATGTAGCCGCCGACGAAGCCGAGGTACTTATAGACGAAATTCAGCACGAAGAAGATGGCGTTCGTCAGCAGCGCGCCAATCGGCTGCAGGATGAGCACGGAAACCACCCCGCCGATGATGACGGTGAGCAGCGGCGTGAAAAACGTATCCACAATGGTCGGCATCCATTTGCGGATCCACCGTTCCAGATAGGCGAAGAAGATGCCGGCGATCAGCGCGGCGATCAGGCCGCCGTTGGCCGCGTTGAACGCCTTGTTGGTAAAGGGCATCAGGACGACGGCATCCTTGACTTTCGCCAGCAGGGGCATCGCGTCGTTTGGGACGAAGAACGCCCCGGCCAGGGCGCCCAGAATACCGGAGCCGTTGAACTCGCGCGCGGCGTTCATGCCGACGAAAATCGGCAGATAGGCGAACAGCGCCCAGCCGACAGTATGTATGCACGAATACCACCACTGCGTGTTCAGCGCCGGATTGGCGAGGCTGATGACGTTGACGAGGCCGTTGATAAGGCCGGCGGCGATGATGCCCGGAAGAATCGGGATGAAGATATTGGCAATCCGCTTCAGAAAGCGCTGGACCGGGCCGTTGTGCTTTTTCTTGTTCTCGGCCTTGTTTTTCTGCGCGATGTCCTTGATATTCTCGCTGTCCAGCGTTTTGCTGGTGCCGAGCGCCAGCCCCGTCAAAAGGGAAAACTCGCTGCCGACTCGCTGTGCGACGCCGGGCCCCAGCACAATCTGCACCGGGTTCGCGTCGACAACGCCGAGGACCCCTTCCACCTGTTTTAAACGCTCAAGGTCCAGTTTGCCGTGGTCGGCCCAGCCGACCCTCAGGCGCGTCATGCAGGCCATGTTGGCGGTGACATTTTCTTTTCCGCCGACGGCCGCCAGAAGCTCTTGAGCCGTTTTTCTGTAATCCATAACCGCAACCTCACTTTCTTGAAAATAGGACCCCTCTGTTGGAAATCGAATTGTGCAAATTGCCAAAAATATATAGCAATATCTGGCAATTCATGTATATTGATTATAGCCGAATTCATGAATTTTGTCAATATAATTTTAATAACAAATTAAAAATAAATAAAATAATATTTCACAAAGATTCTCAAAATTTTCAGAAAGCCTTCAAGCGCATATTGCAAGCAAAAGAAAAGCAGGATATAATAAGACTACGGTCTACCAAATAAACTGCGGGAGAGTCCGTCGGCCAAATATAAAATATATTTTTATTTTATGATAAGTATTTATAAAATATAATTTTATATTCTCTTCTTTATTCGCAAAGTATCATTCCCGTCCCGCGATAAAGAGAAAGGAGCCTGGCGATGCAGGTCAATCTGAGCGCACTCGAAACGGAGCAGCGCAATAAGAACAGCGAAAATATCGACACAATGGAAACGGAGGATATCCTCCGGGTCATCAACCGAGAAGACAAGAAAGTTGCGGGCGTGGTCGAAGGGGTGATTCCGCAAATCACAAAAGTCGTGGACGAAGCCTGCCGGCGCATCCAGCGGGGCGGGCGCATCTTCTACATCGGGGCGGGCACCTCAGGCCGCCTGGGCGTGCTGGACGCCAGTGAGTGCCCGCCGACCTACGGCGTAGAGCCGACGCTGGTCCAGGGCATCATCGCGGGCGGGCCGCAGGCGCTGGTCCGCTCGCAGGAAGGCGCCGAGGACGACATGGAGCAGGCCGGCAGGGACCTGAAGGCGCGCGGGCTGAACGGCTCCGACACTGTGGTCGGCCTTGCGGCCAGCGGGCGCACGCCGTATGTGGTCGGCGGGCTGGAGTACGCCGGCAAAATCGGCGCATTCACCGCCGCAGTCAGTTGCGTGCGGGGAGCGGAAATCTCGCGCCACGCCGAAGTCCCGATTGAAGCGGTGGTCGGGCCGGAGGTGGTGACAGGCTCCACCCGCATGAAATCCGGAACTGCGCAGAAGCTGATTCTGAACATGATCTCAACCGCCGTGATGATTCATTGCGGAAAGGTCTACCGGAACCTGATGGTCGACGTTCAGCCGACCAACGCCAAACTGGTCGAGCGCGCCAGGCGGATTATATCGGAAAGCAGCGGCTGCGGATATGAGAAAGCGGCCGCCCTGCTGGAGGCGAGCGGAAGGAACGTGAAGGTCGCCATCTGCATGGCCCTGACCGGCCTCTCAAAAGAAAAATGCGCCGAGATCCTCGCCGGGAACGGCGGGAACATCTCGCGGGCCATCCGTTCCCTGACGGGAAAAAGGCCTTGAACCCGCCGGCCGAATGGGATAAAATGAGACAGGGACAGTGAGAACGGGAAAATAAAACGGGATTCAGGCGGGATAAGAGCAGATGGGACATTGAAATGAGCTGCCTTTATAAAATACGGCAGGGAATGCCGAGTTATACGGATACCGAAAAAAAACTGGCGGATTATATTCTGCACCACGCCGGCGAGGTGACGTTCAGCTCCGCCCAAAAGCTCGGGCGGGAGGTCGGCGTCTCCGCCGCCGCGGTCATCCGGTTTTCGCACCGGCTCGGCTACCGCGGCTTTACGGCGCTGAAAATCGACCTGGCCGCCGACCGCTCGGAACAAATCAGCGGACTGGACGACGTGATCAGCGAGAGCGATTCGATGGAAACCGTGCTGCAAAAGGCGAAAAATCTGAACGGCATGCTGCAGGACCAGGCATTTCACATGGTCAATACCGAAAGCCTGCAGCGGGCGGTAGACGTTCTTCGGAAGTGCCGGAACGTCTATCTTTTCGGGTTCGGCGGCTCCGGCATCGTCTGCACGGATTTTATGGAAAAGCTCTCGCGCATCGGCCGCTCCGTGATTTACCGCACCGACCTCCACGACCAGATCGCGATGGCGGCGCTGATGACGGAGCGGGACGTCGCGCTGGCCGTCAGCTACAGCGGGCGGACGCGCGAGGTCAACACCGGCATGCGGCTCGCGCGCGAGCTCGGCGCGACCACCATCGCCGTCACGCAGTTCAAGAAAAGCCCGCTGACCCGTCTGGCGGATATCCTTCTCTATATCCCGACGACCGAGCGGGAGCTCCGCATCGGGGCCATCGCCTCGCGCAACGCATCGCTGATTCTTACGGACCTGCTGTACCTCGGGCTCGCAAAGGAAAATTTCAAAAAGACCAAGGAATGTCTGGTGAAGACCCGCAATGCAACAGAACGTCTCAGAAAAAGATAATCCCCCGGCGGTCCGGATGATTGCGCTGGATTTGGACGGCACCGCCCTGCTGAGCGACCACGCCCATATTTCGCGGCGGCTTCGGCGGACTCTGCAAAGGGCCGTCGCCCGCGGGATCCGGGTCGTGCCCGTCACGGGGCGGATTTATTCGGTCCTGCCGAAAGACGTCACGTCGGTGCCCGGAATCGAGTATGCGGTCACTTCCTACGGCGCCGTGATCTACGCGCTGAAAGAGCGGAGGACTCTTTTTTCCGCCTGCATTCCCCGGCAGGACGCGGAATGGATTCTCCGCCTGGCCCGCCGGGAGAGCTGCTATGTGGAGGCCTGGTCGCGCGGGAGGATTTTCGTTCCGGACGACCAGTTCCGCCGAATCGAAACGCTTCCGTTCTCTCCCCTTCATTCCGACGTCCTCCGGAAAATCGGCACGGCGGCGGGCGGCAGCGCCGATTTTTGGGCGAAGCACGGAGAGGCCGTGGAAAAAATCAATTTTCCGCTGCTGCCGCCGGCCCAAAAGGCGACGATACTCGGGAAGCTCGCCCAGTGCCCCCGCCTGTTTTTCGTCCCCATGCAAAGCGGGTTTGAAATCGTGCGCGCCGGCGCCACAAAGGCGGACGGGCTCGCAAATTTCTGCCGGCTTCTGCAGCAGAAGGGAGTTTCAATCGGGATGCGGAACATCCTCGCCATCGGGGACAGCGAAGGGGACGCGGAGATGATTCGCAAAGCGGGCATCGGCGTCGCCATGGGAAACGCCAGCCGCGCCCTGAAAAAGCTGGCCGACGCCGTAACGCTCGACAACGAGCGGGACGGCGCCGCGGCGGCCATCGAGCGGTACGCGCTTTCCGGCTGCGCCTGAGGACGCAGGGATTGCCTTTCGTTTGATTTAAAAATACTCATTTTGGAGGAAACATGAATCTGTTTGGGAAAAAGAAAATTAAGATTTTGGCGCCGGTGGACGGAAGGGCCGTGCCGATTGCGGAAACGCCCGACAAGGTGTTTTCAGAGAAAGTCCTGGGCGACGGCGTGACGATGCTGCCGGAAAACGGCGAAATCGTCGCGCCGGTGGCCGGGACGGTCGCCACGATTGCAAATACCCGCCACGCGGTCTGCATTGAAGGGGACGAAGGCGCGGAGGTGCTGATTCACCTGGGAATCGACACCGTCAAGCTGGGCGGAAAGGGCTTCACCTGCCTTGTAAAGGCCGGGGAGCACGTCAGGGCCGGCCAGAAACTGATGGACATGGACCTGGACTTTATCCGGGGCAGGGGATACAACACCGCTTCCCCCTGCATTCTGACCAATCCGAATCAGGTGAAAAAGCTGACGTTCCGCACCGGCGATGCGGAAGCGGGAAAAACCGCAGTGATGGAATACGAGAAATAAAGGCCGGGTTCGGCCTTTTAATCATACAGATATTTTAAAAATTACAAAAGAAGAAAGGCAAGCGAAGCAAAATGAAGAATTTTCAGTATAAAATAAAGGAAGAAGAAGGGCTCCACGCCCGCCCGGCGGGTCTGCTGGTCAAATGCGCGCAGGGGGTGAGCTCCGCCGTCACCATTGCCTGCCACGGTAAGCAGGCCGACGCGAAAAGGCTTTTTTCCGTGATGGGGCTTGCCGTCCGCCAGGGCGACGTCATAGACGTGGCGGTCTCGGGCAAAAGCGAGGACGCCGACGCCCGCACCATGGAAGATTTCTGCCGGAAAAACCTGTGAGTTCCCTGCGGGAATCGCAGGAACGGCAGAAAACGGCCGTCCGGCGGGCGAAAGCCCGCGGACAGGCCCGGCCGGATTTCAGCAGAAAGGCGCAGCGCCTGTTTAAAGCATCTGTTTTGTTCAGAAAGGGGTTTCGACATGAAAATCATTGAAGCGACCGATTACAAAGACATGAGCCGCAAGGCGGCGAACATCATCTCCGCACAGGTCATCCTGTTCCCGCGCAGCGTTCTTGGGCTGGCGACGGGCTCCACGCCGCTCGGCATCTATCAGCAGCTGATCGACTGGTACCGGAAGGGCGACATCGATTTCAGCGAGGTGACCAGCGTCAACCTCGACGAATACTGCGGGCTCGCGCCGGACAATCCGCAGAGCTACCATCATTACATGAAGGAAAACTTTTTCCGCCATGTCAACATCCGGCCCGAAAAGACGTTTGTGCCGAACGGCCTCGCAAAGGATTTTGACGAGGAGGGCCGCCGGTACGACCGGATGATCGCCGACCTCGGGGGAATCGACCTGCAGCTTCTGGGGCTGGGCAAGACCGGGCACATCGGCTTTAACGAGCCGGGCCAGGCCTTTGAAAAGACGACCCACAAGATTGCGCTGAAGCAGAAGACGATTCAGGACAACTCCCGCTTCTTCAAGAACGTCGACGAGGTGCCGAAATACGCCATGACCATGGGCATCAAGGCGATCATGCAGGCCAAAAAAATCCTGTTCGTCATCAGCGGCGCCCAGAAAGCGGACGTGCTGGAGAAAGTGCTGTACGGCCCCGTCACGCCCGAAATTCCCGGGTCGGTCCTGCAGCTTCACCCGAATGTGACGGTCGTGGCGGACCGCGACGCGATGAAGGTCGTGCACGAAAAGCACCCTGAGAAAGGCTAAGCCATGATCCTGAAGAACGCAATGCTTTTCGACGAGCATTTTAACCTTGTAAAAGCCGACGTCGCCGTTCGGGGCGGGAAAATCGAGCGGGTCGCCCCCGGCCTCGAGGGCGGGGACGTCCACGACTTTTCCGGCTGCGTGATTGCGCCCGGCTTTGTGGATATCCATATCCACGGCTGCGTGGGGGTGGACACCTGCGACGGCACAAGGGATTCCATCGCGAAAATGGCCGGCCACCTGATTGGGAACGGGGTCACCTCCTTCTGCCCGACAACGATGACGGTCTCCCTGCCGGAGATTCAAAAGGCGCTCGCCGCCGCCCGGGACTGCATGGAGCATCCGCCGGAAGGCGCGGCCGTGCGGGGCGTCAATATGGAAGGGCCCTATATCTCCCCCGCGCGAAAGGGTGCGCAGAAAGGGGAATTTGTGCGCAACCCGGACTGGCGGGAATTTAAAAAACTGTACGACGGCTGCGGCGGCATCGTCCGGCTGGTCGACATCGCGCCCGAACGGGAAGGCGCCGGCGAATTCATCGAGCGGGTCGGCAAATACTGCACCGTTTCGCTGGCGCATACCGAGGCGGATTACGGCCAGGCGAAAGAGGCCTTTCGGCGCGGAATCACCCACGTGACCCATCTGTTCAACGCGATGACCGGTCTGCACCACCGCAGGCCCGGCGCCGTGGGCGCGGTGTTCGACGACCCGAGCGTGAAGGCGGAAATTATCTGCGACGGGTTTCACATCCACCCGGCCGTTCTGCGGACGGCCTTCCGGATTCTGGGAGAAGACCGGACCGTCATCATCAGCGACTCCATGCGCGCGGCCGGGATGCCGGACGGCGTCTCCGAGCTGGGCGGGCAGAAAGTCTATGTGAAAAACGGCGAGGCCAGGCTGAAAGACGGCACGATTGCCGGCTCCACGACCAATATCCACAAAGAGGTGCAGAATCTGATTCGGTTCGGCGTGCCGGTGCGGCAGGTGATCAAGTCCGCGACCATCAACCCGGCAAAAGAAATCGGAGCGGAAGGCGAAATCGGAAGCATCCGGGCCGGCAAGCAGGCCGACCTGGTCGTGATGGATTCCGACTGGAAAATTGCCGCGGTCGTCAAATCCGGTAGGTTTTGCCGGCTGGGAGCAAAATAGCTTCTTTTTTCGGGCGGTTTATCCCAGGGCCGGCTCCCCGCAGAGCAGGACATGGTCCGACGCTCTGCCTTCGGTTTCAAATAGAATCAGCTCGTTCTCCCCTTCCCGCAGCAGCGGGGCGGGGATATACAGGCGTTTCTGCGGGCCGATTTCCCAGAAGCGCCCGAGGTTGAACCCGTTCAGAAGGGCGCAGCCCTTGCCCCACCCGGAAAGGTCGAGAAAGGTGTCTCCCCTGTTTTCAACTTCAAACGGGACCCGGTAAAACGCCGGGCCCCCTTTTTGATACCCTTTTGAAAAATCGAGCTTCGACACCGCCGCGGTGTCCATCGGCAGGGGGTACATCTTCCACCCCGTGTGGCTGCGGCCGTTGAGCAGCACTTCTCCGTCGATTCCCTTCCGCTGGTGCTCCAGCTCCGGGCCGTAATTCACGCGGCCCATGTTCTCCACCAGAATGTCGATTCGGGCGCCGCCCGCGGCGGGCCGGACGGCACATTCCCTTTGCAGCTCCCGGTCGTACAGTGTCAGCAGGCGCTTTCCGTCGAGGAACACCTGGGCGCGGTCGTTTGCGCCGGTCAGCCGGATTCCGGTGATTTTTTCGCTGGGGCACAGAGTGGAGCGGTAAAGGATATACCCGTAGCTCTGCCCCAGCTTTTCCATCGAAAGCGGGCGCGGGCTTTCCGCCGGCGACGAAATTCCGCCGAGTGCGGAGAACAGGGAAACGCGCCCGGTCACTTTCTGCTCGCCGTAGGAGCGCCGTTCTATTTTCCGGGAAAAGTCCATGGGAGGAAGCGCGGCGTATTTTCCGATTACCTTTCGGAACGCGAGGTATTTGGGGGTGATTTCGCCGTCCTCGGTCAGCGGGGCGTCGTAATCGTAGGACGTGACGTCCGGGGAAAGGCGGTCCTCGTAATTGGAGCCGTTCATAAACCCGAAATCCGTGCCGCCGTGGAACATATAGAGATTGACGCTGCATCCCTCCGCCAGGGCGGCGTCCAAATCGCCGGCGCAGGCGGCCGCCGGCTTCGTATGGTGCCCGCCGCCCCACGCGTCGAACCAGCCGTCCCAGAACTCCATGCACATCAGCGGGCCGCCCCGCACGTGCTTTTTCAGGACTGGGAGCCGCAGCCTGGGCTTGGAGCCGAAATTTGCGGTGATCAGAGCTCCGGGCAGGCTCCCGTTTTTCATATAGCCGTTCCACGGCCCGTCTGAAGTCACCAGCGGCACCGTGACGCCGTCCCGCCGCATCTCCGCGCGCAGCGCCTCCAGATAAGACTTGTCGCTGCCGTAGGCGCCGTACTCGTTTTCCACCTGCATCAGCAGGACTGGGCCGCCCCGGTCAACCTGCAGGGGCGCCAGGACCCGGAACAGGGCGCGGTAATAGCGCCGGACGGCGTCCAGAAACGGCGGATAGGAGCAGCGCAGGCGCATCCCGTCCTCGGCGAGCAGCCAGGCCGGCAGGCCGCCGAATTCCCATTCTGCGCAGATGTACGGCGACGGCCTCACAATCGCCCAGAGGCCGAGCTCCTGCGCCGTTTTCAGAAAAGACGCGAAATCCAGTCCCCCGCCGAAGCGGAACTCTCCCCTGCGCGGCTCGTGCAGATTCCACGGAATGTAGGTTTCCACCGTGTTGCAGCCCATGGCGCGCAGTTTTTCGAGCCGGTCGCGCCAATACTCCGGCACAACGCGGAAATAATGGATGGAGCCGGAGAGGATCCGAAAGGGCTTTCCGTCCAGATAAAACCGGTCCTTTACTTCAAAGCGGTGTCCCGCCATCAAGCACACCTCCGTTTTGCCGGCTGCGGGCGCCGGAATCCGCATCCGCACTTGCAGCCGCACTTTCTGATTCTGAATCTTACCACGAAAGCCGGTGAGGTTCAACATCCCCTCCGGTAAAAATCCGAAACGGGCGTTGCACGCGGCCCGATTATTATTCATATTCTGTAAAAAAGGAGGCGACGCAGCAAATGCTGATTCATGTGGTCGCGCCCGGCGAGACGCTCTGGCAGATTGCAAACCGGTACGGCGTCACGCCGGAAGAAACCGCGGCCGTCAACGGGCTGGAAAACCCCGACCGGCTCGTGGTCGGCCAGGCGCTGGTGATTCCGAGCGAGGATTTTTACATCGTGCAGCCCGGAGACACCCTGTGGAGCATCGCCCGGGCATACGGTACGACGGTGCAGACAATCGCGCGGGAAAACCGGATTGAGGACCCGGACCGAATCACACCCGGAACGGTGCTTTATCTGCCCGTCCCCCGGCACCGCGTCCAGCCCGGCGAGACCCTGGGTGAAATTGCCCGGGAATACGGCGTGCCGCTGCAGACGCTGATTGCGGTAAACCGGATTGAGGACCCGGACCGGATTACGGCCGGAACCGTTCTGGTGATTCCGCGCCGGGAGAGACCCCCGATGAACGTAAACGCCTTTCTGTACCGTCTGGGGGAAGACGCCGTCCCTATCGTCGAAGAGAGCGGCCGGTACCTGACTTACCTGAGCCCGTTCGCCTATCTGATCCAGGAGGACGGGACCCTTCAGGCGATCGACGACGCGCCCGCCCTCCAGGCCGCGCGGGGCACAGGGGCCGTCCCCATGATGGCCATCACCAATTTTACGGCCACTTCCCGCGGGGAGAACCTCGCTTCCGCCGTGCTGAACAACCCGCAGACCGTGGAGCGCCTGCTGACCGAAATCATCCGCGAGATGCGAGCGAAGGGATACCGCGGGCTGAACATCGACCTCGAAAACGTTCTTCCGGCAGACCGGGAAGCCTACAACCGGTTTCTTCAGCGCGCGGTGGACCGCCTGCACGCGGAGGGCTTCTTCGTTTCCACCTCGCTCGCGCCGAAGACCTCCGCGGAGCAGGCCGGCCTGCTCTATGAGGCGCACGACTACGAGGCGCACGGAAGAATCGCCGATTTCGTGATTCTGATGACATACGAATGGGGCTACCGGAAAGGGCCGCCCCAGCCGATTTCGCCCCTCGACCAGATTGAGCGGGTCCTCGATTACGCCGTCACGGCGATTCCCCGCGAAAAGATTTACCTCGGATTCCAGATTTATGCGAGGGACTGGCTGCTGCCCCACGAAGAGGGCCGGGAGGCGGAAACCTTCAGCGCGCAGGAAGCCGTCGCAAGGGCCGTCAGATACGGCGCGCAGATTCAGTACGACACCATCGCGCAGGCGCCGTTTTTTCAGTACACGGACGAACAGGGCCGCCGGCACGAGGTCTGGTTTGAGGACGCGCGCAGCGCGCAGGCGAAATTTGACACCGCAAAGCGCTACGGCCTGGGCGGAATCAGCTACTGGGCCCTGGGCTACCCGTTCCCCCAGAACTGGGCGCTGCTGGAGGACAACTTTGCGATTGCAAAGCGGGGCTCCGCTTCCTCCTGAGCCGGCGGCCGAAGCCGCCCGCAGAAAAGCAAAACTTTAAAAAAGCGGCGGAATAAGATTTCCCCCGATTGGAAGACTATGTTTCAAGAGGCCGCTTCAGACCCCTGAAATAAAGAATCGGAGGGAAAGCTTTAATGACTGACAAAAATGATATTTCATCCGCCCTTCCAAGGAACGCGCTGCAGGACATACCGCAGCCGAACGCAGACGCCAGGCCCATCACCGCGCTGGTCCGGAAAAGCGGGCGCATCACCGGCTATCAGCTTTCGGACGGCCGCGTCCTGAACAAGGAAGAAGGGGTCCGGCTCGCCAAACAGGGCGGCATCCGCGGGGTCGGCGTCGCGACGAGGAACGGGGCCGAATACCTCAAGTCTCTGCCGGATGAAGACGAGAAAAACAACCTGAGCAATCTCCCGTCCATCACGCAATAGGCGCGGGCGTGTGGAAAGCTTATTCGCTTTACAGGGCTTCGGAGGCCCGGGAACAGGATGCATCGGGGCAAGAAGCTAAAATAAAAAACAGCCGCTCCCCCGGCGGCTTATTTCCCCTGCGCATCGCTCAGAAAACGCTTCAGCTGTTCTTTCGTCACGCCGACGTCTTCCACGGCGTCCAGCTTCCTGCCGTTCAGGCGGTAAGCCGGCACCACCCAGACGCCGGATTTTTCATAGGCATAGTCGTTCGCGGCGAGCTGCGCTTTCCGGTAGGTCCCCCGTTCCAGCGCCCGGCGAAAGGCGCCGCCGTCGAGCAGCCCCTTCACACGCGCCGCGAGCACCGCCGCGTCTTCGATGTCGGCGCGGTCTTCCAGCGCCGCCCGGAACATGCGGCCGTGGTATTCCCACAGGTCCGCGCCGTGCTCCAGGGCAAAAAAATACCCCTGGATGCACAGTTCGCTGTGCGGACCGTAAGGGTCCGGCCGCGGGTGCGCTTCGCAGGGGCGCCAGAGAACCTCGATTTTCGGGTAGCGCGGGAGCAGCTCTTTCAGGTACTGATGCGCGCGCATGCAGTAGGGGCAAATATAATCGAAGAAAACTTCGAGCCGTGCCATCGAAAAAGCTCCTTTCAGAACGGAAACGTGCGGAAAAGAAAATTCTCATTTGCTGATTTTATCCGCGATGCTGCTTGCCGCAAAAGAATCCGGCTTGATTTTGCAGTTGTATCCGCATGCCCGAATCCAGGAAACAAGGTCCGGAATCAGCTTGCTGGTCTTCCCTTTTGTTCCGGCGTCCACATGGATGCAGAAATTGACGTCCTCAAAATCGAAATCCGTCTGTTTTTTTGAGAAATCCTCCAGTTTTGAAATCAGCTTATCCGCACATTTCAGGCTCATGCTGGTCTCATATAATAATTTCTGCCTGATGTTGTCGATTCTTTTGATGCGCAAAACGTCGTAGAAGAAAATTCCGCCGTGGCCTATGTTTTGAACCGCTATCACTACAACCATTTTGGTGTCGGAGTAGTTCTGGCTGTCCGTTCCGACGATCAGGTTAAACCCTTCCGATGTCTTGTAATTTGTCCGGATGTAATTCACGATAATGCGGACCACCTGGTCGTCGCTGCAGCTCCCGTAAGTTGGACTAATCATCGCTTTATTCTCTCCAAGTCAAAGATTTCATCCTATCGATTGACGCGGCGCCCTGATTCTTCCGAAACGTGGTTCCCAGACAGCACTTCCTTTCAGAAAGACCCGGCTGTTGCCGGCAAAGCGGCGGAACGAATGCTTAAAAAACCGCAAAGCATCCCCTTTCCCTGCGTCTCACGGCGGTTTTCAGTGCCGTTTACAACATTATACATCATCTTTTTCCGGCAGA
The DNA here is from genome assembly GCA_002409675.1 of Ruminococcaceae bacterium UBA5401. GTDB lineage: Bacteria > Bacillota > Clostridia > Oscillospirales > Acutalibacteraceae > Thermocaproicibacter. The sequence goes on from DHOB01000078.1 coordinate 18,012, forward strand.
CAATCCGAATCGGCGGCAGCGGAAAATATTTTTCAGCCCGGCCGGAAAAAAGCGCACCGGGCACGTACGGCGCGGCAGGTTGTAGACAAACTGCCAGGCTGCGACAAATCGTGCAAGACAAGACGGCAAGCGCAGCAGATGAGGGAGCATACTCTCTGTATGTGACCGAAATCTGCAAGCGCAGTCCACTTGAAAGCAAAATTGCAACGCAATTTTGCGGTTGCGCGACTTTGTCGTCAGTCTGGGCGCGCCGGGCACGTACGGCGCGGTCCTATTGACAGGAAAGGGATTCCACATTATACTGAAATCAAATGGTTTTCTCTTCTGCCCCGCGATTCGGCCCATTCTCTCGCGGCAAAGTTTTGGACTTAAAATTCAAGCGTGCTGGCCACGCGTAAGGAGCGTTATCCAGAGTGAAGATTCTTACATTCGGTGAAATAATGCTGCGGTTCAAACCGCCGGCTTTCGCCCGCCTCGTGCAGGCGAATTCTTTTGAAGCAAGCTACGGGGGCGCTGAGGCGAACGTCGCCGTTTCCCTTTCCATTTTTCACGACGACGCGGCTTACCTGACCAAATTGCCGGAAAATCCCCTCGGAGAAGCCGCGCTCGGCACCCTGAGGCGTTTCGGCGTCGATACCGGCCGCGTCCTGCGCGGCGGCCCGCGCCTGGGCACCTATTACTTCGAAAAAGGGACGAGCATCCGACCGACCCGCGTGGTTTATGACCGCGCCGGAAGCTCCATCGCCACGGCAAGGCGTTCGGAGTTCGACTGGCCCGCCCTGCTCAAAGGGGTGGATATATTTTACTTTTCCGGCATCACGCCGGCCATCTCCGATGAGCTGGCCGGTGCGGTGAAGGATGCGCTTACATACTGCAAAAGTCGCGGCATCACCGTTGTTTCCGACCTCAACTACCGCGGAAAAATGTGGACGCCCGAAAAAGCCCGCTCGGTCATGCGCGGGCTGATGCCCTATATCGATATCTGCCTTGCGAACGACGAGGATTTTGAAGCGGCCCTCGGCATCCGTGCCTTCGACGGGGACATGTCGCGCGGCATCGAGCAGATTAACAGCTTCCGCGCCGGCATGAAAAAAATCACGGAAGAGTTTCCGAACTGTAAAGCGGTCGCCAGCATCCTGCGCAACATCCACTCCGTGGAGGAGAGCGACTGGATGGGCATCCTGCTGCGGGACGGAAAATTCTACGAGAGCCCGGTTCACAGCGTGCATGTGATGGAGGGCGTGGCGTCCGGGGACGCCTTCGGCGCCGGGCTGATTCACGGTCTGCTGCACTTCAAAGACCCGCAGGAGAGCATCGACTTTGCCATCGCGGCCAGCGTGCTCAAGCTGATGATCGGCGGCGACCTCAATCTCGTGACCGAAGACGAGGTTCGGGCCGCGATGCGCAAGGGCGGCAGCGCGCGCGTAAGCCGCTGAGCCGTGGCCATAAAATAAATTGGCTCTGCCAAATCAGGGCCCTTAAAACAGAACATATCGCAAGACACCCCTTTCGCCAGATCGTTCTTCAAGGTGAAAAGGGTGTCTCGTTTTCTTATTATTTAGCCGAGCGGAACGGCAGGGCTTTGTTATTTCAGCTTTTCGGTCGGGATGGCGTCCATGTCGTCGAACGCGCGGTTTTCCCCGGCCATGGCCCAGATAAACGCGTAGTTCGAGGTGCCGCAGCCCGCGTGAATCGACCAGCTCGGGTTGATAATCGCCTGCTCGTTGTGCATGACGACGTGGCGGGTCTCGCTCCCCTGCCCCATCAAGTGGAACACGACGTTGTCCTTTGGAATATTGAAATAAAAATAGACTTCCATGCGGCGCTCGTGGGTATGTACGGGCATGGTGTTCCAGACGCTGCCGGGTTCCAGTATCGTGCACCCCATCGAAAGCTGGCAGGTTTCCAGAACATCCGGATGAATGAACTGGTTGATGGTTCTTTTGTTGCTGGTTCCGTCTGAGCCGAGCCTGCGGTGGATTGCTTTTTCAAACGGAATCGGCGTTGTCGGGAACGGCCGGTGCGCCGGCGTGGAGCAGATGTAGAATTTCGGAGGTTCCGCCGGGCTGGAAGCTTTGAAGGAGACGGACTTCGTCCCCATCGAAATGTACAGCCCCGCGAGATGCCCGACCGGGTAGTCGGTTCCGTCCGCCGTGACGACCCCGTCGCCGCCGATGTTGATAAGGCCGAGCTCCCGGCGCTCCAGAAAATAGCGGACGCCGAAGTTCTTCCAGCAGTCGATGTTCCGGTCGAGCTTCAGCTCTTTTTGCACCGGCATCGCGCCGAGGACGACGATTCGGTCCACGTGCGAATACACGGCCGTCACGTCGTCCGGCACGAACACGTGCTCAATCAGGAATTCCCTGCGGATTTCATCGGTCGTATAGTGCCTGAAGTCCCTCGGATTTGCAGAATATCGAGTATCCATTTTGCTGCCCCTTTCTCACGGCTGTTTGCCGATGTAGGCGAGAATGCCGCCGTCCACGTAGAGGATGTGCCCGTTGACGAAGTTGGAAGCGTCGGAAGCGAGAAACACCGCCGGGCCCTGCAGGTCGCCGGTCGTTCCCCAGCGGGCGGCCGGAGTCCTGGAAATGATGAATTTGTTGAACGGATGGTTCGGGGTGCGCAGCGGAGCCGTCTGCGGCGTTTCGATGTAGCCGGGGCCGATGCCGTTGCACTGGATGTTGTACTGCCCGTATTCGCTCGCGATGTTCCGGGTGAGCATCTTCAGGCCGCCTTTGGCCGCCGCATAGGCGCTGACGGTTTCACGGCCGAGCTCGCTCATCATGGAGCAGATGTTGATGATTTTTCCGTGCCCGCGCCGAATCATGCCGGGAATCACGGCTTTCGACATGATAAACGGGCCGTTCAGGTCCACGTCGACCACCTGGCGGAATTCGGCCGCGGTCATATCGCACATGGGGATGCGCTTGATGATTCCGGCGTTGTTCACCAGGATGTCGATTGGGGCGACTTCGGATTCGACTTTTTGAATGAACTTCTTGACGGCGTCTTCGTCGGTGACGTCGCAGAGGTAGCCGTGTGCTTTGATTCCGTCCGCCTCATAGGATTTCAGGCCCTTTTCCATCAGCTTCTGATTGTTTCCGTTGAAGACGACGGTGGCCCCCGCCTGAGAGAACGCCTTCGCGATTGCCATGCCAATGCCGTGAGAAGCACCCGTGACCAGTGCCGTTTTTCCCTTCAGAGAAAATCGATCCAAAATGCTCATGATAAAACCTCCTGTCAGATTTGGCTTTTGGCTTGTGAATGGGACTCCCGAAAAATACGGATTTGTTCCCCGCAGGCGGGCAATCTCAGCCCGCCGCGGGCTGAGTGGCGCCGGAGAGGCGCAGCGCCGTGGATTCGCCCCAGTCGACGGCGCACTCAAGCATCCGGGCCACGGGTTCTTTCCGCTTCCCCGACAGAATGTCGGAAAGAATCCGCATGGCTTCCCGGCCCTCTTCGTAAACCGGCTGGACGACGGTGGTGACGCTCGGCGCGGAAAACCGGGTCCATTCGGTGTTGTCGAAGCCGAGGACCCCGACGGTATTCGGAATCAGGTTCCGAAAATTCCTCAGCGCCAGATAAACCGTGGGAAGGGCCCAGCAGTTCGGCACAAAGAGAAGGGTGTGGCGGTTCAGGCGCAGGTGTCCCGCCACAAAGGCGCTGATTTCGCCCGGCGAGGTGTCGGAATGAAGCGGCAGGGTCGCGCAGGCCTTCCCCGCCTTTTTCAACACTCCCAAAAAGGCGGAAACGCGGTCCTGCCTCGCGCTCAGCTTGCCGGGGTCGGCCGTCAGCATCAAAAAATCATCATAGCCCCTTTCAAGGCAGGCTTCGACCGCTCTGCGCGTCGCGGTTCGGCTGTCGGTTCCGACCCGGCTGTTTGCCGTCCTGCGGGCCGAACTGTCGAGGAAAACGATCGGCACGCCGAGCGCTTTCAGCTTTTTGCCGACGTCCGGAAACTGGAGCGTCGGCTGCACAATCAGCCCGTCCACCCCCATGTTCACCATGCGCTCGATATAGATGCGCTCGGTCCGGCCGTCATAGTTGCTGTTGCCCAGAACAATCTGGTAATTTTCCGGCAGAGTGACGCTTTCGATTCCCCGCACAACCTGGTTGGCAAACAGGTTTGCGACATCTCCGAGAATCACGCCGACCATCTTCGTCCGCTTCCGGTTCAGGCAGCGGGCCGCCAGATTGGGGCGGTACCGGGTCGCCTCAATCGCCTTTTGAATCCGCCCGCGGGTTTCCGCGGACATTTTTTCAAACTTTCCGTTCAGATAAAACGAAACGGTGGTTTTGGAAGTGCGGGCCATCCGGGCGACCGTATTGATTGTAACGCTGTTTTCCGGCATAAAAGCCCTCCGCATCATGCTTTTAAGATATGTAAATCGGTTTACTATCTTTCTGCTTTTTATTATAAACCGGATTTTCGATTTTTCAAGGGATTTTTCTGTTTTAAGAAAAATTTTCACTTTTAAGATTT
>DHOB01000023.1:0-2346 GCA_002409675.1 Ruminococcaceae bacterium UBA5401
ATATTGAAATGTCTCTTGCTGAGACCCTGTTGAAGGATTATGTCGAAACTTCTTTTGAAAAACATCTGCAGAAAGAAACCTGGGGGAACTGCTGGGGCCTTTCCAATTCCATCGGTCAGATCAGGAAAGTCCTGGTGCACAGGCCCGGCAATGAAATTCTGAGGCTCCGGGGATGCAGATACGACGAACAGGCGGGCGCGCTGGTCCTGCGGGACGGCAAGGGCCGCATAAGGAGCTACTGCAAAGCGGAGCAGCCGCCTGACCTTGCGCTGATGCAGCGTCAGCATGACCGCCTGACCACCGCCCTGCGGGAAAACGGGGCTGAGGTGATTGAGATGGAAAGCATGCCGACAGAATGGACCAACATGCTGTTCCCGAGGGATGCGGCGATGATAGTGCCTCACGGGGCTGTTTTGAGTCGCTTTTCCATGTTCTTCCGGCAGGGGGAAACGCCCGCAATCCAGCGGGCGTTCGGAAAGATCGGCATGCCGATTCTCGGCGCCGTGCAGGGCGCCGGCTGTGCGGAAGGCGGAAGCTTCGCCATGCTCGACCCTCAGACGGCCGTAATCGGGCGTTCCGCCCGTGTGAACCGGGAAGGGACGGAACAGGTCCGCAGGATACTTGCGGAGCAGGGCGTCCAATTAGTCGCGGTGGATCTCCCCGCGAACCGAATCCATTTAGACAGCGTATTCCTCCAGCTTGACAGGGACAAGGCGCTCGTGGATCCGTCCGGATTGCCGCAGTGGTTTCTTGATTTTCTGCGCGGCCGCGGAATCGACGCGATTCCTCTGGATTTAAGAAACCCTCCGCTCACCAACAACTGTATTCCGGTTTGTCCGGGAAAAGTCATCTTCCCGGCCACGGGGCTGCGCACGATGGACCGACTGTCGCACGCGGGGGTCGAAGTAATCCCGGTGGACGTTTCAGAGCTGAACAAAATGGGCGGGGGAATCCACTGCTCCACGCTGGAACTGATCCGTGACGACATTTGAGAAAACCACCGTGAGAACAAAGTTCTGTAAATGGAAGGTGCATGTTTTGGATTCAACCTATGACGAAATCTTACGACTGACCAAGCAGCTGGTCGCCATCCCGAGCGTGAACGGCACGGACGGTGAAAGGAACGTGGCGTGCTTCATAGAAAAATACCTCAGAAAAATCCCTTATTTTGAGCGGAGGCCGGGGCAGGTGGTCGTTCAGGAATTGCGGAACGACCCTTTAAAGCGGGAAAATGTGTTTGCGCTTCTGAAGGGGGAAAAAGGGAAAAGTAAAGACACGATTCTTCTGCACGGCCACATGGATACGGTCGGCGTGGACGACTACGGGGCCCTGAAGCCCTACGCGTTTGACTGCGACGGCCTGAAAGAGCGCCTTTCTGGGATGCCCCTCCCCAAAGAAGTGCGGGCGGACCTCGATTCGGGCGACTGGCTGTTCGGGCGCGGCGCCTGCGACATGAAGGGAGGCGTGGCCGTTTTTCTGGTCCTCCTGAAAAAGCTCAGCGAGCATGTCGAAGAGATGGAGGGGAATATCCTGCTCTCCGTAAACCCGGTCGAAGAAAATTCACATACCGGCATCCTCCAGGCGCTCGACTTTTTTGAAAAGCTCAGAGCCGAAGAAAATCTCCGCTATCTCTTCGCAATCAACAACGACTATATCTGCCCCGCCTTTCCGGGTGACAGGACCAAATATGTGTATGCCGGCACCGTAGGCAAACTGCTCCCCTGCTTTTATATCTTCGGCAGGGAAACGCACGTCGGGCAGTGCTTTGAAGGCTTCGACGCGTCCCTGTTTGCGGCGGAACTGGTGAAGGAAATCAGCCTGAACCCGGATTTCTGCGACTCCTACCGAGGAGAATACACGCCCCCGCCGTCCGTGTTGAAAATCAAGGACCTCAAGCCGCAGTACAACGTTCAAACCGCTTTTTCCGCATTCGTTTACTTCAACTTCTTTGTTCACGACCGACCCGTGCAGCAAACCGTAAAAATGCTGAAGGCGGCGGCCGCGAGCGCCTTTGAGCGGGTGACGGATACCGTAAACGGGCGGTTCCGCCGCTACTGCAGCCTGAGCGGCACGCGGTACATAGAAAAGAAGGCCGTCTGCCATGTTCTGGATTACGCGGAACTCTTCAGCCTCGCCCAAAAAAAGCACGGGGGCAGTCTCGCGGAGCTCACGCGCAGTCTTGCGGAAAAGCTCCTCGCCGGGGGCCTCGACCAAAGGGAAATCGCCCTGAAGATTACGCAGAGGCTCTGCGAGATTGCAGAGATAAAGGCTCCGGCGGCCGTGCTTTTTTTCGCGGCGCCCTACCTGCCGCACAACACCCTTCACGAAGAGATTCCCGCCGAGAAG
>DHOB01000023.1:2586-3256 GCA_002409675.1 Ruminococcaceae bacterium UBA5401
ACCTATCGGATGCTGCGCTTTTTCCCCAGCCTTTCGGACAGCAGCTACCTGAAAATCGACGACGACAGTGCGTCGCTGGAAGCGCTGATTCAAAATTTTCCGGAGTACGGCACGGTTTACCCGCTGCCGCTCAGGCAAATCAAGCATTTAAACATTCCCGCGCTGGATTACGGCTGCTTCGGAAAAGACGCGCATAAATGGACGGAGCGTGTCTACGCCCCCTATTCTTTCGGCGTCCTTCCGCGGTTTCTTATCGAGACGCTCGAAGAATTCCTCATGAAAAGCCGCCCCTTTACGGGGAAAGAAAGAAGTCAGTTAAAATGAGCAAATTAAGCATGTATGAAAGATGCAGGAAAGTGATGCCCCCCGTGGCCAAGAGGGCGACCACGCTGGGCGTAGTCCGCGGAAGAGGGTGCTACCTCACAACGGAAGACGGCAGAAAGATTCTGGATTTTGCGAGCGGCGTGGCCGTCTGCAACCTCGGCCACAACCACCCGGCCGTCGTGCGCGCGGCGGCCCAGCAGATGCAGGAGCTGATCCACGGCGGCCACAACGTGGTCTATTACGAATCTTACGTCCGGCTGGCGGAAAAGCTGGTGGAAGCCACGGGCGGAGATACCATGGTGTATTTCAGCAACAGCGGCGCAGAGGCGAACGAGGGCGCGATAAA
>DHOB01000023.1:3494-13996 GCA_002409675.1 Ruminococcaceae bacterium UBA5401
CTCGGCTGCATTTCCATCACGGCCTCCAATTCGGTTTACCGCAGGCGCTATGAGGGCCTGCTGCCCAGCGTCTATTTTGCGGAGTACCCCTATCTCTACAGAAGCCCCTACGCCCTCAGGGAGGGCGAGACCTGCCCGCACGCTTATTTTGACCAGTTCGACGACATGTTTGAAAAGCTCGTCGACCCCTACTCCGTCGCGGCGGTGATAATGGAACCCATCCAGGGCGAAGGCGGATATATCGTGCCGCCGGCCGAGTTCGTCCGTTTTATGCGCCGGCTGTGCGACCGCTATGGAATCATGCTGATTTTCGACGAAGTGCAGACGGGATTCGGCAGAACGGGAAAGCTGTTCGCACAGGAACATTTCGGCGTGCGGCCGGATATTTTCTCGGCGGCAAAGGGAATCGCCTCCGGGTTCCCGCTCAGCGCGGTAATCGGGAAAAAGGAAATCATGGAAAAATGGACCCCCGGCGCCCACGGCGGAACTTTCGGCGGCAATCCGGTCTCCTGCGCGGCGGGCCTTGCAACGCTTGAGGTCCTCCAGAACGGGGCCATCGCCAACTGCGCAAAAATGGGGGCCTACTTTAAGGAAAAGCTCTTCGCCCTCCAGAAGAAATACCCCGCAATCGGCGACGTGCGCGGCCTCGGCCTGATGCTCGCAGTCGAGCTGGTCGGGGAAGGGAAGGCGCCGGATAAGGATCTGACGAACAGGGTCCTTGCGGGATGCCTGCGCAGAGGGCTGCTGCTGCTTTCCTGCGGATGCCACAAAAACGTGATTCGATTCATCGCGCCGACCATCGTCTCAAAGGCGGAAATCGACAGGGCCGTCGAGATACTCGACGCCACTTTTGCCGAGGAAACGCGGAATTCATAGAAAGGACGCCGAAAATGAAGTTTCAATTTCATCTCCCCACGGCAGTGCATTTTGGAAAAAACTGTGTAATCGGCTCCTCTTCCGAATTCTCCGAGCTGGGCGCAAAGGCGTTCCTGGTGACGGGAAGGCATTCCGCCCGGGTTTCGGGCGCGCTTGACAGTGTGGAAGAGGCCTTCCGCCACGAAGGGATCGAATGGACGCAGTTCGACCGAGTCGAGAACAATCCGTCCCTCAAGACGGTTCAGGAGGCCGCGGCATCCGCGCGGAAATCCGGCGCGGAATTCATCGTCGGAATCGGCGGCGGGTCCGCCATCGACGCAGCCAAAGCCGTGGCCGTCCTCGCAGCCGGCGACATCGCGCCGGAGGATCTGTTCCGCAATCGGTTCGACAAAGTCCTGCCCATTGTCGCCGTTCCGACGACCTCCGGGACCGGGAGCGAAGTGACGCCGTACAGCGTCCTCTTATGCCCGGAAAAAGAGACCAAGCTCAGCTTCGGAACGGAAAAGACTTTTCCGCATATCGCCTGTCTCAATCCGGCCTATACGTACTCCCTCGACAGGAAGAACACGGTCAATACGGCGGTCGACGCCTTTACCCATCTGCTGGAAAGCTATTGCAGCAAGCGGAACACCCCGCTAAGCGCGTGCCTCGCTCTGGAGGGCCTCGCCTCCTTCGGCAGGTGTCTGCCGGCTCTGCTCGGGGATTCCGTCGCCGAAAGGGAGCGGGAACTGCTCATGTACGCGTCCCTGCTGGGCGGCGCGGTCATCGCGCAGACGGGCGTGACCATCGCGCACGGGATGGGCTACTGCTACACCTGTTTTCACGGGATTCCCCACGGAAAAGCAAACGGGCTGCTTATGAAGCCGTACGTGGAATATGTCGCGCGCCTCTGCCCTGAAAAGATACGGAAAGTGCTTTCCACCCTGCGCCTGAAAAGTGCGGAAGAATTAACCGAAGCGATTGCCGGGCTGGTCGGGAAGCCTCCGGTCCTGTCCCCCGAAACCATAAAAAAATACACGGAGCTGACGCTTCTGCAAAAGGGCAGCATCGCCAACACGGCCGGGAACATGGGCCCGGAGGAAATCCGGGCTCTCTGGGAAGCCACACAGAAAGAGGCCGTCTGAAATGGGGTATGTCAGTAATTCGACCGGCGTGCTTAAAAAGGTCATGATGGCCAGGCCGGAAAATGTCCGTCTGCAGCCGATCAATGTGATTTCGGACCGCTGGATCGCCCGGGGCGGCAAAATAGATGCCGCCGCCTGCCTGCGGGAACATGCGGAGCTGGTGGAAACCTATGAGGAAAACGGCGTGGAAGTGCACTTTGCGCCCACGAGAAAAGATTTGACAAACCAGGTCTTTGCAAGGGATTTCGGGGCCTGCGTCGCAGAAGGCTATGTTTTGGGCAGGTTCCGCGAACCGATCCGGTTCGGCGAGACGGGCGTGTATGAAGCCGAACTGAAAAAGCTGGGGGTCCCCTGCGCGGCAAAATGCAGAGACGGCGTCTTCGAGGGCGGCGACTTCTGGTTCCTCGACAATAAGACGCTTGCGGTCGGCACGGTGGCCCGGACGGACGCGAAGGGCTTTGCCTCTTTGGAAAAGCAGCTGAAGCCCCTGGGGTACCGGATGATCCGCGTCCCCTGCCCGAAGGACAACCTGCATCTCGACATGTGCTTCAACATCGCCGCCGAAAGAGTCGCGGTTGTCTGCAGGGACGCGCTCCCCGATTTTTTTCTGAAGATGTTGAAGGAACGGAAATTCGAGCTGATCGACGTCGCCCAGGAAGAGGTCTTCCAGCACCACTGCAACATCCAGTGCATCGGCGCGGGCCGCGTGGTTTCTTTCCGCAGCAACCGGGAGGTGAACGCAAAGCTCCGCGCCCTCGGCCTTACGGTGCTGGACGTGGAGCTGCATGAAATTCTGAAGATGGGAGGGGGGCCTCACTGCATGACCTTTCCTCTCCTTCGGGACCCTTAAAGCGTTTTTCGCCGGGAAGGGCGGCCGAAAGTCCGTCCTGCGCCTGAAATCGGATTCCCTGAATTGTGCGGTGACCGGCCGGTCGCCGCATTCGTTTTGTCCGGGCCGTTCCTTCCATCATGTTCAGTCGATAAACAAAAGGCAGGGAAAGGACTTCCGCGGGCCGTCCTGCTCCCTGTCTCATGTTTTTTGAAAGTTCATTTTTGATAACGCCGCACGCGCAGTTCCGCCCCCGCTTCGCGCGCGATTTTTCGGCACGCTTCTATGTCGGCCCCGGGCAGGATGTCCACCACAGTGAACACCACTTTGGGGACCTGCCCCGCGCACCGGCGGGCAAAATCCAAAAGCCCGCCGAAGGCCGCTTCCCCGTACGCGGGGCGGCAGAGCCTGTTATACTCCCGGGCATTTTTGGCGTTCAGGCTGATGGAAACCGTATCGACAAGGCCGTGCAGCTTCGGCGTGATGTCCGTTTGGTAAGCGAGGTTCGCGAGCCCGTTGGTGTTGAGGCGGATTGGGATTCTGGAACTTTCGCGCACATGGCGCGCCGATTTGAGCAGCACATCGAGCGCGAGCGTGGGCTCCCCGAAGCCGCAGTACACGAGCTCCGCATACTTCTGCAGGTTGAGGCGGTCGAGGCTGCGGTTCACCGCCTCTGCGGTGGGGTCCTCTTTCAGGCGGAGGTCGTAACCGGCTATCCCCCGTTTTCCCCGCCGCAGGCAGAACGTGCAGTTGTTATTGCACCGATTGGTGAGGTTCAGGTACAGTTTATCGGCAATGCCGTAGCAAATCGTCATGGTATCGGGAGGCCTCCGTTTCTCTTCTGATTTTTTCATTCCAGTGTATCGCGCATCTCTTCGGGGCGCTGCAGGCGCCGGCTTTTCCGCCGGGCGAAAAGCTTCCCCCGCGTTCTTGGGAGCCGGGCTCCCGTCACAGACGCAGGGCGGCGCCGGCTTTTTCGAGCTCGGCGACGATTTTTTTCATTACGGCGGAGACGCGCCCGTCGGTCAGCGTGCCTTCGCCGGACCGCAGCACGATGCTGAACGCCACGCTCTTTTTGCCGCCCGCAATCTGCTCGCCGCGGTAGACGTCGAACAGGCGGACCTTCTCGAGCAGGCCGCCCGCGCCGGCGCGGATGGCTTTCTCCAGCCGGCCGACGGGCACGCCGTCGTCGCAGACGAGGGCCAGGTCGCGCGCGACGGCGGGGAACTTCGGCAGGGGCGCATAGGTCTTCTCCATCCGGGCATGGGCGGCCAGCACCTCAAAATCCAGCGAAAAGCTGACCGCGCGGCCCTCCATGCCGTAATTGGTCGTGACCTCCGGGTGCAGCTCGCCGAGCACCCCCAGCGCCTCGCCGCCGACGGAAAGCCTGGCGCAGCGCCCCGGGTGGTAGCTGTATTCGTCCGCGGCGGCCTCGATCTCCCAGTCCGTGATGCCGAGGCGGTCCAGCAGCTCCTCGACCATGCCCTTGGCGCGGAAGAAATCCGCCCCTTCGCCGTACATGCCGCAAATCAGGATTTCCCGCTCGTCGGGGAGCCTGTCCGGCGCGGTGGGCAGATAGATTTTCGCCAGCTCGTACAGGCAGGCGCTCTCGTTGCGGTTGTGGTAGTTCCGGGCCAGCGTGTCCATCATGGAGGGGAGGGCCACGGTGCGCATCCGGCTCGTGTCCTCGCCGAGCGGGTTCGCAATCGTGACGGAGCGGCGCAGGGGGCAGTCCTGCGGCATGCGGATTTTGTCGTAGTCGCGGGGGCCGAGGAACGAGTAGGTCATGATTTCGCTCGCGCCGAGGGCCCGCATCAGCTCGTCGACGGTATGCCTCAGCTTCTGGCGGGCGCTGTATCCGCCCTGCGCGCCGCCGCGCAGCGGGGCGCAGGGGATTTTGTCATAGCCGTAGAAGCGGGCGATCTCCTCGGCGATGTCGGCCTTGTGCTCCAAATCCGGGCGGAAGGTGGGGACCAGGACGTCGTCCCCGTCGAACCCGCATCCGAGCTTTGCGAGGATGGCCTTCATCTCGTCCGCGCTCAGCGAGATGTCGAGGAAGCGGTTAATCCAGTCCCGCTCCAGCGGAATCCGGCGCCGCCGCTCTTCAAAATTTTTGACGCGGACGTCCCCGTCCGTCACGTCGCCGGCGTCCAGCAGCTCCACCAGCTCGCACGCGCGGTCGAGGGCGGGGACGCAGTTGTTGGGGTCGAGGCCCTTTTCGTAGAGGGCGGAGGCGTCCGTCCGCAGGCCGAGGCCGCGGGCGGTTCTGCGCACCGAGGGGCCGTTGAAGCAGGCGGATTCAAACACGACGTCGGCGGTCCGGTCCGAAATCTCGCTGTTCCCGCCGCCCATCACGCCCGCGACGGCGACCGGCTTCTCGGCGTCCGCAATCACCAGATTCCCGGGCGTCAGCCCGTGCCGCGTCCCGTCCAGCGTGGTGATGGCCTCCCCCGCGGCCGCGCGGCGCACGCGGATTTTGTGCCCGGCAAGGCAGCGGTAGTCGAACGCGTGCATCGGCTGGCCGTACTCCAGCATCACGTAGTTGGTGATGTCCACGATGTTGTTGATGGGCCGCACCCCCATGGCGCGCAGGCGCTCGCGCATCCAGCGCGGCGAGGGCCCCACCCGCACGTTCCGGACCGCGCGGGCCGCGTACATCGGGCACAGGTCGGGCGCCTCCACCCGCGCGTCCAGCAGGGCGACGCAGGGGCCCGCCCCGCCCTTCACCGCGGGCGTGTGCAGGCGCAGGGGCCTGCCGAAGGTCGCGGCGGCCTCGCGCGCGAGGCCGATCACGGAGAAGCAGTCCGGCCGGTTGGACGTGATTTCAAACTCGATTCTGGTGTCGTCGTAGCCCAGCGCCTCGCAGATGGGCTGGCCGGGCCTGCAGTCCTCCTGCAGGACGAAGATGCCGTCCTCTACGGCGTAGGGGAAGTCGTGCTTCGTGAGGCCCAGCTCGCCGAGCGAGCAGAGCATGCCGTTGCTCTCAAGCCCGCGCAGCCTGCCGCGCTTGATTTTCTTGCCGCCCGGCAGCGTGGAGCCGTGCAGCGCGACCGGGACGAGGTCGCCGGTCTTCAGGTTCTGCGCGCCGGTGATAATCTGCAGCGGCTCGCCGGAGCCGACGTCGGTCTTCGTGATCCACAGGTGGTCGGAGTTCGGGTGACGCTCCAGCGAGAGCACCTTCCCGACCACGACGTTGGAGATTTCGCTCCCCTCGCGCTCCCAGCTTTCCACCTTGCTGCCGCTCATGGTCATCGCCTCGGTGAACTGCCGAACCGGCATCTCCTCCAGCGGCACGAATTCCCTGAGCCATCTCATGGAAAGATTCATTTTCCCTTTACCTCCTCAAAACTGCGACAGGAACCGGACGTCGTTCTCGTGGAACAGCCGCATGTCGTCGATCTGATATTTGCGCATCACGAGGCGCTCCAGCCCCATGCCGAACGCGAAGCCGCTGTAGACCTCGGGGTCGATGCCGCAGTTGGAGAGGACCTTCGGGTGGACCATGCCGCAGCCGAGCAGCTCGATCCAGCCCTCCCCCTTGCACAGACGGCAGCCCCTGCCGTGGCAGGCGAAGCACTGCACGTCCACCTCTGCGGAAGGCTCGGTGAACGGAAAGTGGTGCGGCCGGAAGCGCACGACGGAGTTTTCGCCGTACATGCGGCGAATCATGGTCTCCAGCGTGCTTTTGAGGTTGGAGAACGTGATGCCCCGGTCGACGACCAGCCCCTCAATCTGGTGGAAAACCGGCGAGTGGGTGGCGTCCACCTCGTCGGAGCGGTAGACCCGCCCGGGGGAGATGATGCGGATGGGCGGCTTCTGCTTCTCCATCACGCGCACCTGCACCGGCGAGGTCTGCGTGCGCAGCAGGATGTTGTCGGTGATATAGAACGTGTCCTGCGTGTCGCGCGCCGGGTGGTCCTTCGGCATGTTCAGGGCCTCGAAGTTGTAGTAGTCGTACTCCACCTCCGGCCCCTCGACAATGCGGAACCCCATGCCGATGAAAATCCCCTCGATTTCCCGCAGTTCGGCGCTCAGCGGGTGGCGGTGGCCGAGCTCCCGGCGCGTGCCGGGCAGGGTCACGTCGATTTTCTCCCGCTCCAGCCTGCGCGCGGTCTCCGCCTTCTGAAGCTCCTGCGCGCGCGCCGCAAGCTCGGATTCGATGTTCGCGCGGATTTCGTTGGCCAGCTTGCCCACGGCCGGTCTCTCCTGGGCGGAAAGGCTGCCCATCCGCTTCAGAATGGCGGTCAGCTTCCCCTTTTTGCCGAGGTAGCGGACCCGCAGCTCCTCCAGGCCCCTGCGGTCCTGCGCCCCGCGCAGCTCGCGCTCCGCCGCCTCGCGGATTGCCTTCAGCTCCTCTTTCATGCTCTTTCTTCCTTTCGCTCGGGTGAATATCAAAAAAGCCCCCGTCCCCAGAAGGGACGAAGGCAACGTCTTCGCGGTACCACCCTAAAATTATGCTCCTGCTGCCGGTAACGGGGCAGGCCGTGGCGGCCTACTGTGGATGCAGTTCAGCCGCCCCGCTCCAAAGGGAACTTCGCCGCCCCGGCCCGGACCCGCGCTTTCAGCCTGCGGCGCGGATTCTCTGTGCCGGAAAATGGGGCAGGTACTTCCTTTTTCGCTGCGTTTGTCGGATATCGGTTCTCTGTTTAATATAGCACGCCGGGCCCATAAATGCAAGCGGCAGGTTCCCGCGCGGGCAGGGCGGGCATTTTCTGCCCGGGCGGAATTGTAAACGCCGGCCCCGCATGGTATAATGATACAAAACATTCGGAGAAAGCCCGTTGCGGAGGGATTCAGACGTGGATATTTTCGTGGAGCAGATTGTCAAGAAGAAGTTCGGGCCCAGGGACTACGGCATCGCCGCGGCGACCGTCGTCGTCGGTCTGGCGCTGATTTTCCTCTCGCTGCAGATTCCCCCCATCGTCCTGCTGGTGACGGTCGGCGTGTGCTTCGCCGCCTACTACATCATCTCTTCCCGCAATCTGGAGTTCGAGTACAGCGTGACGAACGGCGACATCACCATCGACAAAATCATCAACCGCCGCAGGCGCAAGCGCGTGATTTCAGTCGATGCGCGGGAGATTGAGGAGATGGGCCGGTTTCACCCGGACCTGCTGCGGCGGAAAGCCGGCTGCACCCGCGTGTTCACCTCGCGGCAGGACAGCGGCGGCGAGTGGTATTTCTGCGCCCACCATCCGCAGAAGGGCAATGTGCTGGTGGTGTTCGACCCGGAGGAAAAAGTGCTGAAGGCCATACGGCCTTTTTTGCGGGGGCAGGTGGCGTTCGTTGCTTTTGGTCGGAACTGACCTGGTGGAAATCGGAAGAATCAAAAAGTCGATGCGAAACCCGCGCTTTCTCCGCCGGGTGTGCGGGCCGGCCGAGTACGCCGGGCTCGCGGCGCGCGGCTTTCCCGCTTCGGGCGCGGCGGCGGCGTTCTGCGCGAAAGAGGCGTTCGGCAAGGCGGTGGGCACGGGCCTTGCCGGCTTCGGCCTGCGCGAAGCTCAGCTTCTGCACGACGGGGCGGGCAGGCCGGAGCTGGCCCTTTCCGGCCGGGCAAAGGCGCTGGCGCGCGGGGCGCGCTTCAGCGTGAGCGTGACGCACACTTCGCGGTACGCCTCGGCGGTGGTCGCCGGCGAGGGCGCGGCGGAGCCCCTGCCGGAATCGGAGGGACTTTCGATCCTGCGGGGGATGCTGAAGCCGCGCGCCCCCGAGAGCAACAAGGGGAACTACGGCCGGCTGCTGTGCCTGTGCGGCAGCGAGGGAATGGCGGGCGCCGCCGCGATGAGCGCGGGCGCGGCGCTGCGCTGCGGCGCCGGAATCGTGGAGGCGGCGCTGCCGCGGGCGATTTACCCCATCGTCGCCGCGCGCCTGGCGGAGCCGGTGTTCACCCTGACGGACACGCTGCCGAACGGGCGGCTCTCCCCCCTCTCGAAGGCCGCCCTGGGCGCGGCGCTCGGCCGCGCCTCCGCAGTGCTGGCCGGGTGCGGCCTCGGCAAAAGCGACGCCGCGCGGGAGGCCCTCGCCCTCGTGCGGGACAAAGCGGAAGTCCCCGTCGTGCTGGACGCCGACGGCATAAATCTGGCCGCGGAGCATATAGATGAACTGAAAACAGTCCGGGCGCCGCTGATTCTGACCCCGCATCCGGGCGAGATGGCGCGGCTGCTGAAGACCACGGCGGCCGACGTGCAGGCGCACCGGCGGGAATACGCGCTCCGCTTCGCCGCTCAGTACGGCGTGACCCTCGTCCTCAAGGGGGCCGGGACGCTGGTCGCTTCGCCGGAAGGCCGGCTGTACCGGAACGCGACGGGCAACCCGGGCATGGCGAAGGGCGGCAGCGGCGACGTGCTGGCGGGGATGGTCGCTTCGTTCGCGGCGCAGGGAATCGCCCCGTTCGAGGCGGCGGCCGGCGCCGTGTACCTGCACGGCCTTGCAGGCGACCGCTGCGCGGCGCGGGGCTCGCAGACGGCGATGCTGCCGACCGACCTGATCGCCGCGCTGCCGGAGCTGTTTCTGCAAATCGGGCGGTGACCGTCGTCGGGCGGCGACCGTCAGCGGGCGGTGACCGCCGGACGGAGGGAAAACCTATGGGAAAAAGACTGGCGGCGGGCGCGGCGGTGCTGTGCCTGCTTTTTTTGTGCGCCTGCGCGGGCGGAAAAGCCCTGAAAGCGGAGGACCTGGACTTCACGTTCTCCTGCGAGGCGGATATCTCCTGCAAAGGCGGGAATTTCACCTGCTCGTTCCGCCGCGGGGGGGCGCAGTCCGCCTCCGTCGAGATCCTCTCCGGCGGCGCGGCCGGCCTGGCGTGGTACTGGGGCGGCGACGGGTTCACGCAGACCTATGCCGGCCTCGCGGAAAAAAAGAGCGCCGTCCCTCTGCCGGAAAGCTCGTTCGCCTCCGTGCTGGTGCGCGCGCTGAACAGCGCCGAACGCCCCGGCGCCCTGACCTCCTCCGGCCGGAACGAATTTACCGGCAGGGCCGAGGGCATGGCCTTTTCGCTGACCGCCGACCCGCAGACCGGCCTGCCGCAGACGCTCGCCGTTCCCTCCTGGGGGCTGGAGGCGAAGTTCCATGATTTTGACGAAAAAACTCCGGCGACGCAGGCCCTTGAGACCTACGCGCCGGATTGAGCTTGAGCCGGAGGTTCAGCGCACCTTCACCTGCGACAGCACCCTGCCGATGCTGTCGCCGATGACGAGATTTGCGCCGCGGTCGAGCGGTGTCGAAGACCGGTTGATCAGGACCAGCCTGTTGCCGCGGTAGTAATCGACCAGGCCCGCCGCCGGGTAGACCACCAGCGACGTCCCGCCGACAATCAGCATGTCCGCGCGGGCGATGGCGTCCACTGCCCCCTGCAGCGTCGCCCGGTCCAGCCCCTCTTCGTAGAGGACGACGTCGGGCTTCACGACGCCGCCGCACGTGCAGTGCGGAACGCCCGTGCTGTCCCGGATGAACTCCGGGCCGTACAGCTTGCGGCACCGCAGGCAGTGGTTGCGCAGCACGGAGCCGTGCAGCTCAAAGACCTTTTTGCTGCCGGCCTTCTGGTGCAGGCCGTCGATGTTCTGGGTGACGACCGCCGAAAGCTTGCCCGCCTTTTCGAGCTCCGCCAGCTTTTTGTGGGCGGCGTTCGGCTGCGCGTCCAGGTGAAGCATCTTGTCGCGGTAAAAATCGTAGAA
>DHOB01000023.1:14185-16631 GCA_002409675.1 Ruminococcaceae bacterium UBA5401
TTCTGCCGGTAAAGGCCGTCCTCGCTGCGGAAATCGGGAATCCCGCTCTCCGTCGAAACGCCCGCTCCGCCGAAAAACACAATCCGGCTGCTTTCGTCCACCATCCGCTGCAGTTTTTCCAGTTCCGTATCCGTCATATTCCTGTCAGCTCCGTTCCGCACAAGATTTCATTCCGCTTTCGCCTTCCATTCTATCCGCAAAGCGGCGCAAAAGCAAGGGCGGATTGAGACGGGAGCGCCCGCTCGCAGAAAAACGGGACCGGAAAATATCCGGTCCCGTTTTTGCCCTGTATTCTTGTACCTAAGAGCCGGAAGAGCCTATCCGATGAACTGCTGGGTCCAGTAATACCGGCCGTCCGAGTTCTGCGCAACCCCCACGCCGATCTGCGTGAAGGAGGCGTTCAGAATGTTCGCCCTGTGGCCGGGGGAGTTCATCCAGCCGTTCATCACCTGCGCCGGGCTCGTCTGCCCCCAGGCGATGTTTTCGCCCGCCGTGCGGTACGAGATGCCGAACTGCCGCATCATGTCGAACGGGGAGCCGTAGGTCGGCGAAGTGTGGCTGAAATAGTTCTTGGTCGCCATATCCTGCGATTTGAGCGTGGCCGTCTTGGTCAGGGCTGCGCTGACCGAAAGGGCTTTCAGACCGTTCTTCGCGCGCTCGGCGTTGACCAGCCGCACCACCTCGTTCTGAAAAGAGGCGTAGGTTCCGCTGCCGGACGAAGTCTGGGAGCTGGAAGGCGTCTGGGAAGAGGCCGCAGGCCTGGAAGAAGTCGCAGGCCTGGAAGAAGTCGATGTCGAGGGCTTGGAGGAAACGGTCTTGCTGCAGGACGAGCCGCTCTTCAGCTTATTGAGCAGAGCCGCGAGCTGCTGATAGGTGAGCCTGGAGCCGTTCGCGACGACCACCGACCCGCAGTTTTTGGCGCCCGTGCAGGTCTGGTAAAGGCAGCTGGAGCCGTCCGTGCAGGAATTGGAAGCGCACGCCTGCCTGGCGGCGCAGGAACTGCCGGCGCAGCTCCCGCTCTTCGCGGCCTGGGAGGCCGCCGCTGCGGAAGAGGCCGTTTTTGCCTTTGCGTCAGACTGCGCGCCGGCGGAAACGGCGCTTTGGGTCGGGCACTGCGTCTTTGCGGCCGCCTGGCTCAGGAAATTCCGCAGGCTCTCTTCAGCGGAAGCCGTGTTTCCCTGAAAGGAAGCGGACGCCGCCGTCACCGCCTGCCGCGGCGCGGCCGTCAGCCCGCGGGACGCCGCCGAACCGCTCACCGCATAAACCCCCGCGCCGATGCCGACCATCAGCACCGTCGCCATCGCAATGATTTTTCTTTTCATAAGCGATCTCCTTTTCCTTTACTGTTTTACTGTGGGATTTTACTGTGGAATAAGTTACAGATATGTAATAATTGGAAGCGTATTTATTACATCTTTGTAACTTTTATGGTTTCATCATACCACGGCGCCGGCCTGAAAACAACGCACAATTTCTGCCATCCCCGCCGCTTCCCGTGCGCCCGGGAAGGCCCTCTCCCTCCCGCGCGCATAAAAAATACCGCCCGGCCTGGGGGCGGTATTTAAAGAGGAGGAAGGTAAATTATGAAAAGACAACTATTGAAACCCTCTTGCGAGGGAGCTTGTAATTTGTCTGCCGGCCCGTGGTCCGGTACTCCGTCCACACCGCTGGCCGCTGTGCAGTGAATTTTTTCTTTCGTTTGAACTGTTTTCAGTATAGGCGAAGCATGTGGATAAACTTTGAATGCAGTTTTAAAAGTTTGTAAGGAATCTGTAAAGAGAATGAAAACGAGAATGAAAACCCGCGGGCGGGACCTCTGTTCCTTGATTTTTCCAGAAGCCTGCGCTATGATACATTACAGATAAAGCGGGCGGGGCGGGCATTTTCAGCCACGCCGCCCGCCGCGGGAGGGAACGCGTGCAATGCCCGGAGAAAAGGTCCTGATTGTGGAGGACGACAGAAACAGCGCCCGTTTTCTGGAGCTGGAGCTGCTGCACGAGGGATATGCCGTGGAGAAGGCATACGACGGTGCGGCCGGCCTGAAGCGGGCGCTCGCGGAGCCGTTCGACCTGATTCTGCTGGACGTCATGCTGCCGTCGATGGACGGCATGGAGGTCCTGCGCCGGTTCCGGGCGGCTTCCCGCCCGACGCCCGTCATCCTTCTGACGGCGAAGGACGCGGTGTCGGACAAGGTCATGGGGCTGGACGGCGGTGCGGACGATTACCTGACCAAGCCGTTCGCCGTCGAGGAGCTGTTCGCACGGATGCGCGTGGCGTTGAAAAAGCGGCCCGCTTCCCCCCGCGCAGAACCGGAAATCCTGACGGCGGGCCTTCTTTCCGTCAGCCTTCCGGACCGCTCCGCCTCTTACGGCGGCGAGCCGGTCGCGCTGACCAGACGGGAATTCGACCTGCTGTGCTACCTGATCCGGAACCGCGGCGCCGTCTG
>DHOB01000023.1:16885-20811 GCA_002409675.1 Ruminococcaceae bacterium UBA5401
CATATCAGCCTGATTGAGACCATCCGCGGCGTGGGGTACATCGTTAAAAATGAAAGCAGCCAAACCCGCCCCGCCGCACAGACGGCGCCGGCGGAAAATGAAATGGTCCATCGCATTTAAAACCACCGCCCTCTACACCGCGCTGTTCGGCCTGATTCTCGCGGCCGCGGCGGGGGGTTCGGCATGGGTGCTGACAAGCCGCAGTATCCGCCTCGAAAGGCTGAACCGCGTCGCCTCGTTCGTCGCGGACCGCTTTCCCGGCATGGAGCGGGAACATTTCGATTTGGAGACCTTCGCGCAGGCGAACCGCATCCATATCGACGTGGTGGGCCCGCGCCGGAACATCCTCGCAAGCTACGGACCGGACCCCGGGCGTCAGCCGTCCCCATACAGCGAAGCGGCCCGGCAGGCGCTTTCACGGGAAGGGCCGGTGCTGATTCGTGTCGCCGACCTGGAGGGCCCCGGCTTCGCGGGGCGGCTGACGACGGGCGGCTTCCTCGCCATCCTGGCGGGCATGCTGGCCCTGGCAGCCGTCTGCGGCGCCCTGCTGGTGCGCAGGATGATGCGCCCGGTCCGGGAGATGGACCGCACAATCCGGCAAATCTCGGCGAACGACCTGAGCACGCGCATCGACACCGTCCATTCGCACGACGAGCTGAAAGAGCTGGCCGAGACCTTCAACGGCATGCTGGACCGCCTGCAAAAGTCCTACGAGCAGCAGACGCGGTTCGTGTCCGACGCCTCCCACGAGCTGCGCACGCCGCTTTCCGTGATTTCCGGCTACGCCAATCTGCTGCGGCGCTGGGGCGGCGAAGACAGGGCCGTGCGCGGGGAAGCGGTGGGGAAAATCATCGAGGAGACCGAGAACATGCGCCGGCTGGTGGAGCGCATGCTGTTTCTGGCGCGCGCCGACCGCAGCACGCAGGCCGTCCGGTTCGAGCGGTTCGATTTCAGCGCGCTTATGCGCGAGATTCTGGAGGAAACCGGGCTGTTCGACCCGGAGCATGTCTTTACGGCCCAAATCGAGCCCGGGGTTTCCGGCGCGGCGGACCGGGCGCTCGTCAAGCAGGCGGTCCGCGCGGTGCTGGAAAACAGCATAAAGTTCACGCCGAAAGGCGGGGAAATCTCCCTTTCCTGCCGCCGCCGGGACGGGGCCGTCGAGCTCGCCGTGCGCGACGAGGGCATCGGAATCCCGCCGGAGGACCTCCCGCATATTTTCGACCGGTTTTATAAGGCCGACGCTTCGCGCACCAGGGGCGGAAAAAGCTCCTCCGGCCTCGGCCTCTCCATCGCCAAATGGATCGTCGAGCGCCACGGCGGCAAAATCGGCGTCCGGAGCAGCCCGGGCGCCGGCACGACGGTCACGATGGTTTTCCCTGCAAGCCCGGCGGCCTGAATCTTCGGATTTGGGCCTTTTTTTGTTTTTCTCATCCGTTTCTCATCTTTTTTTCAATTTTTCGTTATATTATCCCGCTATGCTGAAACCGTCGAAGCGGAGCGCCCCGGCCGGCGGCCGGACCGTTCCGGCAATCCGCACGCACGGGAGGTTCCTCCAATGGCAAAGCAGTGGGACGAAGGCGAAAAATTCACGCGCACGCACAGGCGGGTCGGGGTGTTCGTCACCGTCGGCGTTCTGGCCGCCGCCGGTGCCCTGACGGCGGTTTTTCTCGCGCGCAGAAACAGCGCGCCGCAGAGCACGCCGACCTACCGGGAATACACGGTCTCCAAAGGAGACGTGACGGTCGGCGCGACCGAATCCGGAACGGTGTCTCTGGAAGACGAAACCGTCGCCTTCCCCGTGGCGTGCACCGTCGGGTCGGTGCTGGTCAAGCCGGGCCAGACGGTCAAAAAGGGCGACCCTGTGATTCAGCTCGACCTTTCGAGCGTGAGTGACAGCACTTCGGACACGCGGCAGAAGCTCGAAAGCGCCAAACTTTCGCTGCAGACGGCCGTCAGTGACCAAAAGGCCAAACTGGAAACGGCGAAAATCACCTACGAATCGAGCAGATACCTCGCGCAGAGCGCCCCCGCCGAGCGGGAGCTGACCCTGAGCGAGCTGCAGAACAGCATCACATCGGCGCAGGCGGCGCTCGAAAAGGATCAGAAGGATCTCGCCGCCTACGAGGCCCTCCGGAAAAGCTGGCCGGCCGATTATAAGAAGCTGCAGAGCCTGAAAAAATGGGCGGAGGACGCCAAAGCGTCCGAGACAAACTACGAGACCCAGCTTTCCGATTTCAAAAGCGACAACTCCACGGTGCTGGACACCTACGAAAAGCTGAAGACGGCGCGGGACAACGC
Source organism: Ruminococcaceae bacterium UBA5401 (assembly GCA_002409675.1). GTDB lineage: Bacteria > Bacillota > Clostridia > Oscillospirales > Acutalibacteraceae > Thermocaproicibacter. The sequence continues at coordinate 19,184 of DHOB01000023.1, forward strand.
CCGTCAGGAGTACGTCGCCGCCAAATACAGCGAGGATGAGACCGACAGCGAAGGCAACGACGCGGACGTCTTAAAGGACGCCTATCAGGACGCGAGCGAAACCGCGAAAAACTATTACAGCGAAGTGGCGGGCACCGTCGTATCCCGGCAGACGGCACTGGAAGACAAAGTCGCGCAGTATACGGCGGAGTACGGCAATTACAGCGCGGCCTACAGCGATTTCAAGGAGACCTACGACGGAAAATACAAGATCACCGGCTCCGACCTGGACGCCAAGGTGACGGAACTGCGGAACAGCGTAAGCAGCGACGGCTACAATCTGAAAAAAGCGAAAAAGACGGCCGAAATCTCTTCCCAGAGCGCAGCCACGAAGGAGAAGACCGACCTGAGTACGGCCGCCTCCGCGCAGGACACCTATGCGCTGACGGTAAACAAACTCGCACAAACCGTCGATTCCGCGCAGGAATCGTATGACAAGCTGCAGCGCCAGCTTCAGGAAATCGACAACGCGCTGAACGGCAACGGGGTCCTGACCAGCCCGGGAGACGGGGTCGTGGCCAGCACGGCGGTCTCGGCGGGAAGCAGCGTCGCCGCAAACGAGACCATGCTGACCGTCTCCACCGACCGCTCCGTTTCGCTGGCGCTTTCCGTCGCGGAGGACGACGTAATCGACATCAGCGTCGGGCAGGAAGCGTCCATCGCCCTTTCCGCCTACGACGGGCAGTCCTTCGACGCGCTGGTCGACAGCATCACGGCGAAGCCCGCGCGCAGCGGCGCCTCTTCCGTGACCTACACCGTGGTGGTGAAAACAACGGGGCCGGTTTCCGGCGCCGGCAAGGTTTACGACGGGATGAGCGGCGAAGGAACGGTGATCCGCAAGCGCGTCAAAGACGCGCTGTACCTCAGCAACCGGTCGGTATCGTTCCGGAACGGCATCTCGACCGTTCTGGTGAAAAGCGGAAGCGGAACAAAGAGCGTCCCCGTCAAGACCGGCTTTTCCAACGGCACCAACGTGGAGATTCTGAGCGGCCTCAAGGAAGGGGACACCGTCCTGGCGGAAAGCGCGGTGAGCCAGAAATGAGCACGGGTCCGGAACGGTCCGGCGGCATGAGGTTCCACGAGATTCTGCGCCTGGTCTGGATCAATATTGCGGGGAGCAGGTTCAAGGTCTTTCTGACCTCGCTCGGCGTGATTGTGGGCGCCGCGACCATCATTCTCGTCGTCGCGGTGGGCCACGGGGGCGAGGTGCAGGTGCAGAGCGAGTATAAGACCCTGAACGCGGGTTCCATCCATATTTCGGTCAGCACCCGGGCGGAAATGCAGGACCAGATGATCGGCAGGATGCCCGGCGGCGGAGACCGGCAGGGAGGCACCGGAGGAGACCGGCAGGGAGGCGCCGGCGGAGGAGAGGCCCCCGGCGGCGCGGGCGGCGGGCAGACGGGGGGCGGATTCCCCGGGGGCGGCTTCTCGGGCAGCCCGCAGGGGCAGTCCACAACTCTTTCCGCTTCGGACGTGGACGATATCTCCGAGCTTGTGCCCGGTCTCTCCGAAATTTCCCTGTACGCCACCGGGAACGCTTCCGTGGAAGGAGGCGACCTGGAGGAGGAAACGGACTACACCGTTGTGGG
>DHOB01000023.1:21102-22583 GCA_002409675.1 Ruminococcaceae bacterium UBA5401
GACACCCTCTCCATTGAGGGAAAGACCTACGAGATTATCGGCGTGCTGAACAAAATGGGCTCCGTCTCCTCCGGCACCAGCCCGGACGATTCCATCTTCGTCCCCTACTCCACCGCCGAAAAGTACATCTTCGGGAGGGAGACCGCCCCCCAGATCATGGCCGTCGCCTCCGAGGTCGGCGAGGTGCCGGACAAAATCTCCGCCATCAAGGAGGTCCTCGCGGAGGACCATCCCGACGCGAACTTCACGGTCACGGACGCCGGGAACGCGCTGGAATCCGCCACCTCCTCTGCAAAGACCCTCTCCATGCTGCTGCTTTCGGCGGCGGTCCTCGTCTTCATCGTCGGCGGCATCGGAATCATGAACGTCATGTTCGTTTCCGTCAAAGAGCGCACGCAGGAAATCGGAATCCTGAAAGCGCTGGGCACTTCCCGGCGGGCCATTCTGCTGGAGTTCCTTCTGGAAGCGACGCTCATCAGCGTGCTCGGCGGCGTGCTCGGCACCGCGGCGGGATTCGCCCTCGTCCCGCTCGTCCGCCTGAGCGGCATGACGGTGGAACCATTGACAGTCAGCGGGATGTACGCCATGCTCTTCGCCGCGGGGACCGGGACGATATTCGGCATGTACCCCGCCTGGAAAGCCTCGCGCCTGACGCCGATTGAGGCGCTCGCACAGGAATGAAGGAGGAAGCATCCATGAAAATCAAAAAGGTCCTCGCGCTGCTTTTCTTTCTCGGCTGCGCCTGCGCCGCATCCGTCGCCCTGCCCGCCTGCTCCGGAACGCAGCAGGCGGAGCAGGCGAACGCCACCGCCTCAAAAGCCGGGCGGAGCAGCCGGACCGGCGGCACGGTCACGGTGGGGAAAGTCCAGTCCGTCGTCGGCAACCAGGTGGTGCTGGCGGTCGGCACCCTCGGCGGGCAGAGCGGCCGGAGCGGGGGCTCGCAGAGCGCGCCGCCGGCGGGGAACGCATCGGTTTCCGCCTCCTCCGGAAGCGGCGGAATCACCCTGACGGGTGAAACCAAAACCGTGCTGATTCCCGTCGGGCTTTCCCTCTCCTCCGGAAGCACCGGCAGAGCCTCGGGCGCGCCGGGCGGCAGCGCCGCCTCCGCGTCGGGCGGCCGCGGGTTCGGCGCGCAGAGAGGCGGCTCCGGCGGAAGCGGAAGCCGGGCCGGCGGAACCGAAGGGGGCGGACCCGCGGCCGGTGCTTCCCGCGGCGGCGCGGGCTCGGCGGGCGCTTCGGTCTCCGCGGCCTCCGGCTCCGCGCGGAGAGCGGAGGATTTTTCCAGCATCAAAGCCGGGATGGTCCTCCAAATTGTCGAGAAAACGCTGAGCGACGGGACGACGGGAATCACCGAAGTCCGCGTCCTTTCCCGGTGAACGCGGCCGCGGAATGGGGAAAAACGGAATGGAAGAATCGAACTCCATCATCAAAATCGAGAACATCCGCAAATTCTACCGCCAGGGCGAAAACAGGCTGGAGGT
>DHOB01000023.1:22800-23177 GCA_002409675.1 Ruminococcaceae bacterium UBA5401
TCCGGAAAAAGCACCCTGATGAACATCCTCGGCTGCATGGACCGGTTCCAGAGCGGAAAGTACTGGCTGGACGGGCAGTCTGTGAACGGCCTGACCGACGCGCAACTCACGCGGCTGCGGAACCGGAAAATCGGCTTTATTTTTCAGAGATACCATCTGATTCAGAAATACACGGTGCTGCAGAACACGATGATTCCCCTTCTGGCGCGCGGGGTCCCGGCGCGGCTGGCAAGGGAGCTTTCGATGCGGAAGCTCGAAATGCTCGGCATGGCCGACCGGTCCGGCCACAGGCCGAACGAGCTTTCCGGCGGGCAGCAGCAGCGCGCGGCCATCGCGAGGGCGCTGGTCGGTTCCCCGAAGCTCCTTCTGGCCGACGA
>DHOB01000023.1:23388-32566 GCA_002409675.1 Ruminococcaceae bacterium UBA5401
GCAGCTGAACGAAGCCGGGAACACCATCGTGATGATCACGCACGACCCGCAGGTGGCGGCGCACGCGCGGCGCACGATCCACATCGTCGACGGCGAACTTTTTGAAGACAAAAAGCCGGCGCCGTTTCAAGACAGCGTCTGAACTGAAAAGGAGGTTCCTTATGAAACGTCGCAGAATCGGAATCGCACTGTCCCTTTTTGTCTCCGGCCTGATTGCCGCCGGCACGGTGGGGTCGGCGGGCACATTTGCTTCGGCCGAAAGCGCCGAATCCAGCGTCACGCTCCCCGCCGTGACCCTGGCCGAAAACTCCAGCTATGTCACGGACAGCTATTCCGGCGTGCTTCATATCAGCGTCTCCGACGGCTCGGTCGTCCGGGCGTCCGCCGACGGGAAAAACCGCGTGGTGGTCACGGGGGTGGGCACCGGCAGGGCGACCGTCGCCTACTGGTACCGGCAGTCCGACTCGGCGGGGTGGGTCGCCGCTTCCCTTCCCGTCAGCGTATCCGGCGCGGCAGGCGGTTCGGCTGCGGCCGGCACCGCGGACGCCGGCGTCGTTCTGCCGCAGAAGGAAGTCGGCCTGGTCCCGGGCGGCGTCTATACGGCCGAGGGAATCCGCGTGAACGGCGTCTCCAGGGACGCCCGGTCCTTCCTGTGGGTCTCCTCCTCCGACGCGGTGGCCGAAGTGGAAAAAAGCACCGGAAAAATCACCGCCGTCTCAGCCGGGACAGCCACGGTCTACGCCGTCGACCCGGCCTCCAAAAGCTGCGGCTTCCTTTCGGTCACGGTCTCATGACCCCCGCTCTGTCTGAAAAAGCGGAAACGTTTTTCTGCACGGCCGGTGCGCCTTTCGCCGACAGAGTGTTTACACTCTGAACTGAAAAACCGAAAATGTGACAAACTTCTTATAGTCTTTTTACATATAATATTTCTATAGTAGAACAATTACTGGAAAAAGAATGCTATATTTATATAGAATGATTTTATAAGGAGTTGGTTGCATGCAAGTCGGGACGACGGTTTTTCTGGTTCTCTCCATCGTGATCGCCCTCATCTCCTTTGCACTTGCCCAGTGGCTCTCCAGCTGGGTGAAAGGGCGGCCGGCCTCCAGCGAGCGCATCGAGCACATCGGCGCGCTGATTCGCAGCGGGGCCAATACGTTTCTTCGGCAGGAGTACAACATCCTCGCAAAGTTCGCCGGCATCGTGGCGATTCTGATTCTGCTCTTCCTGCCGCATCCCATCTGGCAGGGCGGCGGGGCCGCCAATCTGATCATGGCGATCTGCTACCTGTGCGGCACGCTCTTCTCCGCCATCGCGGGGGTTTTGGGCATCCGCATCTCCACCATCGCCAACGTGAAGACGGCGGAAGCCGCCCGCAAGGGCATCAAGCCGTCGTTCATGGCGGGCTTCCGCGGCGGCGCCGTGATGGGCATGGCGGTCGTCGGCGGCACGCTGCTGGGCGCCGCGCTCGTGATTCTGATTACCCGTGACACGAACGCGCTGCTCGGCTTCAGCTTCGGCGCAAGCTCGCTGGCCCTGTTCGCAAAGGCCGGCGGCGGCATCTTCACCAAGACGGCCGACATCAGCGCCGACCTGGTGGGCAAAGTGGAGCTCGGCATCCCGGAGGACGACCCCCGGAACCCGGCGGTCATCGCCGACAACGTGGGCGACAACGTGGGCGACGTGGCCGGCATGGGCGCGGACCTGTTCGATTCCAACGTGGCCTCGCTCGCGGCGGCCCTGGTGCTGGCCACGGCGCTCGACAAGGGCGCCGAGGGCAAGTTCACCAGCATGGTGTTCTGCTACGCGGCGGCGGGCCTGCTCGCCTCCATCATCGGCGTCGCGACGGCGCGGATGGGCAAGAATGGCAACCCGACGCGCGCGCTGAACAGCAGTACATATGTGACGACCACCGCCTTTGTGGTGCTCACCGCGCTGGCGAACGTGGCGTTCGGGTTTGAGTGGCGCGTCTGGGGCGCGAGCGTGGTCGGCCTTCTGGTCGGCGTCGTGATCGGCTTCGCGAGCGACTATTTCACGGACGACACGAAAAAGCCGGTCCACAACGTGGCGAAGGCGTCGGAGACCGGCCCTGCGTTCACCATCCTTTCGGGCGTCTCCTACGGCTTCATCAGCGCGCTTCCCTCCATGGTCGGCATCGCGGTCTCCGCGCTGGCGGCCTACAAGTTCTGCTACCCCCTCGGCGGGCTTGACTACGCGATGTACGGCATCGCCATGTCGGCGGTCGGCATGCTTTCGATTGTCGGCATGATTGTCTCCAACGACGCCTACGGCCCCATTGTGGACAACGCGCGCGGCCTTGCGGAGATGGGCGACCTCGGCGACAAGGTCCTCGACATCACCGACTCGCTCGACAGCGCCGGCAACACGGTCAAGGCCATCACAAAGGGCTTTGCAATCGGCTCCGCCGGCCTGACGGTCATCTCGCTGCTCGGCGCGTTCATCAGCCAGGTCAACTCTTCCGCGGCGGCGCTCGGCATCAGCGAAAAGCTGACCGGCTTCGACGTGATGAACCCGATTGTGTTCTTCGGCCTTCTGATCGGCGCGGCGATCCCCGCGATCTTCTCGGCGATGCTGATGCTCGGCGTCGGCCGCAACGCGGAGCGGATGGTCTCTGAAATCCACCGCCAGTTCCAGCAGATCGCCGGCCTGAAAGAGGGCAAGGAGGGCGTTTCGCCCGAATACGACAAGTGCATCGCCATCGCCACCACCGGCTCCCTGAAAGAGCTGATTCCGGCCGGCCTTGTGACCATTCTGGTCACGATTGCGGTCGGCTTCATCGGCGGCGTCCAGGCGATCGGGGGCTACCTCTGCGGCAACATCGTCACGGGGCTGTTCCTCGCCCTGTTCATGAGCAACTCCGGCGGCCTGTGGGACAATTCCAAAAAATACGTGGAATCCGGCCACAACGGCGGCAAGGGCTCCGACGCGCACAAGGCTGCGGTCATCGGGGACACGGTCGGCGACCCGTTCAAGGATACGGCCGGCCCGTCCATCAACACGCAGATTACCGTCGTTTCCCTGATTGCTTCGCTGATGGCCACCATCTTCCTGACTTCTTCGCTGATTCGCTGAGGCCGGTTCACAGCCGGCTGAAACGGACTCCGGTTTCCCTCCTTTCGGGTGGAGAACCGGGGTCCGTTTTGATTTCCGCGCTTTTGGGGCATACTTGCTTCAGAGCGCAAAGTATTTTATAATGAGAAAAACAGAGAGGGAAGGTGCAGCCATTGTCCATCGGGCTTGTGCTGGAAGGCGGCGGGATGCGCGGCTGGTACACCGGCGGCGTGCTGACCGCGCTGAGCGAGAACGGAATCGCGTTTCCGGTGGTTTACGGGATTTCGGCCGGGGCGCTCAACGCGCTGGACTATATCTCCGGGCAGAACACGCGGGAGCAGGCCGCCGAATATATAAAATACGCCGCGGACGAGCGTTACGTGAGCGTGAACAACCTGCGCCGGACGGGGTCCATCTTCGATTTCGACTTCATGTTCGGCGAGATGTACCACAGGCTGGTGCCGTTCGATTACGGGGCGTTTTTCCGCTCGCCGATTGAGCTCAAGGCCGGGGCCACCGATTTAAAGACCGGGGAAGCCGTCTTTTTCGGCAAGGCGGACATGGACGAGAATTTCACGCCGGTGCGGGCCTCGTGCTCCCTGCCCATGGTGTGCAACACCGTGAGCTTCCGCGGGCACGAGCTGCTGGACGGCGGCTGCGCGATGCCGATTCCCGTCGAGCGCTCCATCTTTGACGGCAACCAGAAAAACGTGATTGTCCTGACGCGGGACGCCTCCTACCGCAAAAGCGCCCGCCCCGAGTTCCCGCGCGCGGTGCTGCACGTGCGGTACGGCGCGTACCCCAGGTTCATCGAGGCCATGATGCGCCGGCCGGAGACCTACAACAGCGAGCTGGAGGTCTGCCGCCGGCTGGAGCGGGAGGGCCGCGCGTTTGTGATCCGCCCGAGCGTTCCCCTCGTCACCAGCCGCTATGAAAAGCACCCCGAAAAGCTCCACCGGATTTACGAGCTCGGCATCCGGGACTGCGAGGCAAAGCTCGGCGCCCTGCGGGAGTTCCTGCGCGGCGGCGAAAGCCCGGCGAAAAACTAATACCGCAGCATTTCGCCGAGCCGCCGGTGCAGGCGGGCGATTTTCTCCAAGGTCGGCGCGTCGGTGACCGCCCGGCCGGAAATATAGTATTCGGCGCCGGGCTCCCCGGGGCCGGAAAGGCCGGTCTGCCGCAGCACGCGCACAAGGTTGTTGACGGTGCCCTCGCAGCCGTCGACCTGGGCGATTCCAGGCGGGAATATCCTGGCAAAAGTATCCTTAAAGTAATTAAAATGCGTGCAGCCGAGCACCAGGACGGAGTACCGCGACAGGTCGTACGGGGCGAACGTCCGCTCCAGATACTGCCGCACGCGCGGGGAATCGAACTCGCCGCGCTCGGCGAACGGCACCAGGCCGGGCAGGGCCAGCAGGTCCACCGTGTGGGTCCGGTCCACCCGCTTCAGCAGGTTCCTGAGCTTGTCCTGCCGCACCGTGACGGGCGTTGCGACGACCATCACCCGCTTGTCGCCGCAGGTCTGCACCGCCGGTTTGACCGCCGGTTCCATCCCCAGAATGGGAAAGCGGTATTTCCCGCGCAGAAAGCCGATGGCCGCGCTGGTCGCGGTGTTGCAGGCGACGACGACGGCGACGGCGCCCCGCCGCGCTAGAAAGCCGACCGCTTCGTCGGCGTAGCGCACGATCTCTTCCCGGCTCTTTTCCCCGTAAGGGACGTGGTCGGCGTCGGCGTAATAGAGGAACCGCGCCTGCGGCAGCGCCAGAAGGGCCTGGTGCAGGACCGTGATTCCGCCGATGCCGGAATCGAAAATCCCGATTTTCATGGGGTGGGACAGGGCTTTCCGACAGTCTGGCCCACCATGGCCACGGCATATTCCCCGCCGTATTGCGGCAGGGGGCTTCTGCGCTCCATCAGCACGGTGTCGCGCCAGCGGCCGCGCCCGTCGCGCGCGATTTTTTCGCGGTACCCGATCGCGCGAAAGCCGCACTTCGCGTGAAGGGCGAGGCTCGGCTCGTTGTTGCGCATGATGGACGACTGCAGGGTCCAGACCCCGTTCTGTTCCGACGCCCCGATGACCTTCTGCAGAAGCAGCGTCCCCGCGCCCCGGCGCTTGGCGCCCTCGGCGATGTAGATGCTGACCTCGGCCACGCCGGAAAAGCAGGCCCGGGGCGAAGTCGGCGAAAGGGCGACCCACCCCGTGATTTTGCCGTCGTTTTCGCAGACGAACCGGCCGAACGGCAGATGCGCCGCGTCCCATTTTTCATACGGCGGGCAGGCCGTTTCAAAGGTCGCGAGGCTGCCCGCTATCCCCTGGCGATAGATGGCGGCCACGGCGTCCCAGTCGTCCCGCTTCATTTCTCTGACTTTCTGCAAGTGAACCAGTCCTTTGTTTCGCAGATTTGACACAGCATATTGTAGCATATCCGCAGGGCGGAAAAAAGTCCAATTTTAAAAGCCGCGCCCGCGGCGGAAAGGAGGGAACGCGGCGTGATTCTGAGCGCAAGCCGGCGGACGGATATCCCCGCCTGCTACTCCGACTGGTTCTTCAACCGCGTGAAGGCGGGGTTCGCGCTGGTCCGCAACCCGTTCTTCCCCGTGCGCATCTCGCGCGTCTCCCTCGCGCCGGAGGACGTGGACTGCATCGTGTTCTGGACGAAGAACCCGGCCCCCATGCTCGGCCGTCTGGGCGAGCTGGAGCGCGCCGGGCTGCCGTTCTATTTTCAGTTCACCCTGACGCCCTACGGGGGCGGGCTGGAGCGCAGCCTGCCCCCGAAGCGGGAGATTGTCGAAACGTTCCGCCGCCTGAGCCGGGCGGTCGGGCCGGAGCGCGTGGTCTGGCGGTACGACCCGGTCATCTGCACGCCGGAACTCACGCCCGCGTGGCACCTGCGCCAGTTTGCGCGCCTGTGCGGCGCGCTGGAGGGCTGCACGCGGGAATGCGTGTTCAGCTTCCTCGACCTGTACGCCAAAACGCGCCGCAACACGGCGGGGCTGGGCCTGCATCCGGTCCCGCCGGCCGTGATGGAGCACGTGGCGGCGGGCTTTGCCGAAACCGCCGCCCGGCACGGCCTCACGCTGCGGGCCTGCTGCGAGAGCATCGACCTCGCGCGGTACGGCATCCGGCCCGGCGCGTGCATCGACGCGGAAAAAATCGAATCCATCACCGGCCGGCCGCTGCGCCTGCGCAGGGACCGCGGGCAGCGCCCGGGCTGCAACTGCGCCGAAAGCGTGGACATCGGCGCCTACGACACCTGCCGGAACGGCTGCGTCTACTGCTACGCCACCGACCCCCGGCGGGCGGCGGGCCGCGCCGCCCGGCACGACCCGCGCTCTCCCCTGCTGGACGGCCGGCCGCCGAAGGCGGCGGGCGCTTCCTGAAAGGAAGCCCGCCGCCCGGCAAAAAAGATTTTACCGCGGGAGCTCGAGCGAATCCAGCACCCTGCGGAGGGTATCGGCGGATTTTTTCAGCTCGGCCTGTTCTTCGCCGCTGAGCCCGATATCCACAATCTTCTCCACGCCGTTTCTGCCGACGATGGCCGGCAGCCCCATGCACAGGTCGTGCAGGCCGTAATGCCCCTCGACCAGGCTCGAGACCGGCAGGATGGAGTGCTCGTCGCGCAGGATGCACTCCGCGATGCGGCGCACCGCCATGGCGATGCCGTAATAGGTCGCGCCCTTTTTCCGGATGATTTTATAGGCGCTGTTGCGCACGTCCTCCGCGAGCTTCCTGAGGCTCTCCGGGTGGTCGCAGTAGCTGCTCTGCTCGCAGAAGCTGCGCAGGTCCACGCCCGCGATGTTCGCGCTGCTCCACACGGCGAGCTCGCTGTCGCCGTGCTCGCCGATGATGCAGGCGTGCACGCTGCGGCTGTCCACGCGGAGCTGGCGGCCCAGCAGGTACTTGAGGCGCGCGGTGTCCAGCACGGTGCCGGAGCCGACGACCCGGTTTGCCGGAAAGCCGGAAAGCTTCAGGGTTACATAAGTCAGGATATCCACCGGGTTGGAGACGACCAGCAGGGTGGTTTCGGCGTTGCGCCCGGTGATTTCCGGGATAATCTGCCGGAAAATCCCGACGTTTTTACGGACGAGGTCCAGCCTGCTTTCGCCGGGCTTCTGGTTTGCGCCGGCCGCGATGATGACCAGGCCGCAGTCCCTGAGGTCGTCGTAGCTTCCCGCATAGATCTCCATCGGCTGCGCGAACGGAAGGCCGTGGCCCAGATCCATCGCCTCGCCCTCGGCGCGGTCCCGGTTCACATCAATCAGGACCATCTCGGAAAACAGGCCGCTCTGCATCAGGCTGAAGGCGGAGCTCGCCCCCACAAATCCACAGCCGATAATAGCGCATTTACGATCGTCCAGCATTGGATTCATCCTTCCTTTCCGCATTCCTTTTTGTGTCGATTGGTTCGTTTCATCGAGCGGATGGTTTCTTTGGTGCGCCGGTCCACCCGGCGCGATTCCACGATTTTCTGCAGGGATTTGTTGTAGGTCCAGTCGTCCAGCCGGCAGCGGCGCAGATACGCCGCCGTCCGCTCCGGATATTTGACAAAGCAACTCGAAACCGCCCACGCGACGGCCATCTTCGCGTAATATCCGCCGCAGGGCGCGCGGTCGAAGGCCGCGAACAGCCGCGCAAGACAGCCGTCGCTCATAAAGAACGCCGCCATTAAGGTAACCGCAAACCGGACGGAAAATTCACTCCCGCCGGCGAGGCACTTCTCCAGAAATGCAAACGACCGCTCCGGGTTCTGCTTCAGAAAGCGGAACGAAGAGGCGCAGACGTCGCAGGCCGCCCAGCTTTTGATTTTCGGGACGAATTCCGCCGCGCGGGCAAGCGCTTCCCGGTATTCCATCCCGGCGCCGCCGATCACGAGGCTCTGGACCATCGTTTCCTCCAGCGTGTCGTCCCGCGCGTCGGCGAGGAACCGCCGCCAGTCGCCTTTTGCAATCTGCTTTGCCAGCGCGCGCAGCTTCGGCATCCGCACGCCGAGAATCTTTTCGCCGGGAACCAGGCGCCTCTGGAACTGCGCGTACGGCTCCTCCGCCAGGGAGCGCAGCTCGCGCAGAAAATCCGGGTACCCGGCATAGACAAAATTCTTTTGCATCTTCGCCCCTCCCGGCATCGTCCGCAACGCTATTATACCACGTATACCACGGCCCGCAAACCGCCGCGCGGCCTTTCCTGATGCTTCAATATTTATAAAATATACCGACAGAATCCGCGTATCCGCAGAATTCGCGCCGGAAATACCCCAAATCTCTGCGGGAAGAATATTGACATCACCGGAATTGTATTCTATAGTGTTTGATATAAGATGTGAAGATATCGGATATCGTCCGATTCCTCGAAGGGGGCAGAACAGATGAGCGATTCCGTGTGTATTTTCGGGGATTCCGTGACGAAAGGCGTCGTTTTCGACAGCGCCGCAAAAAAATATACCCTGCTGAAAGACAGCTTCCTGAATCTGGTGAAAAGCGGCATGGGGTTCCGGATGCACAACTATTCCAAGTTCGGCTGCACCGTCTCCAAGGGTCTGGAGACGATGCGCAGGCATCTGGACGAGCTGAAGCAGTACGACTACACCGTGCTGGAGTTCGGCGGAAACGACTGCGACTACAAATGGGCGGAGGTCTCGGCCGCGCCGGAGAAAGACCACCAGCCCAAAACGCCGATGGGCGCGTTTCTGCAGAAATACGCCGAGATGATCGACGAGGTCCGGCGGAACGGCAGCTCGCCGGTCCTGCTCTCCCTGCCGCCCGTCAACGCGAAGCGGTATTTCGCGTGGTTCTCGCGCGGGCTGAACCCCCAAAACCTGCTGCGCTTTCTCGGCGATGTGGAGCATATTTACCGCTGGCACGAGATGTACAACCTGGCGGTCTTCCGCCTGGCAAAAAGCTGCGACGTGCCGATTATCGACATCAGCAGCGCCTTTCTGGAGCGGGTGAACTACCAGAAGCTGATCTGCGAGGACGGCATCCACCCGAACGCGGAGGGCCACAGCCTGATAGGCGGCGTAATCACCGACGCCGTCCGCCGGTACCGCAGGGAATACGCGGCAAGCTGAGCAGACTGAGTCTGCATGCACGGCCCGCCATCCAGCACGGA
>DHOB01000023.1:32728-33000 GCA_002409675.1 Ruminococcaceae bacterium UBA5401
AGAGCTTATTCTGGCGGGGCAGTGAAAGACAGCTCCCGGGGCACAGCGCCCCGGGAGCATTCTTTTTCCGGCGTTCTTCACGCCGGGCCGGCGGATGCAGCGTCACGCTCACGGCCCGCCATCCAGCACGGAGAAAACACAGAGCTTATTCTGGCGGGACAGTGAAAGACAGCTCCCGGGGCACAGCGCCCCGGGAGCATTCTTTTTCCGGCATTCTTCACGCCGGGCCGGTGGATACAGCGTCACGCTCACGGCCCGCCATCCAGCACGGA
>DHOB01000023.1:33166-60768 GCA_002409675.1 Ruminococcaceae bacterium UBA5401
AGAGCTTATTCTGGCGGGGCAGTAAAAGACAGCTCCCGGGGCACAGCGCCCCGGGAGCATTCTTTTTCCGGCATTCTTCACGCCGGGCCGGCGGATGCAGCGTCACGCTGCCCGGCGATGTCGCGGGCGACCACGACGCCCGTGACGGACGCCTGCATCAGGCCGCGGGTGATGCCCGCGCCGTCGCCGATGGCGTATAGGTTTTTGACTTTCGTCTCGAAATTGTTTTTGACGCCGACCTTGGACGAGTAGAACTTGACCTCGACGCCGTACAGAAGCGTATTTTTGGAGTAGAGGCCGGGCGCCAGCTTGTCGAACGCGCGCAGGGCCTCGACGATGCTGGTCAGGTGCCGGTGCGGCAGCACGAAGGAAAGGTCGCCCGGCACGGCGGTCTTCAGGGTCGGGATGGTCGTCGATTTCTTCAGCCGCGTCGCGTCGGTGCGCCTGCCCATCAGCAGGTCGCCGAGCCGCTGAATCATGATGCCGCCGCCGGTCAGCATGTTGCCGAGCTGGGCGATGTAGCGGCCGTACTCAATCGGCTGGTTGAACGGCTCCGTAAAGCGCGTGGAGACCAGCATCGCGAAGTTGGTGTTTTCGGTCCGGCGCTCTTCCTCGGCGTAGGAGTGCCCGTTCACCACGGCGATGCCGCCGTTCCCGGTGTCGTAATGCTCCTCGCTGACCAGCCCGCCCGGGTTCATGCAGAAGGTGCGCACCTTGTTTTCAAACGTGTCGGAGTAATAGACCAGCTTCGCCTCGTACAGGTTCTTGGTCAGCGGGTCCAGCACGGCGTTCGGCACCTCGACGCGGACGCCGATGTCCACCTCGTTGTTGGCGATGGGCAGGTCGTTCTCTTTTGCGATGCGGCTGAGCCAGCCGGCCCCCCCGCGGCCGGGGGCGAGGACCACGCGGGGCGCCTCCACCGTTTCCTCCTTCCCGTCCGGGCCGGAGAGCAGCACGCCGCAGGCGGCCCCGCCGCGGGTGAGGATCCGCTCCGCGGTGGTCTTCTCGCGGAACTCGAAATTCGGGCGCGAAGAAAGGTACTGGTACATGGCCTTGAGCACCTGATAGGAATATTCCGTCCCCATGTGCCGCACCGGGCAGGGAATCAGCTGGATATTTTCCCGCCTGGCCCGGTAGGCGACCTTTTCCGCGAACTTTTCGTTTTTGCCGTAAATTTTATTCGGCGCGCCGAAATGCAGATAGATTCCATCCACATAATGAATCAGGCTGCGCGCCTGCCGGACGGACATGTAGTCGGTGATGTTGCCGCCGACCTCTTCCGAAAGCGAAAGCTTTCCGTCCGAAAACGCACCCGCGCCGGCCCAGCCGTTCATAATGCTGCAGGTGGCGCAGTGGGCGCAGACGCCCGTGGTGCGCGCGGGGCACGCCCGGCGCTCGATGGCGCTGCCGGAATCCACAATCAGAAGCTTCTTTTCCGGCGCCAGCTTATCCAGCTCCAGCGCGGTGAAAATGCCGGCCGGGCCGGCGCCTACTATCACGACATCGTACTTTCCCATATCGGTCTCCCCGCTTCAGAAAATAAGGATCCTCTCGAAAACGCTCTTCCCCGCCCCGCCCGCGGCGCCCGGGCCGCGTCCCGGCCCGCCCCGCGGCGGCAGTCCCTGTTATCATACCATATTTCGCGCCGAAAGTTAAGGCGGCCGAAAACCCGGCGGAGCGTTTGACGCGCCGCGGGCGGGATGCTATACTTTTCGCAGAGCCTGAAAAAAGCAAATGCGGCCGCTCCGCAAGTCTGGAGGAATTCTGGAATGACCTATCGGGAAGTTCTGCAAAACGCGAGAAAAAACATGGCTCCGAACTGCCGGGTCTGCCGGGAATGCAACGGCGTCGCCTGCCGGGGCGAAATCCCCGGCACGGGCGGAAAGGGCTCCGGCGCGTCGTTCATCCGCAACTGCAGACGCCTGGCGCAGATTAAAATCAATATGGACCTGATTTACGAGGACCGCGGGCAGGACACCTCCGCCACGCTTTTCGGCCGGAAGTTCGCCGCCCCCGTGTTCGCCGCGCCCATCAGCGGCCTCGGCGTCAACTACAATGGTTTCCTGAACGAGCGCACCTATGCGCAGGCCCTGGTCCCCGGCTGCATCGAGGCCGGGTGCGCGGCCTTCACCGGCGACGGCGCGCCGGATTTTTACCTGACCGACCCGCTCGCCGCCGTAAAGGCCGCGGGCGGGCGGGCCGTGCCCACCGTAAAGCCCTGGGACGCGGAAACCCTGCGCGCAAAGATGGACCTGGTCAAGGAATCCGGCGCCATGGGAATGGCCATGGACATCGACGCGGCGGGGCTCCCCCTGCTGGCGGCGGCCGGCAAGCCCGTGCGCGCGAAAACCGTCGCGGAGCTCACAAAAATCGCGGCTTACGCGGAGCGGCCGTTCCTCCTCAAGGGCATCATGACCCCCGCCGCCGCGCTCAAAGCGCTGGAGTGCGGGGCCTACGGCATCGTCGTCTCCAACCACGGCGGTCGCGTGATTGACCAGACGCCCGCGACCGTCGAGGTCCTGCCGGCCATCCGGAAAGCCGTGGGCGGCAGGATGAAAGTCTTCCTCGACGGCGGCATCCGCACGGGCCTGGACGTGTTCAAGGCCCTCGCGCTCGGCGCGGACGCCGTGCTGATTGGGCGGCCCTATGTGATTGCCGCGTGCGGCGGCGGAAAAGAGGGCGTTTCGCTCTACACAAAAAAAATCATCGCGGAGTTGAAAGACGCGATGAAAATGACGGGGTGCGCGGCGCTGGCCGACATCACGCCGGACAAGGTGGTCGATTTGGGTCCCGCCGCCGAGCTTTAGGCGGGCCGCTTACCCGACGGTCACGGAGCCGCGGAGGGCCTCCAGCTTTTTGTCGCCGATGCCGGAGACGTTCTTCAGCTCGTCCACGGTTTTAAAGCCGCCGTGCTGCTCGCGGTACGCGACGATGCGGGCGGCGAGCGCGTCGCCGATGCCGTCCAGCCCGTCGCTGAGCTGCCGGGCCGTGGCGGTGTTGAGGTTGATTTTCCCCGCCGTCCCGCCGGCAGAGCCTGCGGGCGCCTCTGCGGAGGAAGTGCGGGGCGCGGATGTCTTTTCCGCGACTGAAGAAGCGGGCGCGCGGGAAGGCGACGCGGCCTGCGAAACGGGGGCGGGGACGTACGCTTCCCCGCCTTTTTCCTGCGCGGCGGCCGTGGCAGACGAAAAATCGGCGGCCGCGGCCGGCTCCAGAAGCTCCGCGTCCGGCACATAGAACGCATTGTACCCGATAATCACCGCGCCGAGCACCGCGGCAATCAGAATCAGATACCGGACCTGGCGGGCCTGTTCCTCCCCGCCGGGCCCGGTCTTTTTTTCGCCCATGCCCGTTCGCCCCCGTTCAGACCGGGCGGAGCCGCCTGAGGAACGCCGTGAAATAAGGCGGCAGCTCGCTGGTGATTTCGATATAGCGCCCGTCGCGCGGATGGCGGAAGCCCACCACCCGCGCGTGCAGGCACTGGCCGTTCAGCCCCGGCACCGGCCTGCGCGGCCCGTAGACCGTGTCGCCCGCGACCGGGTGACCGAGGTACGCCATGTGCACCCGTATCTGGTGGGTGCGGCCGGTCTCCAGCTTCAGCCGCACGTGGGTGTAGCCCTCGTACCGGGCAATCACATGGTAATGCGTGACGGCGCGCCTGGAGTTCTTCTCCGTCACGGCCATTTTTTTGCGGTCCTTCGGGTGGCGGCCGATCGGCGCGTCCACCGTGCCGTCGTCGTCTTTCAGGCGGCCGACGACCACCGCCTCGTAGATTCTGGTGAAGCTGTGCGCTTTTATCTGGGCGGCGAGGCTCCGGTGCGCGAAGTCGTTCTTGGCGACAATCAGCAGGCCGCTGGTGTCCTTGTCGATGCGGTGCACGATGCCGGGCCGCAGCACGCCGTTGATGCCGGAAAGGGACCCGCCGCAGTGCGCCAGCAGCGCGTTGACCAGCGTGCCGTCCGGGTGGCCCGCGGCGGGATGGACGACCATGCCCTTCGGCTTGTTGACCACCAGCAGGTCGTCGTCCTCATAGGGGATTTCGAGCGGGATGGGCTGCGGAAGGACCTCGAGCGGCCTCGGCTCCGGAATCGCCAGCTCCACCCGATCCCCCGGCGCGCAGCGGTAGCTTTTCCGCGCCGGCGCCCCGCCGACCGAGACGCCGCCGCGCGCAATCAGTTTCTCCGCGGCGGAGCGCGAAAGCTCCGCCACCCGCCGGCAGAGCAGCCGGTCCAGGCGAAGGCCCGCGTCCTCTTCGCCGGCCGTAAAGCTCAGGCGACGCATCTTATTTGGTCCGCAGGACTTTTTCGACCCCGCTGTTCCGGTCGGCGAAGAAGAAAACGTGAATCAGGAAGAACACGGCCCCCAGCGTCACGCAGCAGTCCCCGAAATTGAAGATCGCCGGAAAAAAGGAGAAGTGGATGTAATCCACCACAAAGCCGCGCCACAGCCGGTCCGTAAGGTTGCCGAGCCCGCCGCCGAGGACGAGGACGGACGCCGCCCACGAAAAGGAGCTCTGGTTTTCATAGCGGAACATCAGGAACACAATCAGAACGCACAGGATGACCGTCACGGAGACAAAAAACCACCGGCGGTCCTGCAGGATGCTGAAGGCCGCGCCGCGGTTTTCGACATACTCCAGCTCCAGGAACCCGTCCAGCACGGGTCTGGTTCCCCGCGGCTTGAGGTAGACGACCGTGAGCAGCTTGAAAAGCTGATCCGCCACGGCCAGCAGCACGGCCAGCAGCAAAGCGATAACGACCAAAGAGATAGCTCCTTTCCCCTTTTGGAACGGCAGTCCCGTCCCGCCGCCGGCAGCCGGAAGCGGCCGGGCGGCGGGACGGGACGCAAGCGGTTTATTCCTGCTTCAGGACCCCGGCGCAGCGGGCGCAGACGTCCGGATGGTCCGGGTCGCTGCCCACCGTCGCGCTGTAGGTCCAGCAGCGGGCGCATTTTACGCCCTCGGCGCGGGAGACCGTGACCGAAAGGCCGGGCAGGCGCTCCCCCGCATACGCGCCCTTCTGGTCCTTTGCGACGGCCACCTGCGACACAATCAGCGCCGCGGGAAGCTCGGGCTCCACCGATTTGACGAAATCGTAAAGCCCGCCCGTGCAGTGCAGCTCCACCTTGGCATCGAGCGAAGCGCCGATGGTCTTTTCCTTTCTGGCGATTTCGAGCGCTTTTTTCACGTCCTCGCGCAGCATCTGAATCCGGTCCCACTTTTCCACGTCCGCGGCCGCCGCCTTCACGCCGGTCGGTTCCGGCATGTCGTTGTAGAGCACATGCTCCGCGTTCTCGCCGGCGCGGTGCGGCATACTCCTCCAGATTTCATCCGAAGTGAAGGCGAGAATCGGCGCCAGCAGGCGCGTGATGCCGTCGAGCATCAGGAACATCGCGCTCTGCGCGGCGCGGCGGGTCGCGCTGCCCGCCCGCTCCACATACAGCCTGTCCTTGAGCACGTCCAGGTAAAAGTTGGAGAGGTCCACCACGCAGAAATTGTGGACGGCCTGATAGATCCGGTGGAACTCGAACGCGTCGTAGTCTTTGCGGGCCTGCTCTGCCAGGCGGTCGAACCGGTACAGCACCCAGCGGTCGATCGGCTCCATCCGGTCGGGGGCGACCAAGTCGGCGTCCGGGTCAAAGTCGGCCAGGTTGCCGAGCATGAACCGCGCGGTGTTGCGGATCTTGCGGTAGGCGTCGGAAAGCTGCTTGAGAATCTCGTTGGAGATGCGCACGTCGGACTGATAGTCGCTCGAAGCGACCCAGAGCCGCAGCACGTCCGCCCCATAGCGGCTGATGACCTCGGCCGGGGCGATGCCGTTGCCCAGCGACTTCGACATCTTGCGCCCTTCCAGGTCGATGACCATGCCGTGGGTCAGCACCGCCTTGTAGGGCGCTTTGCCCTTCCACGCGACGCTGGTCAGCAGCGAGGACTGGAACCAGCCGCGGTGCTGGTCGTTCCCCTCCAGGTACAGGTCGGCGGGCCAGTGCTGGTCCGGCCGCGACGTGAGCACGGCGGCGTGGCTGCAGCCGGAATCGAACCACACGTCCATCACGTCGCGCTCTTTGGTGAACTCCCTGCCCCCGCACTTGGGGCAGACGGTCCCCTCCGGCAGAATCTCCTCCGCCGGCCGGCGGAACCAGGCGTCGGAGCCCTCTTTGCCGAAAAGCTGCGAGACCGCCGCGAACGCCTCTCTGGCAATCAGCGGCGCGCCGCACTTCTTGCAGTAGAAGATCGGGATGGGAACCCCCCACAGGCGCTGGCGGGAGATGCACCAGTCCTTCCGCTCGCGCACCATCGACGCGATGCGGTCGCGGCCCCAGGCAGGAATCCAGCGGACCTTGTCGATTTCCTCGATGGTCTTGTCCTTGATGGCGTCCACCGAGCAGAACCACTGCTCGGTCGCGCGGAACAGCACGGGATGCTTGCAGCGCCAGCAGTGCGGGTACTGGTGGACGATGTGCTTGACGGCGAACAGGGCCCCGGTTTCCTTTAAATGCCGCAGGATGGCCCCGTTGGCCTCGTCGGTCGTCAGGCCCGCGAACTGCCCGCCCGCTTCGGCGGTCATGCGGCCGCGGCTGTCCACCGGGACGACGACGGGAAGGTCGGGGTAGTGGTTGTGGCAGACCTCGAAGTCCTCGACGCCGTGGCCGGGAGCGGTGTGCACGCAGCCGGTGCCGCTCTCCAGCGTGACGTGGTCGCCCACAATCACGAGCGAGGTGCGGTCGAGGAACGGGTGGGCGGTCTTCATATACTCCAGCTCGGCGCCCTTGAAGGTCGCGACGACCTCGTACTCGGTCTTCCCCGCTTCCTTCATGGCGGATTCATACAGCGCGGACGCCATCACGAACCACTCGTCCCCGCTGCGGACCAGCGAATACTCGAACTGCGGGCCGACGCAGATGGCCACGTTGGCGGGAAGGGTCCACGTCGTCGTCGTCCAGATCACGAAATAGGTGTGCGCCAGGTCGGCGCCCTTCGCGGTGAACAGCCCCTTGTCGTCCGTCACGCGGAACTTGACGTAGATGGAATCGCACGGGTCCTCGGCATACTCGATCTCCGCCTCGGCGAGGGCGGTTTCGTCGTGCGGGCACCAGTAGACCGGCTTCAGGCCCTTATAGATATAGCCCTTGAGGGCCATTTCGCCGAAGACCTCAATCTGCTTCGCCTCAAAGCTGGGGTCCAGCGTCCGGTACGGGTGCGTCCAGTTGCCGAGCACGCCCAGGCGCTGGAACTGCCCGGTCATGCCCTTGACATGTGAAAGCGCAAAGTCGCGGCAGCACCTGCGGAACTCGACCGGGTCGGCGCTCCTGCGGTTTAGCCCGACGCTCTGGATGGCCTTGCGCTCAATCGGCAGGCCGTGCGTGTCCCATCCGGGCACGTAGGGGGCGCAGAACCCCGCCATGTTTTTGTACCGTATGATGATATCCTTCAGCACCTTGTTGAGAGCGGTCCCCAAATGGATGTTCCCGTTCGCGTACGGCGGGCCGTCGTGCAGCACATACAGCGGGCGGCCTTCGTTCTTCTTCATCACGTTTTCATAGACCTGCCCCTTCTGCCACGCTTCCAGCATGCCCGGCTCGCGCTTTGGAAGCTTGGCCTGCATGGGGAATTCCGTTTTGGGAAGGTTCAGGGTGCTTTTATAATCCATCGGTTGTTTTCCTCCAAGATGTTGATATGCGAAAAATTACTGGTTTGGCTCGTCCTCAAAATTCGAGATGCTCGCGGTGAAGGCGGGCTCTTCCTTCTCGGATTTCGGGGCGTCGTCCTCCGCTTCGGCGGCCGGCGCGGGCTGCGGGGCGGCCGCCTGCTGCGCGGGTTTCTGCTGCGGCAGGGCGTTGATCAATGTGAGGTGCTTTTTGTAAATCTCAAGCAGACTGGAGCGAAAATCCGAAACGGCCCGCCGCAGGCGCTCCAGCTCCCGCTTCTGGTCCTCCACTTTCTCGTCTGCCCCGGCCACGATGCGGTCGGCCTTCTGGTTCGCGTCCTTGACGATAATCTCCGCCTTGTGGCGCGCCTCGCGCACGGAGGCGTCGCTCAGCTTCTGGGCGCTTATGAGCGCGTTTTTAATCTCGTCTTCCTGCGAGCGGTACTCCTCGACTTTTCCGGCAAGCACTTTCAGCTTCTCCAGATTCTCCTGGTTCTCGCCCTTGAGCTTGTCGACTTCCTCCTGCAGGGAGACGTTTTTCTTCAGGAGCTCGTCGTAGGATTCGCGCACGCGGTCCACAAAGGCGTCCACATCCTCCGCACGGTAGCCGGAAAAACCGGATTTCCGGAAGCCGATGTTGATAATGTCGTTCAGCGACAGCATAAAGTTCACCTCATCCCATATATTTCCGGCCGGCGACGCCGAGCCTTCCCTTTTTGGTCCTGGGCCCCAGGCGGTCTATCGCGAAGCGGCCCTGCCCGCGGACCGAAAGCACGTCGCCTTCCGCAACGCCGGCGTCGGGCGCCTGCGCGGGCTCGTGGTTGAGCTCCACCAGGCGCGCGCGAATCATTTTCGCCGCCTTTTCCCGGCTGGTCCCCACCGCCGCCGCCACGGCGCAGTCCAGCCGGGCGGAGGCGATGACGCCCGAAAAGGGCGCGAAGCGGCGCTCCGGGTACGGCGGCTCGGCGCCGGCGGAAATGCGGACGCCCGCCCCGCCGATTTTCGTCACCTCGGAGCACAGGAAACCGGCGATTTCCCGCCGGCAGAAAAACACGCACCGCCCCGTTCCCGCCAATATGTCGCCGAGGGCGGCGCGCTCAATCCCGGCGGCCAGCAGCGCGCCCAGAAAGTCGCGGTGCGTGAGCCGCTCCTGCGGCCGGTAAACCGCCGTGAGGGCGGCGACGGGGAACTTTTCGCCGGCGGGCCGCAGAAAAGCCGGGAAGGCCCCGAACATCACGCGCTCCGCGTCCGCATACCCGCCCCACAGCAGGCAGCTGGAAAAGCGGCCGCGCCGGGCGGTCTCGGCGGCGAGGCGCGCCCCGTGCGCGTCGAGAAAGCCCACGAACCGCGCGCGGCCGCCCTCGGCAAGTCGGGCCGCCTCCCGAATCCGCGCTTCCAGCAAATCGTCCGGGACAACGTCCCGCATCAGAAATAGACGCCGTTGTTCTCCAGCTCGTCCATCACGTCTTCGCCCGTCAGGTCCACGTTGTAGGGCGTGATGATGAAGGTGCTGGTCGCCACGCGCTTGATTTTCCCGCCGTTGGCATAGGCCACGCCGCTCAGAAAATCGACGATTCTGCGGGCGACGTCCCTGTCCGTGCTCTCGAGGTTCAGCACGACGGTGTGCATCTTGAGCAGCTCGTCCGCGATGGTGCAGGTGTCTTCGCCGAAGCGCTCCGGCTTGAACAGCACGACCTGCAGCTGCGCGGTCGCATGGATGTTGACCACCTTGTTGTTCGGGTTCATCGCTGCGCGGCGGATGGCCTCGCGGTCGCGGGGCGCGCTCTCTTCCGCCGTCTTCGCCTGTTTGCGGTCAGCCACGGCGTCCTCCTGTTCTTCCTCCGGGTCGTCGTACTCGTCGTACTCGTCCTCCGGCGGATTCCACATATCCTTGATTTTTTCCACAAAACCGGCCATAGTCGTCCCTCCGTCAGTTTAATTTTGCGGATATACGCGCGGCCCGTAAAGGGCCGTGCCGATGCGGACCTGGTTCGCCCCCGCCCGGATCGCCTCCGGGTAATCGGCGGACATCCCCATGGACAGGCAGTCCATAGCTACATTATCTATTTTTTTGCTCTTTATGTCAACAAAATATCGGTGCATCCTCAAAAAATAATTTCTGGTCTCCTCCGCCGGGGCGCCGGCCGGGGGAATGGCCATCAGCCCGCGCACGCGCACGCCCGGCAAAGACGCCGCGTACTCGAGGAGCTCCGGCAGCTTTTCCGGC
The DNA here is from genome assembly GCA_002409675.1 of Ruminococcaceae bacterium UBA5401. Lineage (GTDB taxonomy): Bacteria > Bacillota > Clostridia > Oscillospirales > Acutalibacteraceae > Thermocaproicibacter. The sequence goes on from DHOB01000023.1 coordinate 43,037, forward strand.
AGCACGCCGGATTTGTTCGGTTCCCGCCCGATGTTGACTTCCAGCAGGATGTCGGTGACGGTGTTGTTCTTTTCGCTCAGGCGGGAAATCTGCTTCGCCAGCTTCTCGCTGTCGACCGACTCGATCAGCGACACCTTGCCCACCAGGTACTTGACCTTGTTGAGCTGCAGGTGCCCGATGAAATGGAGGCTGCAGTGCTCCAGCCGGTAGGAATCGTATTTGCCCAGAAGCTCCTGGACGCGGTTCTCGCCGATGCGGCGCACGCCGAGCCCGATGCTGTGGTTGACCACCTCGACCGGGACGGTCTTGGTCGCGGCCAGCAGGGTGATGTCCTCCGGCCTGCGGCCGGAGGCAGCGGCCGCCTCGGCCATCTTTTCGCGGATGACCTTCAGGTTCTCCTCCACGTCCCGGAAGCGCTGCTCCAGTTCATTCGACGACTTTTCCGTCATACAAATCAGTCCCTTCCACGACGACTTCGTCGTATAGCTTTACGGTCGAACCCGTCAGCAGCTCGTCCTCCGGCGGATTCGGGTCGCAGATGATGTAGCTGTCCGTGCTGAATTTTGGGAAAATCTGCCGGAACGTGAGCTGCCCGCCGTGCACGGCGTAAACCCCGGGCACGTCCTTTCTGACCGTCGCGGTCTTCCCGTCCGCGCCCTTCTTTTTCGCCGTCACCTGTTCATAATGGACGGCCTTCCGGCTCACGCGCACGCCGGTGTATTCCCGCAGCACAATCTGCGCCGTCTCTTTCCGCACGGCGGCGAGCGCCGGCGTCATGTTCTTGCACTGCAGGGCCACGGCCGCCTCCCCCTGCGCGCTGCGGTTGACCGCCGCGACCGTCGCGGCGACCGTCGTGCCCGAGGCGAACGGCAGGCGCACCGAGACGGGCGCCCCGCCGAGCTGTCTGAACTCCTGCACCTGCTGCTCCGGCACGACGCAGAGGAAGTACCAGTCGTAGTCCTCGCAGATTCTGCCGAGGGCGCCGGGCACGGGAGACGGGGCGGCGCTCTGCATGCGGCGCACGTCGCCGCTCGAGTAAGAGAGCGCTTTGGAAGGGTCGAAGGCGGTTTCAAGCCCGTCGGTCGTCTGCGTAAAATAGCCCGATGCGGGCGACTGCACCGACCCGAGCGGCCGGCCGGCCTGCGCCGCAAGCGCTTTCCGCTGCGCCTGCAGCGCGGCGATCCGCTTGTTGAAGTTGCTCACGCGGCCCGTGACAAGCTGCTTTTCGTCCAGCAGATAGAGCAGGTCGTCCCGGTCCTCCGACACGCCGGCGAGGTTGCCGGCGTTGATTCTGCCCGCCAGGCCGGTCAGCTGCAGGCAGATGCGCCCGTTGGCGGCGTCCGGGCTGGCGGCGTAGGTGCTGCCGGGCGACTGCAGACTCTGCAGCTGCTTGATTTCCCCTTCGACGTCCTCCGTCTGTTTCCGGGCGGCGGCCTGTTTCTCGCCGGCATAGACATAGGCGACCGTCTCGCCCTTCGCGACCTTTCCGCCCGAAGCGACCGCATAGTCCACCGCGCCGCTGGCGGGGGACTTCAGCACGGTTTCTTTTCGCAGCGCCACCACGTCGGCCTGCACGGAATCGGACGCCGTGAAGTAATAGGCCGATTCGGTCCGGATGCGGGAAAAATGGGCCGCGTAAATCTGGTAGCCGACGTAGAACAGCAGCAGCAGCGCCAGAGCGGTGGACCCCGCTTTTTTCGCCGTGAATCCGGTCACAGCCGCCACCCCTTTTCCTCCACAATCCGGAACGCGCGGGCGCACAGGGAATCGAAATCCGGGAAGTCGTCCACATAGAGCCAGCGGACGTCCTTCCCCCGCCGGAACCAGGTGAGCTGGCGCTTCGCGTACCGCCGGCTCCGCTGTTTGATTTCCGCGGCGGTCCGGGCAAGGTCCCGCTCGCCGCGGAAATACGGTGCGAACTCCTTGTAGCCGATGGCCTGCGCGGCGGTCGCAGAATCCGGCAGCGCCAGCACGCGCCGGGCCTCTTCCGCCAGGCCGGCCCCCAGCATCCGGTCCACGCGGCGGTCGATTGCGGCGTAGAGCTTCGCCCGGTCGCGGTACGCAAGGCCGATTCTGCACACGTCGTAGGGCGGCGGGGCCTCCTTCGACCGCGCAATCTGCGCGCTCATGGTCACGCCCGTGGTGCGGTAAATCTCAATCGCGCGAATCAGGCGGCCCACGTTGTGCGGGTCGATGCGCCCGGCGGACTGCGGGTCGAACGAGCGCAGCTCCGCCGCGAGCGATTCGGGGCCCTGCGCCTGCGCCCGGCGGCGCAGTTCCCCGCGCAGGGCGGCGTCTTTTCCGTCCGGCGCAAAGCGCACGTTCGACAGGAGCGAGTCCACATACAGCCCGGTGCCGCCCGCGACGACCGGCAGGCGGCGCCGCGCGCGGATCTCCGCGATGCAGCGGGACGCGAGCCGGACGTAATCCGCCACGCTGAACGGCTGCGCCGGGTCCCGGAACCCCACCAGGTGGTGCGGCACGCCGCGCATCTCGGCCGGCGCGGGCTGCGCCGTTCCGACCGGGAGCCCGCGGTAAATCTGCATGGAGTCGGCGGAGACGACCTCGCCGCCGAAACGGAGCGAAAGCGCGACCGCCAGCCGGGTCTTTCCCGTCGCGGTGGGGCCGACGACCGCGGCGACCGGAATCTTCCCCATCACCGCGACCTCCCGAACCGGCGCTCCAGCTCCCCGCGCATCAGCACGAAGGAGACCGGCCTGCCGTGCGGGCAGTAGCGCACGTCCTGCCGCTCGGCGCGGCGCACCAGGTCCATCAGCTCCTGCGGCGAGGCGGGGTCCCCCGCCTTGACCGCCGCCCGGCAGGCGATGTTGTGGTAGAGCCAGTCGAGTTTCCGCGTCGTGAGGTCGCTGCGGTTTTCGGCCAGGTAGCCCGCAATCTCCTCGACCGCGCCGGCGACGTCGTCCCCGGCCAGTGCCATCGGCGCGCTGCGCACCAGCACCGCGCCGCCGCCGAAGTCCTCCAGCTCGAAGCCCGCCTGGGCGCACGCATCGCGCGACTCCAGCACGGCGGAATACTCCTCCTTGCTGAGCGTGACCGTCACCGGCTCGAGCAGCATCTGGGAAAACGACGCCCCGCCCTGCTTTTTGAGCTTCTCATAGAGCAGGCGCTCGTGCACCGCGTGCTTGTCGTAAAACACGAGGCTGTCGCCCCGCTGAACGATGATATAGGTTCCGAACGCCTCGCCGACGAATTTTTCCTCCGGCTCCGTCCCGGCCGCGGGCGCCGGGGAAGCCTGCGCGCCCTGCGCCGGGGCCGCGTCCCGCGGCGCGGAAGGCCGCGCGGGGGCCTCCGCCTCCGGCGCGTCGGGCTCGTCCCGCTCGATGTCGGGCGGCACGAGGGTGCCGGGGCGGGAAAAGGAAAGCACGGGCATGGCTCCCTTTTCCCCGGCCTGCGGCGCCGGGGCGGTCCCGGCGTCGTAAAGCCTCACGGGCACCTCGTGCGCCGGCATCCGGAACGGCGCGGGGGCGCTGCTGTGCCCGCGGGGAAAAGCGGGCGCGGCGGAATCCGCCAGCTTCATCACGCGCGGGGCGTCGTCCCGGTTCAGTGCGGTCTTGACCCCGTGGTAAACCGCGTCGAACACCGGCCGCTCGTTCAGGAACCGCACCTCGATTTTGGCCGGGTGCACGTTCACGTCCACCGCGGCGAGCGGCACGGCGAGGTGCAGCACGCATGCCGGCACCTTGCCAGTCATCAGACAGCCCCGGAAGGCCTGCTCCAGCGCGACCATGGCGGTGCGGCTCTTGACGTAGCGGCCGTTGATGAAAAAGTTCTGCATGCTGCGGTTCGGGCGGGCCGCCGCGGGCCTGCTCACGAAGCCGGAAACCTTCACGCCGTTCAGCTCGTACTCGACGGGAATCAGCCCCGCCGTAAACTGCCGGCCGAACACGGCGTAGACGGCGGATTTGAGCCTGCCGTCCCCCGGCGTGCGCAGGGTCTCGCGCCCGTCGCGCAGAAAGCGGAACGCGACCTCCGGGTGGGCGAGGGCCTCCTTGTCCAGAACGGCGGCCACGGCGTTGCCTTCCGTGACGTCCTTCTTGAGGAACTTCATGCGCGCGGGCGTGTTGTAAAACAGGTCCCGCACCGTGACGGTGGTGCCGGCGGCGCAGCCGGCGTCCTCACAGAACTTCTCCTCGCCGCCCTCGACGCCGTACCGCGTGCCGGCCAGCTCGTTTTCGGTGCGGGTCAGCATCTCGACGCGCGCCACGGCCGCGATGGAGGCCAGCGCCTCCCCCCGGAAGCCGAGGGTCGAGATTCCGTTCAGGTCCTCGCGGCCCGCGACCTTGCTGGTCGCGTGGCGCAGGAACGCGCGCGGCACGTCCTCGCGCGCGATGCCGCAGCCGTTGTCTTCCACGCGCAGGAAGGTCACGCCGCCGTTGCGGATCTCCACCGCGACGGACGACGCCCCCGCGTCGATGCAGTTTTCCACCAGCTCTTTCGCGGCGGAAGCGGGGCGCTCCACCACCTCGCCCGCCGCAATCAGCTCGGCGACCTGTTTGTCCAGCACATTGATTCTGCCCATTCCGCTCCCTCCTTTCGCCGTATTCCGCGGAATTTCTCGCCCTATCGCCTCAAAGACAAATCCATCAGGATTTCGTCGTAATACCGGTCCCCCACACGGAAATATCTGCGAAGGCACCCGCTGTACTCAAAGCCGAATTTCCGGTACAGACGAATGGCCCGCCCGTTGTTCTCATAGACGCCGAGGTGGACGGCCTCCAGTGAGGGATTGGCTTTCGCATGGGCAATCAGTTCTTCGAGCAGGGCGGTGGCGGCCCCCAGATGCCAGTATTTCTTCCGCACGGTGACGCTCATTTCGCAGTTGTGGGCGACGCGCGCGTTCCGCGGGGCGACGAAATTGGCACAGCAGGCCAGCCCGTCCCCCGCGAAGCCGACCAGAAAAAGATTGGGCGGCCTGCACAGCAGGTTTTGAAGGGCGTCCCTCTCCTCTTCCGCGGAAAGGCGGCACTCCTTTTTTCCGAAAGTCAGAAAATTGCTTTCTCCGCCCACGGCGTTCATATATTCGATGATTTTTTCCGCATCATCCCCGCGGGCCTCGCGGATTTTCAGGGTCGTTCCGTCCTTCAGCTGCACGCTTTTCACAGCGAAACCTCTCTTAAATAAACGGTTGCATGCTTTCTATTTTGCGAGCTTGGAGAGCTCGAACAGCGTGTTCATGCACTCGATGGGCGTCAGGGTGTTCACGTCGAGCGCGCGGAGTTTGTCCATGATTTCGGTCTCGTTCGGCGGCGTGAGCGAGATCTGCTCCGGCTCCTCCCGCTCCGGCCGCTTCGCGGGCCGTTTTGCCGGGGCAGGCTCCCCGCCCGCGTTCAGCTGCGCGAGAATCTGCTTCGCGCGGGAGATGATGCGGTCCGGCACGCCCGCGAGCTTTGCGACCTCGATGCCGTAGCTGTCGTCCGCGCCGCCGCGCACAATGCGCCGCAGGAAGGTGATGTCGTCCCCGCGCTTTTTGACGGCGATGTTGTAGTTCTTCACGCCCGGGACCGTTCCCTCAAGGGCGGTCAGCTCGTGGTAATGGGTGGCGAACAGCGTTTTCGCGCCCAGGCGGCGCCTGTCGGCGACGTACTCCAGCACGGCGCGGGCGATGCTCATGCCGTCGAACGTGGAGGTCCCGCGCCCGATTTCGTCGAGGATGAGCAGGCTGTCCGCCGTGGCCTCCCGGACGATTTCGGCGACCTCGGCCATCTCTATCATAAAGGTGGACTGTCCGGCCGCCAGGTCGTCCGACGCGCCGACGCGGGTGAAAACCGCATCGACGACGCCGACCTGCGCGCTCTGGGCAGGGACGAAGCAGCCCACCTGCGCCATAATCGCAATCAGCGCAATCTGCCGCATATAGGTCGACTTGCCGGCCATGTTGGGGCCGGTGATGATGGCCACGCGGTTCTCGCCCTTGTCCAGCAGCACGTCGTTCGGGACGAACGGCTCCTCGAGGAGGGCCTCCACCACGGGGTGGCGGCTCTTTTTGAGGACGATTCTGCCGCTCAGGTCCACCGTGGGGCGCGTGTAGCCGCGGTCGACGGAAACCTGCGCGAACGAGAGCAGCACGTCCAGCCGCGCCACGGCCTGCGCCGTGGTCTGCACGCGGTTCATCTGCCGGGCGGCCTCCTTGCGCACGGAGCTGAACAGCTCGTACTCGAGCTGGACGGATTTGTCGTGCGCGCCGAGGATGCGGCCCTCCAGCTCCTTGAGCTCCGGCGTGATGAACCGCTCGCAGTTCGTGAGCGTCTGTTTGCGGGTGTATTCGGGCGGGGCCTTGTCCTTGTAGGCGTTGCTGATTTCTATGTAATAGCCGAACACGCGGTTGTAGCCGACCCTGAGCTTCGGGATGCCGGTGCGCTCGCGCTCGCGCGCCTCGATTTTCGCAATCACGCCCCGGCCGCTGCTCATGTCGCTCTTGAGCAGGTCCAGCTCCTTACTGAAGCCCGGCTTTATCAGGCCGCCTTCCCGGACGGAAAACGGCGGGTCGTCCACAATCGCGCGCTCGAGCAGGTCCCGCACGTCCCTGAGCGGGTCGATTTCCCGATAAATCCGGCTCAGGAGGGCGCATTTTGCGTCTTTGAGCAGATTTTTCAGCGCCGGCAGGCGCCCCGCCGCATCGGAAAGGCTCCGCAGCTCCCGCGCGTTGGCGGAGCCGTAGACGATGCGGGACATCAGGCGCTCCAGGTCGTGGATGCCGGAGAGCTGCTCCGCGAGGCTGTCGCGCAGGATGCTGTCGCGCGTGAGCTCCTCGACGGCGTTCAGCCTGCGGTCGATGCGCGCCGGGTTCAGCAGCGGGCGCTCGAGCCAGCCGCGGATCAGCCGCTTGCCCATCGGGGTGCGGGTGCGGTCCAGCACCCACAGCAGGGAGCCGCGCTTCTCTTTGTTGCGCATGGTCTCCAGCAGCTCCAGGTTGCGGCGGGCCGTCAGGTTCAGCCGCATGTACTGCGCGCCGCTGTAAAGGTCGAGGGTGTCCATGCGCTCCAGGCCCGTGCGCTCGGTCTGGCGCAGGTAGCCGAGCAGCGCGCCGAGGGCGCCGGTCACTTCGGGCATGCCGTCCAGGCCCAGCTCCGCGGGGTCTTTTTTATGGAACTGCCGCGCCACGGGTGCGGCCGCCGCCCGCGGGTCGAACTGCCCGTCGTCCAGCAGCTCCAGGCTGGCGTGCAGGCGTGCGCGGATGAATTTCGCCAGGCCGGTGAGGTCCAGCGTGCCCTGGTTCACCAGCAGCTCCCGCGGAGAGAAGCGCGAAAGCTCGTTCTGCAGCCCGGCGGTCAGCTGCGCCGCGTTTTTGCCCGCAAGCAGCGTGGCGTGCGTCTCGCCCGTGGAGATGTCCGCAAAGCAGACGCCGGCGCGGTTGTCCCGCACGCAGAGCGCGCAGATGAAGTTGTTGCGCCCCTCGTCGAGCATGCTGCTCTCCAGCACCGTGCCGGGCGTAATCACGCGGATGATGCTCCGTTTGACCAGGCCCTTCGCGAGCTTGGGGTCCTCCATCTGCTCGCAGATGGCGACCTTGTGCCCGTTCGCAATCAGCCGCGCCACATAGGTCTCGTAGCTGTGGAACGGCACGCCGCACATCGGGGCGCGCTCCGCCTGCCCGCAGTCGCGCCCCGTGAGGGTGAGGTCCAGCTCCCGCGACACGAGCTTGGCGTCGTCGTAGAACATCTCGTAAAAATCGCCGAGGCGGAAAAACAGGATGGTGTCCGGGTACTGCTTTTTCATCTCGAAATACTGCCGCATCATCGGGGAAAGTGCCGCCAACGCCTACCGCCTCCGCTCCGCAATTTTCCGTCCGCTCAGCGGCAGCCTGCGCATGACGCGCAGTCCCCTCCGCAGGCCGGCGCCGTGTAGTCCGCCGTCTCCGGGTCTTCGCCGGCGGCGCTCTTCTCCAGGATGGCGGTCATGCGGCGCATCAGCAGGTCCAGCCCCGCCCTGGCCCTGTTGTACGCCGCCATGCGCGGATTTTTCATCACGGCGAAATAGCCGGCGTTCAGCTGCTGCCGGTACGTCTGGATTTTGCCGTCGTCGCGCTCCTCCTGCGGCTTCTGCATCTCGCTCTGGAGCGCCAGCCGCCCGCGGTTGTACGCCCCGAGGAGGTCCTGCAGCGCCCCGTCCTCTTCCGCGGCCTGCGCGGCGAGGCGGAACTTCAGGTAGCGCTCGTCTTTCTGGATCTCTTTTCCCAGCTCCCTGGTCCGCTCGATAATATCCATAACCGGTTCTCCTTATTCTTTGATTTTATCGGTCCGGCACGGCCTCGCCGCGCAGAACCCATCCCTGTGCGGAAACGACCCTGACCTGCGCAAAACGGCCGAGCAGACCGTCCCCGCCGGGAAAATTCACGATTTCGTTCCCCTCCGTCCTGCCGCACAGCAGGCCGGTTCTGGGATTTCTCCCCTCGACCAGCACGCGGTACGTGCGGCCGACTTCGCCCGCGCACCGGGCCGCCGCGATTTTCTCCTGCTCGGCGCAGAGCCGCTGCAGGCGGCGCGTCTTTTCTTCGGCCGGCACGGGGTCGGGCAGCGCGGCCGCCCGCGTCCCCTCGCGCGGGGAATAGATAAAGGTGAACAGCGAGGTGAACTTCACCCGCCGAATCAGGTCCAGCGTTTCGCGGAACTCCTCTTCAGTTTCCCCCGGGAAGCCCACGATAATGTCGCTCGTGAGCGAAAGGCCGGGGATTTTTTTCCGCGCGTACTCGACGAACGCGAGGTATTTTTCCCGCGTATAGCCCCGGTTCATGGCGCGCAGCACGCGGTCGCTGCCGGACTGGACCGGCAGGTGCAGGTGGCGGCACAGGTGCCGGCCGGCCGCGATGGTGTCGATCAGCTCCCGCGTGGCGTCCTTCGGGTGCGAGGTCATGAACCGCAGGCGGTAGTCGCCTTCCACCGCGTCCAGCCGGCGCAGCAGCGCAGAAAAGCTGACCGGCTCCCGCAGATTTTTGCCGTAGGAATTCACGTTCTGGCCCAGCAGGGTGATGTCTTTGTACCCGGCCTGCACCAGCCCGCGGAACTCCCGCAGGACGGCGTCCGGCTCCCGGCTGCGCTCCCGGCCGCGCACATACGGCACGATGCAGTAGGAGCAGAAGTTGTTGCACCCGTACATCGCCGTGACGAACGCCTTCACGCGCCCGCCGCGGCGGACGGGCAGCCCCTCGACGATGTGCGCGTCCTCCTGCTCGTCGCCGCGCTCGAACACGCGGCGGCTGTCGGTGAGGACCGTCCAGAGAAGCTGGGGAAAGCGGTGCAGCACATGGGTGCCGAACACCAGGCTCACGAACGGGAATTTGCTCTCGATGCGCTGCGAGGCCGACTTTTCCTCCATCATGCAGCCGCAGACCGCCACAATCAGCGACGGGTGGCGGCGCTTGAGGTCCTTGAGGGCGCCCACGTTGCCGAAGACCCGGTTCTCGGCGTGGCCGCGCACGGCGCAGGTGTTGAACAGGATGAAGTCGGCGCGCTCCGCGTCGTCCGTGAACGAAAAGCCCATCTGCGCGAGAAGGCCCTTGAGCTTCTCGCTGTCGGAGACGTTCTGCTGGCAGCCGTAGGTGCGCACCAGCGCCAGGGGCACGCCGCCGCGCTTGCGCACCGCCATAATCTCGGCGACCCGCTTCACGTAGAACTCCCGCGGATGCCGCGCCGCGGGCAGGCGCCGTGCGCTTTTTACACTCCGCTCCGCCAATGCCAAATGAGAATACCCCCGTCTTTTTTCCGAAATCTGAGAATGCGAATACGAATCATAGGTTAGAGATCATTATACCATGGCGCGCCGGGCACTTCAAGGAAAACCGGGGCGGCCCTGCGCCCTGGGATTTGACAAACGCGCCCCGGCCTGATAGGATATTTTTTAATGCCTGGGCCTCGTTTGAAAAACCGGGGGACCTGTCTGTTTCGGCTAAAATCGTGCCGCCCAGCGTCAAAAATGCTCGGAATACGGAAAATATTCCCGTGCTTTTCTCGTTCGGCGCAATTTTATCGCGAAAACCCGTCGGTTTGATTTATCAAGCAGGGCCCGGCTTCGCTTCGGGAGGAAATCCGATGGACTATTTTTCGCTCTGCGGCATCGCCGCGGGGCTTGCGATGGACGCGCTCGCCGCCAGCATCACCAGCGGGGCCTGCACCCGCCGCGTCGGCTTCCGGTTCGCGCTGAAGCTCGCCTTTTTCTTCGGCCTGTTCCAGGGCCTGATGCCCATGGCCGGCTGGCTGGTCGGCAAGGCCGGGGAAAGCGTCATCCAGGCCGTGGACCACTGGATTGCGCTGATTCTGCTCGGGTACCTCGGCGTCAGCATGATGCTCGAAGCCCGCAGGAAACGGAAGCAGGGGGACCCGCGCCCGCTGCGGGACGACATCCCGATGAAAAGCATCCTGGCGATGGCCGTGGCCACCAGCATCGACGCGCTGGCCACGGGCGTGATTCTGCCCTCGGCCGTCGGGGCCTCCACCGCAAGGCTGATGGCCGTCTCGGTCCTGCTGATTGCCGTCATCACCTTTGCGATCTGCTTCGCGGGGGTCTTCGTCGGCCACCGGTTCGGCACCCTGTGCGCGGGGCGCGCGGAGACCGCCGGCGGCGCCGTGCTGGCGGGAATCGGCGTCAAAATCTTCATTGAGCACATGTTTTTTTCGTGATGCCGTACGCCTCGGCCATCCCGCGGATGCGGCGGAGCATCTCCTGCCGCAGGGGCTCCGGGGAAAGCACCCGCACCCGCCCGCCGTACTGGAGCAGCCACTGGAGGAACCCCTCGCTCACGTCGACCTCCACGCGGAGCGAGAAATCCCGCGGCCCGCGGCGCGTGAGGCGCACATCGTTGCCGAACTGGTCGAGCACGGCCTCCAGCAGGTCGTCGGAGCAGCAGAGCTCCACCCGCTGCCGCTCCCCGTGGTACATGTGGAACGTCCTGCGCGCGAAGTCGGCCGCGTCAAAGCGGCCGCGGTAAGAGCACACCTCCTCGAACGGGCGGGCCGCCTCGGCGAGCACCTCGGTGTGCTTCATCCGGTCCAGCCGGTAGACGCTCACGCTGTCGTATTTGCCATAGTTGCCGGCAAGGTAGTATTTGTCGCCGCTCCAGATCATCGCGTAGGGGCTCACCACGAAGCTGCGGCCCGCGTCGGGTACGGCGCGGATGCCCGAGAGCACCCGGTGGTGGTAGAGAAACGAGATTTTGCGCCCGGCCGCGATGGCGCGGCCGACCGCGTCGATGGCATAGTAGATCTCTTCATTGTCGAACTTGACGCGCTTTTCGACGTACACCTGCCCGCGGGCCTGCTCCGCCTGCCCTTCGCTGAGCAGGCCCTCCAGCTTTGCAAGCAGCTCGCGCGTCTTGCGCGGCGTGATGAACGGCGCGGCGAGCACGGCGTCCATCAGCAGCCGGACTTCCGGCGGCTCGAACGCGCGCTCCGCGAGGAAAAACCCCGGCCGCGGGTTCCGCGTGTACAGAATCTCGGCCCCGTAGCGCCGCAGCGCGCCGATGTCGCGGTAAAGCGTCTTGCGCGCGCACGCCACGCCCTTCTCCTCCAGCGCGGCGCAGAGCTCCCGCGAAGAAAGCGGGTGGGCTTCGTCCGTCTTCCGCTTCAGGATGTCGTACAGGACCAGTATCTTCAGCTTTTGCGGAGGATTTTCCACCGCTCTCCCCTCCCCCCGAATCGACGGCGGGGCCGCGGGCGCAGTTTCCCGCCCGCGGCCCCGTGACCGAACAGGCCGTCCGGTTATTTTTTCAGGACCCGCCTGACCACTTCTTCAATATGGGAAGCGCACAGGCCGTACTGCTCCAGCAGCGCGGCGGCCGGGCCGGAATGGCCGAACTGGTCGTTCACGCCGATTTTCACGACCGGGACCGGGCACTCGCTGCAGACCACGCTGCAGACGGCATCCCCCAGCCCGCCGATCACGTTGTGCTCCTCGACGGTGACGATTTTTCCCGTCTCCCTCGCGGCGCGCACGATGATTTCGCGGTCCAGCGGCTTCAGGGTGTGCAGGTTGATCAGGCGGGCGTCGATGCCCTCTTTTTCCAGCTCTCTGACCGCCTCCACCGCGCGGGAGACCATCAGGCCCGTCGCAATCACGGTGATGTCCCTGCCGTCGCGCAGGGTGATGCCCCTGCCGATTTCAAAATGGTAGTCGTCGGAGTTGTTGAAGCTCTCGACCGCCAGGCGGCCCAGGCGGATGTAGACCGGGCCGACATATTCGGCCGCGGCCTTTACGGCGGCCTGCATCTCGTAGTGGTCCGCGGGGTTCAGCACCACCATGCCCGGGATGGTGCGCATCAGCGCGAGGTCCTCCAGGCACTGGTGGGTCGCGCCGTCCTCCCCGACGGAGATGCCCGCGTGCGAGCCGGCGATTTTCACGTTCAGGTGCGGGTACCCGACGGAGTTGCGCACCTGCTCAAACGCGCGCCCGGCGGCGAACATGGCGAACGAGCTGGCGAATGGAATCTTGCCGCAGGTGGCGAGGCCGGCCGCCACGCCGATCATGTTGCATTCCGCGATGCCGCAGTCGACGAAGCGGTCCGGGAACTTGTCCCGGAAAAAGAAGCTCTTGGTCGCGGAGGCGAGGTCGGCGTCCAGCACGACGACGTCCGGGTTGGTTTCGCCCAGCTCCGCCAGCGCGAGCCCGTAGCTTTCGCGGGTCGCTTTTTTCACCATTTCTGCCATTTATTCCGCCTCCAGTTCCGAAAGGGTCTTCTTCAGTTCCCGCATGGCGACCCGGTACTGCTCGTCGTTCGGGGCCTTGCCGTGCCAGCCGACCTGGTTTTCCATGTAAGAGACGCCCCTGCCCTTGACCGTGCGGGCGATGATGGCGCTCGGTTTCCCTTTTACGGTCTTCGCGTGGTTGAACGCCGCCTCGATCGCGTCGAAATCATGGCCGTCGATTTTCTGCACGTCGAAGCCGAACGCGCGGTATTTCTGGTCCAGCGGCTCCGGCCCGCCGATCTCCGCGGTGGGGCCGTCGATCTGAAGGCCGTTGTCGTCGATAATCAGGCACAGGTTGTCCAGCTTGTGGTGGCCGGCGAACATCGCGGCCTCCCAGACCTCGCCCTCTTCGGTCTCGCCGTCGCCCAGCACGCTGTAGACGCGGTAGTTTTTGCCGTCCATCTTGCCGGCCAGCGCCATGCCGCCCGCCGCGGCGACGCCCTGCCCCAGCGAGCCGGTGCTCATGTCGATGCCGGGGGTCCCTTTCATGTCCGGGTGGCCCTGGAGCATCGCGCCGATATGGCGCAGCTTTTTGAGCTCGTCCCACGGGAAATAGCCCTTGAGCGCCAGCGCCGCGTACAGGCCCGGGCAGGTGTGCCCTTTGGAGAGCACGAACCGGTCGCGGTTTTCGTCTTTCGGGCGCTTCGGGTCTATGTTCATCTCTTTAAAATACAGATAGGCGAAAATGTCGGCCGCCGACAGCGACCCGCCCGGGTGGCCGGACTTGGCGTGGTAAACGCCCTCAATCGCGCCCATGCGGATTTTGCACGCGGCAATCTGCAGGGCCTTTTTCTCATTTTGTTTCATAGAACCTCCTGAAACGGCGGCTGTGTTCCGCACGTTAACCATAAAAAATAATTTTCCGTCTTTATTATAGGATATTGTGCGGCGGGAATCAAGCTCCGGAAAAAGAAAGGGCGGCCCCGCGGCGTCAGCAGGCGCCGCCCGGCCGCACCCGGGGCCTACTCCTGCCGCTCCTGCCGGCGGAACGCCGATTTCGGCGCCCCGCAGATGGGGCAGACCCATTTGTCCGGCAGCTCCTCGAACGGGACGTAGGGGTCGTTGTAGACATATCCGCAGATGGTGCAGACCCAGCTTTCACTGTCGCCCTCCCGGCGGGGAAGCTTCTCTTCCCGATAGGCCGGCGCGTTCTTCGGCGCCCTGCCCTTGAGGACGCGGCGGTAAAACCCGTAGGTCATCGGCCTGCCGTGGATCTTTTCGCTGCCCGCGATGATCTCCGCGAGAAAGACGGTGTGCGTGAGGGTCTCCATGCTGCCGACGACCTTGCACAGAAACCAGCAGCAGATATTTTCCTTTATCACGGGCACGCCCTCGGCGAGGACGCGGTGCCGGATATTCTTGAGCTTGTCGGTGCCCCGGCCGGAGTTGAACCCGAGCGCCCCAATCACCGCGCCGGAAGTGTCCTCCGAAAGGACGGACACGCTGAAAATCTTCGATTTTTTGATGCATTCATCGCTGTAATTGTTATGGCTCATGCTGAGCGCGACGATGTCCGGGTCACCGGCGACCTGCATCAGCGAGCTGGCGATGCAGGCGGAGACCTTTTCCCCGTCTTTGACGCCGATGGCGAACATCCCGTAGGAGAGCGTGGAAAGAACGTCCCCGGTCAAACCTCACACCTCCAAAAAGTGTCCTGATTCCCCCGCGCAGGGGGAAAACCGCCGCGCTACCCCCGGCGCCTTTTCTTGACTGCGTCCCAGTAGGCGCGGAACGCCTGCTCGGTCTTGTTTTCGCCGCAGCGGTAATAGACGGCGTCCTTTAAATTGTCCGGCAGGTACTGCTGCGGAACATAATGGTCGGGGAAGCTGTGCGGGTATTTGTAAAACTGTCCCTTGTGCGGGTTGTCGGCGCCGTCGTAGTGCTTGTTCTGCAGCTGGCGGGGAATCGGCCCCGTCTTCCCGTTGCGGATGTCCTTCACGGCGGCGTCGATGGCCGTCACGCCGGAGTTCGACTTGGGCGACAGGCAGACCAGAATCACCGCGTCGGCCAAAGGGATGCGCGCCTCCGGCAGGCCGACCTGCAGGGCGGCGTCCACCGCGGCCTTCACGATCGGGATAATCCGCGGGTACGCAAGGCCCACGTCCTCGCAGGCGCAGACCATCAGCCGGCGGCAGGCGGAGGGCAGGTCGCCCGCCAGCAGCAGGCGGGCGAGGTAATGCAGCGCCGCGTCGGGGTCCGAGCCGCGCATGGATTTCTGGTAGGCGGAGACGATGTCGTAGTGCTCGTCGCCCGCGCGGTCGTACCGCAGGGCGCTGCGCTGCGTCAGGTCCTCCGCGGCCTGCCGGGTCACCCGGCAGGACCCGTCCGCCTGCCCGTCGGCGGAAAGGACGCACAGTTCCACCGCGTTGATGGCCTTGCGCACGTCCCCGCCGCACGCGGAGGCGATGTGCTCCGCCGCGCCGTCCTCCACCCGGATGGTCCGGTGCTGCTCCCGCTCCAGAAAGCGGAACGCGCGCCGCACGGCCGGAAGCACGTCTTCCTTTTCCACCGGCTTGAACTCAAAGACGGTGGAACGGCTCAGGATGGCGCCGTAGACGTAAAAATACGGGTTCTCCGTCGTCGCGGCAATCAGGGTGATGGAGCCGTTCTCGATGAACTCCAGCAGGGTCTGCTGCTGCTTTTTGTTGAAATACTGGATCTCGTCGAGGTAGAGCAGGATGCCGTTCGGCGCCTCCAGCGTGTCGATGCGGCTCACGACGCTGTGGATGTCGGCCGTGGAGGCCGTGGTGCCGTTGAGCTTGTAAAGGGTCCGCCGGGTCCGCCGGGCGATGATGGAGGCGAGGGTCGTCTTGCCGACGCCCGCCGGGCCGTAAAAGACCATGTTCGGAATCTCGCCCGATTCGATGATGCGCCGCAGCGGGCGGCCCGGGTCCAGCAGGTGGTGCTGCCCGACGATTTCATCCAGCGTGCACGGGCGGAGCCGGTCTGCAAGGGGAGCGGCCATCCGCGTCCCTCCTTTCCGGGAACGGTTCTTCCCCCGGTTTAGAATACGGAGCGCGGCCGGGCTTTATGCGTACAGGGGGTAGCGCGCGCACAGTTCTTTCACGGCGGCCCCGATGGTCCCGCGGTATTTGTCAAAATCCCGTACGGCGAGGCTGATGCACTCCGCGATGCGGTCCATGTCCTGCGCATTCATCCCGCGCGTGGTCACGGCGGGCGTGCCGAGGCGCAGGCCGCTGGTCACGAACGGGCTGCGCGTCTCGTTCGGGACGGTGTTCTTGTTGGCGGTGATATGCACGGAATCGAGGTTTTTCTCAAGGTCCCTGCCGGTCAGCTCCAGCCCGGTCAGGTCGACCAGCATCATGTGGTTGTCCGTTCCGCCGGTCACCAGCTTCACGCCGCGGCGGGTCAGGCCGGCCGCGAGGGCGCGGGCATTCTCCACCACGCGGCGGGCGTATTCGCGGAACTCCGGCTTCAGCGCCTCGCCCAGGCAGACCGCCTTCGCGGCGATCACGTGCATCAGCGGGCCGCCCTGCGTGCCGGGGAAAATCGCCTTGTCAATCGCCTTGGCGTACTGTTCTTTGCACAGGATGATGCCGCCGCGCGGGCCGCGCAGGGTCTTGTGGGTGGTGGTGGTCACCACGTCGGCCCACGGGACTGGGCTGGGGTGCAGGCCGGTTGCGACCAGCCCGGCGATGTGCGCCATGTCCACCATCAGCAGCGCGCCGCAGGCGTCGCAGATTTCTCTGAAGCGCTTGAAGTCGATGACGCGCGGGTACGCGCTGGCCCCGGCGACAATCAGCTTCGGCTTTTCGCGCAGGGCGGTCTCGTAGAGCGCGTCGTAGTCGATGCGCCCGTCGTCCGGCCGGACGCCGTAGGGGATGAAATGGAAGTATTTTCCGGAGAGGTTGACCGGCGAGCCGTGGGTCAGGTGCCCGCCCGCCGCAAGGTCCATGCCCATGACCGTGTCGCCGGGCTTCAGCAGCGCAAAATAGACCGCGAGGTTCGCCTGCGCCCCGGAGTGGGGCTGGACGTTGGCATGCTCGGCGCCGAACAGCCTGCACGCGCGGGTGCGGGCGGCCTCCTCGACCTTATCCACAAACTGGCAGCCGCCGTAGTAGCGCCTGCCGGGGTACCCCTCGGCGTATTTGTTGGTGAGCACGCTCCCCATGGCGGCCATCACCGCGGGGGAAACGATATTTTCGGAGGCGATCAGCTCCAGATTGTCCCGCTGGCGCTGCAGCTCCTGCTCCATGGCTTCGCCGACTTCGGGGTCGCTCTTCCGGACCAGGCCGATGGTGTCCATGAGATCGCTGTACATGTTTTTCCAGTCCCTTCCTCAAGAATTTCGTCCCCATTATACGCCCTCCCCCGGCAAAACGCAACGGAGGTCGGCAATTTGGGACAGCTTGCGCCGCGCCGGTTTCCGTATTAAAATGGGAACATGCAGAGGAGGATGCACGATGACGAAAAAGCAGCGGGCCGCGCTGGCGATTGCGGCCCTGAAAAAAGAGTACCCGACGGGAATCTGCTCCCTGAGATACCGCGACCCGCTCCAGCTTCTGATTGCGACCCGGCTCTCCGCCCAGTGCACGGACGCCCGCGTCAACCGGGTCGCGCCGGCGCTTTTCGCCCGGTTCCCGGACCTGGACGCCTTCTGCGCCGGCACGCAGGAAGAAATCGAGGGCTACATCCGCTCCTGCGGGCTGTACAAGACCAAGGCGCGGGACATCCTCGCCCTGTGCCGGATGCTGAAAAAGGAATTCGGCGGCCGGGTGCCCGACACGGTCGAAGACCTCACACGTCTGCCCGGCGTGGGCCGCAAGACGGCCAACCTGATTGTCGGGGACGTCTACGGCAGGCCCGCTGTCGTGACCGACACGCACTGCATCCGCATCAGCGGCCGTCTGGGCCTGAGCGAGGGGACCAACCCCCTTAAGGTGGAAAAGGCGCTGCGCGCCGTCCTTCCGCCCGAAGAATCCAACGACTTCTGCCACCGGCTGGTCCTGCACGGGCGGGCCGTCTGCACCGCCCGCAGCCCGAAATGCGGGCGGTGCTGCCTGCGGGAGTTCTGCA
>DHOB01000023.1:61013-79854 GCA_002409675.1 Ruminococcaceae bacterium UBA5401
CCCAAAGCGGGGAGGAAGGCTCAGGCGCCTTCCTCCCCGCTTTTTTCCGCCGCTTGAGCCGCTTCTTTTTCTTTTTTCTCCCGGCGGCTGGGCAAAATCGCCTTTCGGACGGACATCCCCTCGTATTTCAGCTTGAACTGGACCCTGCCGCAGAAGCGGTGCCCGCAGTGCCGGCACAGGAATTCCGCGCGGAAGCTCTTGTTGCGAAGCTGCCACCGCCCGACCCGGCGCGCCTTCCGCCCGCACAGGTCGCAGCAGAACGAAAGGTCCGCGGGGCGGATGAGCGGGTGGTGCAGATCGCAGATTTCGGTCGTCCTGAACTCCATGCGGTCGTAAAAACCGCGCCGCTCCGCATCCTGGATGAACGGCTCCAGCGTGGCGGGGTCGTACAGCCTGCGGAAGCACTCCAGCTCCAGCAGGCTGTCGCCGAGCGCGCGGTGCTGGCTGAAAGAGGCGGGGTCGATGCCGAGCAGCCGCGCGGCGGTCTCCAGCCCCGTCTGCTGCGCGGGGTCGCGGCCGAGCCTCTGCTCGCAGTAAGCCTGCAGGTCGACGTAGCGCTTCAGGAACGGAATCCGGTCGTCGCCGCGGAAATAGCGGTAGTTGTCGATCAGGGTCAGAATGTCGGAGGTTCCCCACGTCATCACCACGGCGCCGCCCGCCCATCCGGCGAACCGGGAGACGGCCTGCTGAAACCGCAGGCCGCCCTCCAGGTCCTCGTCGGTGATGCTGGTCAGGGCCTGGATTTTTCCGCTGATTTTTTTGCCGACCTGCGGGCGGACCAGCGCCTGGAAGGTGTCCGGGGGCGCGCCGGCGCGGCCGGCGCGCGCGGCCCCCATCTCGATGATTTCGTTCAGGAATCCGCCGAGCCGCCTGCTGTAGGCGCCGTTCCATTCCAGGTCCAGAACCACAAAATCCATCTTATTTTTTCCTGGCGGCCATCTTCATGCGCATCTCCTTGTTCAGAATCGTCTTGCGCATGCGGATGCTCTTCGGCGTCACCTCGACCAGCTCGTCCGGCTTGATGAACTCCAGGCACTGCTCCAGGCTCAGCTCGCTGTGGGGCGTGAGCTTCAGCGCCTCGTCGGAACCCGCGGCGCGGGTGTTGGTGGCGTGCTTCTTTTTGCAGACGTTCACGGCGATGTCGTCCGACTTCGGGCTCTCGCCGACGATCATGCCCTCGTACACCTCCGTGCCGGGGCCGATGAAGAGCCTGCCGCGCTCCTGCGCGTAAAACAGGCCGTACCCGCTGGCCACGCCGGCCTCATGGGCAATCAGCGACCCCTGCGCGCGCGTGACAATCTCGCCCTTGTAGGGCTCGTAGGAATCGAACACGCTGTTCATGATGCCGTTGCCGTTGGTGTCGGTCAGGAACTCCTGCCGGTACCCCATCAGGCCGCGCGCCGGGATTTTGAACTCCAGATGGGTGGCGCCGGTGTTGCGGGTCCCCATGTTGGTCAGCTCCGCCTTGCGCGGGCCGAGCGTTTCCATCACCGCGCCGACGTAACTGTCCGGCACCTCGATCATCAGCAGCTCAATCGGCTCGCACTTCTTGCCGTTTATCTGCTTGTAAATCACCGTAGGGCTGGAGACCTGGAACTCGTACCCCTGGCGGCGCATCTCTTCAATCAGGATGGAAAGGTGCAGTTCGCCGCGGCCGGAGACCTTGAACGTGTCGGGCGAGTCGGTCTCTTCGACGCGCAGGGCCACGTTCGTCTCCAGCTCGCGGAACAGGCGGTCGCGCAGGTTGCGCGACGTGACGTATTTGCCCTCGCGGCCCGCGAACGGGCTGTTGTTGACGATGAAGAGCATCGAAACGGTCGGGTCGTCGATCTTGACGAACGGCAGCGGCTCGATGTGGTCGGGGGAACAGATGGTCTCGCCGATATTGAGGCCGGTCACCCCGGAGACGGCCACAATGTCGCCGAGGTGCGCCTCCTGCACTTCCACGCGCTTGAGGCCCTCGAACTGGTAGAGCTTTGTGACCTTTACGTTGGAGTTCGTCCCGTCGCGGTGGCACAGCACGACGCTTTCGCCGTCGTGCACGCTGCCGCGCTCCACGCGGCCGATGCCGATGCGCCCGACGTAATCGTCGTAATCGACGTTTGAGAACAGCACCTGGGTCGGGCCGTTCAGGTCGCCGTGCGGCGCCGGGATGTCCTTGAGAATCGCGTCGAACAGGGGCTTCATGTTCTTGCCCGGGACGTTCAGGTCGGCCGTGGCGTAGCCGTCGCGGCCGGAGGCGTAAATCACGGGGAAGTCGAGCTGGTCCTCGTTGGCGCCCAGCTCGATGAACAGGTCGATCACCTCGTCGACCACTTCTTTCGGGCGGGCGCCGGGCCGGTCGATCTTGTTGACGACGACCAGCGGCTTTTTGCCGAGGCCGAGCGCCTTTTTCAGCACGAAACGGGTCTGCGGCATGCAGCCCTCGAAGGCGTCGACCAGCAGCAGCACGCCGTCCACCATCATCAGGATGCGCTCCACCTCGCCGCCGAAATCGGCGTGGCCGGGCGTGTCGATGATGTTGATTTTAATGCCCTTGTACCGCACGGCGGTGTTTTTTGACAGGATGGTGATGCCGCGCTCGCGCTCCAGCGCGTTGGAATCCATCACGCGGTCGACGACTTCTTCGTTTGCCCGGAAGACCCCGCTCTGCCTTAAAAGCTGGTCGACCAGCGTCGTCTTGCCGTGGTCGACGTGGGCGATAATGGCGATGTTCCGTAAATCATTTCTGACATCCATGCAGTTTTTTCCCTCTTCACAATTACTGAGATTCGCAAAATCGCAGGCGGGTACGACCGAAAAGGAGAAGTTTCAGGCCCCATCCTCATGCAACGGTAAAAATTCGCACACACAGTTATTATAGCACGGCGTCCCTTCTTTGTGAAGGGCGCGGCGCCGCGCCGAAAAAGGCTTCCGGGGCTGCAGCGCTCCGGAAGCCTTTTCTCTCTTCTTTCACGGCGGGCCGGAAGGCCCCGCTTCACGGAGCGGGGGAAAGCCATTTCCGCTCCAGGCGGCAGACCATCTCTTCATAGCGCGCAGCGCACCGTTCCCTGTCGCCGGCGCGAAGGTCCGCGAGGCACGGGGCGAGGTACCGGTCCCAGACCCGGCGGTACTCATCCCGCGCCCTGCCGCTGCGGCCGATTTTTTCCACAACGAGGGGCGCAAACAGGTAATATTCCGCAATCTTCGCACGGCCGGAAGGCGTCCGCGCGAGCCAGCGGTCGCGGAAGGCCCGGAACTCGCCCAGTTCCGGGCAGTCCTCGCCCCGGCCGAGGCTCACGCACGCGGCGGTCGTGATGTAGCAGAACTTTTTATGGAATCCGTCGCAGATCTGCTTGTAGGTGGCTTTGCCGAGCGGGCGCTTCGGGTAAGCCCTGTTCCATCGGGCGAGGAACAGGTCGGCCGCCTGCTCCGCGGCGGGGAGCTTCTGCTCCAGCAGGGCCGGGATGGTCAGCGACGTGATGGTGAACCGGCAGTCGAACAGCTCGCGGTACCCTTCGCTCCGCTCGCGCTGAAGCTGGGCCAGAAAGCCGTCGTACAGCAGGTCCGCAAGGCGCTGTGCCGCGGCGGAAGGGTCTGCCGCGGCCGCTTCGCGGAACGCCGCGAGCGCGGGCCGGAAAAGCCCCGCGTAGCTCTCGAACGCGGCGGCATAGGTCTGCGGGTTGAACCGCGCCATCGCGATCCGCCGGGTGAACAGCTCCGGGTCCATGGCCTGCTCCATCCGCGTAAACCGCGCCTGCAGCGCGCCGTCTTCCCCGAGGGCGGCCGGTTGTTCAGCGTTCATCTGCGCTTTCCCCTTTCCTGCCGGCGGAGCCGGCCTGTTTCGCCTTCGCCCTGGCGACATATTGTTTGATGCGCCGGAAGCTCTCTTCACTGATGATATGCTCGATGCGGCAGGAGTCCTGAACGGCAAGCTCGGGGCTGACGCCGAGGGTGATCTGCAGAAATGCCGCAATGGTGTTGTGCCGGTCGTAAATCGCGCTGGCGCGGCGGTATCCGGAATCGGTCAGAACCAGATTGCCGTTCTGCTCCATCACCAGATAGCCCGCGCTTTTCAGGATGCCCATGGCCCGGCTGACGCTCGCCTTGGAAAAGCCGAGCCGGTTTGCGACATCGATGGAGCGGACATAGCCGTTTTTATTGTGAAGGATCAAAATCGTTTCCAGATAGTTTTCTCCCGATTCCTGAATCTTCATGCAATCCCCCCTAAAAACGGCCGAGGGCTCCGGATTTTTCAGGCAGCCGGCGCGATGGCGTCACAACGTATTATATCATCCCGCCGGAAAAAGAACAAGTGCCCGGGCGGCGGGCGATATTGCCCGCCGCGGCCCGGTATGGTATAATGGGCTGAAATCGGTTTAAAACCGGGAATTTTGAAAAGCCGCCGCCCCCCTTCGGGCCCGGCGCGCGGGCCTGAGGACGGGAGCGGAAGCAAATGAGCAGAATCGCCGTACTGATTCCATGTTACAACGAGGCCGAAACCATCCGGAAAGTCGTGAGGGACCACCGGGCCGCCCTGCCGGAAGCCGACATCTATGTGTACGACAACAACTCGACGGACGGCACGGCGCGGCTGGCAAAAGAGGCCGGGGCCGTCGTCCGGCACGAATACCGGCAGGGAAAGGGCAACGTGATCCGCAGCATGTTCCGCAACATCGACGCGGACTGCTACCTGATTACGGACGGCGACGACACCTACCCCGCCGAGGCGACCCCGCAGATGGTCCGCATGGTGCTGGACGGCGAAGCGGACATGGTCGACGCGGACCGCCTCTCCTCCACTTATTTTACGGAAAACAAGCGCCCGTTCCACAACGCGGGGAACGTGCTGGTGCGGAATTTAATCAACCGCTTTTTCGGGGCTCAGCTGCACGACATGATGACGGGCTGCCGGGCGTTCAGCCGGGCATTCGTCAAGACGTTCCCCGTCCTGTCCCAGGGGTTTGAAATCGAGACGGAAATGACCGTCTATGCCGCGACCCACAATTTTGTCATCCGCGAGGTCCCCGTCGCGTACCGCGACAGGCCGAGCGGCAGCGTCTCCAAACTGCATACTTTTTCCGACGGTTTCCGCGTGCTGCGCACGATTTTCCGTCTGGTCCGCGACGTGCGCCCCTTCGCGTTCTTCGGGGTGTTTGCGCTGCTGTTCCTGATTGCGGCGGCCGCCTGCATGGTCCCCGTGCTGCGCGAGTATTTCGCCACGGGCCTGGTGCCCCGCTTCCCGACCCTGATTGTGGGGACCGCGTGCGGCATCTGCTCGCTGCTCTGCTTTTTCGCCGGCATCCTCCTCAACGTGTCTGTCAAGCAGCAGAACCGGCTCACGGAGCTGCTGATGAATCTTTCGGCGGAGGCCAAGCGCCATGGCAAAGAATAATCCGGCCGGGGCCGCAAAAAAGCGCCCGGCGGGTCCGCCGCCGGTCCCCCAAAAGCGGACGCCCGCCCGGGCTTTTCTCTCTGTCGCGGCCGCCGCGGCGCTGGACTACGCCCTTTCATGGATGCTGTTCCGCTATTTTCACGCCCCGGCGAAGTTTTTCCTGATTGTGCCCGTGATGCTCGGCGTGGGGTACCTGATGAAGCGCGCGGCTGCTGGGCGCCGGGAGCGGCAGGCCGCGGCCTGGTGCGTCGTTTTCGCCTGCCTGCTCGCCCTCGCCCTGGTTTTGGGCGGAAAGATCGACACGGCGCACCGCGCTTTTAAGCCGCTGTTCCGCTCCGACCTCGGGTACTTCGCCGGGTTCGCCGTGCTGTTCTTCTTCGCCGGTCTGTGGGCGGCGGACGTGGTGCGGAAGCACCCGATGGCCCTCCGTGCGGGAAAAAGGCGGTTCGGGGCGGTATGGGCGGTCTGCTCGGGGATTCTGTTCCTGTGCTGGATTCCGTGCCTGCTGCTCTACTACCCCGGCAATATCTCGCCCGATTCTGTCGCCTGCCTCATACGCGCCGCGGGGGAGGCGCCCCTTTTCAACCAGCAGCCGGTGCTGTACATCCTTTCGATGCGGCCGTTCCTGCTGCTGGCCGGGGCGGCGGGGAAAAGCAGGAGTTTCGGCGCGGCGCTGTTCCTGCTGTTCCAGGCGGCGGCCATGGCCGCGATGCTGGGGTACCTGCCCGCGTGGCTGATGCGGAAAGGATGCCGAACATGGGTCGTCCTGCCCGTGATGGCGTATTTCATCCTGAACCCCGTGTTCCCGATGTACTCGGTCACCATGTGGAAGGACGTTCCGTTCGCGGGCGTGATGCTGCTCTACCTGCTGCAGCTCTTCGACATTGTGGAAAGCGGCGGCCAAAAGCTGCGCTCCCCGCGCGCGCTCGCCCGGTTCCTCGCGCTGAACGTCCTGCTCTGCTTTCTGCGGAACAACGGCTACTACGTCGTCCTCGTGACGCTGGCGGTGCTGGCCGTCGTTTACCGCAAGTTCTGGAAGCGCCTGGTCCCCGCCTTTCTGGCGGTGGCGGTCGCCGTGCCGGTCGTGCAGGGCCCGGTTTACCGGCTGTGCGGCGTCAGGCCCAGCCCGTTTGCGGAATCCGTGGGGATTCCGCTGCAGCAGATCGGCTACACGGTCGCGCACGGCGGAGCGCTGACGGCCGCGCAGGCCGCGTTCCTGAACCGCCTTCTGCCGCTGGACGAGATGAAGCGGGCCTACAACCCGTTCACCTCGAACGACATCAAGTTCCATAAGGACTTCGACGGCCGCTTTCTGGAGGAGCACAAATCGGAGTTTTTAAAAGTCTGGGCGGAAATGCTCCCCGCGAATTTCAAGGGATATGCGAAAGCCCATATGATGGAAACCGTCGGCTTCTGGAATACGGAAACCTTCAACTGGGTGCTGTATTACGGCACCCCGGAGTCCTTTCTTCCCTACGCCCGTTCAAAGGGCATCGTCCCGGCGGATCTGTTCTTCGGAAAGACAAAGCTGCAAAGCCTGCGCGGCGCCCTGGAGCGCAACTTCACCGTGCTGCAGAACCAGATTCCGCTGCTGGCGGCGCTGGTCAACATCGGCACGCTGTTCTGGGCCACGGCCTTTGCCGCGGTCCTCCTGTTCATCCGGCGGAAAGGGCGCTATTTCCTGGTGCTGATGCCCCTGCTGCTGCTGTGGGGGACGCTGATGCTCGCCACGCCGACTTTCTGCGAGTTCCGGTATATGTTCTCCTTCGCCGCCGCGCTGCCGCTCACGGTGCTGCTGCCGTTCCTGCAAAAGGCCCCGGCGCAGCCCCGCGGCGCCGAAGGCAAAAAGCGCGCGGCCGGAGAAAATAAAAATCAATAAGGAAGAGGTGATTTCAGGTGGTAAAAAACACAAGGAACGACCTGTTTGAGATTTCGCCGCAAATCGAGGGACTGACCGAGTTGTGCAAAGAGCACAGCTCCATCGACCCCACGCAGTACGGGCGCTACGACGTCAAACGCGGTCTGCGGGACATCAACGGGCACGGCGTGCTGGCCGGGCTGACCGAAATCTCTGAGGTCGTGGCTTCCAAAACAGTGGACGGCAGGACCGTCCCCTGCCGGGGCAAGCTGTATTACAGGGGAATCGACATTGAGGACATCGTGCGCGGCTTTCTCTCGGAAAACCGGTTCGGGTTTGAAGAGACGGCATACCTGCTGCTGTTCGGCGAGCTGCCCACGCGCAGCCGGCTCGCGGAATTCCGCGGTCTGCTGAGCCGCTACCGCAGCCTGCCGACCAATTTCGTCCGCGACATCATCATGAAGGCGCCGAGCTTCGACATGATGAACACCCTGGCCCGCAGCATCCTGACGCTCTACGCCTACGACGAAAAGGCGTCCGACACGTCGCTGCCGAACGTCCTGCGCCAGTGTCTGGAGATGATAGCCCTGTTCCCGCAGCTCGCCGTCTACGGCTACCAGGCCTACGTCCACGCGCAGGATTCCTCCGCCAGCTTTTTCATCCACGCCCCGAAGCCGGAGCTTTCCACGGCGGAAAACATCCTGCACATGCTGCGCATCGACAACCGCTACACCCCGCTGGAAGCCCGCATCCTTGACCTCGCGCTGGTGCTGCACGCCGAGCACGGCGGGGGCAACAATTCCGCCTTCACGACGCACGTCGTCGCCTCTTCCGGCACGGACGCCTACTCGGTCATCGCGGCCGCCCTCGGCTCGCTCAAAGGGCCCAAGCACGGCGGGGCCAACATCAAGGTGATGCGCATGTTTGAGGACATGAAGCGGGAGGTCAAAGACTGGGAGGACGAGGACGAGATTGCGGATTACCTGCACCGGCTGCTGAACCGCCAGGCGTTCGACCGCGCCGGGCTGATTTACGGCATGGGGCACGCCGTCTACTCCCTCTCGGACCCGCGGGCCGAAATCTTCAAGCGGTTCGTCAAGCGCCTTTCGGAGGAAAAGGGCATGGAAAAGGAATACGCCCTCTACGCCCGGGTGGAGCGCCTGGCGCCGCAGGCCATCGGCCGCGAGCGGAAGACCTACAAGGGCGTCTGCGCCAACATCGACTTTTACAGCGGCTTCGTCTACCACATGCTCGGCCTGCCGATGGAGCTCTTCACCCCGGTCTTCGCGATGGCCCGCATCGCGGGTTGGAGCGCCCATCTGATGGAAGAGCGCATCAACGCGGGCAAAATCATCCGGCCGGCCTACAAGAGCATCGCCCCGCACAGAAAGTACGTCGCTCTGGCCGACCGTTCGGAACCGTAAAATCCGATTCGCCAAAGGAGATTTTAGAGTTGCAAAACGTTTCAGAAAGAATCGCCGCACTGCGTACCGCCATGGAAAAAGCCGGCGTGCAGGCGTACGTCGTCCCGTCGTCGGACCCCCACCTGAGCGAGTATCCGCCCGAGCACTGGAAAGCGCGCCGGTACTTTTCGGGGTTCACGGGCTCCGCGGGGACGCTGGCCGTCACGCGGGAAAAGAGCGGCCTGTGGACCGACGGGCGGTACTTCATCCAGGCGGAGCGGGAGCTTGCCGGCAGCGGAATCGAGCTGTACCGCATGGGCGTGCGCGGCGTGCCGGCCTGCCCCGCGTTCCTGAACCGGGAGCTTCCGCAGGGCGGGACGGTCGGCCTGGACGGGGCGCTGTTCTCCGCGGCCGACGTGCGGGAAATGGCCCGCCTCTTCCGGAAAAAGGGCCTTAAAATCCGGTCCCTCGACCTGACGGGGCCGCTCTGGGAAAACCGCCCGCCCATGCCGCACACCGAGGCCTTCCTGCACGACGTGAAATACGCCGGCCTGACCAGCGCGGAAAAAATCGCGCTGGTGCGCAAAAAGCTGCAGGAGCGCGGGGCGGATTCGCAGGTCTACGTCCGGCTGGACTGCGTGGCGTGGCTGATGAACCTGCGCGCGGGCGACGTGGAGGACAGCCCGTTCGCGGTCGCGTTCGCCGCCGTGCTGCCGGACGAGGCCGTCCTGTTCATCGATTCCTCCCGCGTGCCGGAACGCGTGGCGGCCGGCCTGAGGGCAAACGGCGTCACCCTCCGCGGATATGACGAAATCGCGCCGTTCCTGCAGTCCATGCGCGGCAGGAAGACCGTGCTGACCGACCCGGCCGGCATCAGCTACTCGCTTTACCGGGCGCTGAAGGAAAATCCGGACATCACCCTCCGGGAGGGGCCGGACCTTGTGACCGAGCTCAAAAGCGTCAAGAACGAGACCGAGCTGCGCAGCATCCGCGGCGTGCATGTCTGCGACGGCTGCGCGATGGCGGAGGCGTTCAGCGCGCTGGAGGAAAAGCTGAAAAACGGCGAGGACGCGACGGAATGCACCGTCTGCGACCTGCTGGCAGAGGCGCGCGCCCGCCAGCCCGACAACCGGGGCATCAGCTTCGGCACCATCGCCGCCTACCGCGCCAACGCGGCGATGATGCACTACGCCCCGAAACCGGGAAGCTGCAGCCGGCTGGCGCGGAGCGGCCTGCTGCTGGTCGATTCCGGCGGGCAGTACCTCGGCGGCACCACGGACGTCACGCGCACGTTCGCGCTCGGCCCGCTCACGCAGGAAGAGAGAAAGGCCTACACCCTGGTGCTGAAAGCGCATATCGCGCTCGCCACGGCCGTCTTCTGGGAAGGCTCGACGGGCGGCAACATCGACATCCTGTGCCGCGAGCCGGTCTGGAAGTACGGCATCGACTACCGCTGCGGCACCGGCCACGGGGTCGGCATGTTCGGCAACGTGCACGAGGGCCCGCAGAACCTGCGCCGCACCGACCGCACCGTCTTCCGCAGGGGCATGCTCATCACCGACGAGCCGGGGATTTATACCGAAGGGAAATACGGGGTCCGCATCGAGAACATGATGGAGGTCGTCGACGCGTTCGACAACGAATACGGCCACTTCCTCAAGTTCCGCCCCCTGACCTGCTTCCCCATCGACACCGCGCCCCTCCTCACGGGGCTTCTGTCCGACGATGAGCTGGCGTGGCTGAACCGCTACCATAAACGGGTGCGCGAGACCCTCGCGCCGCACCTTTCCGGCAAAGCGCTGGACTGGGTGGGCCGCCATACGCGCCCGGTTTCGCGCGCGTCCGTCTGACCCGGCCGCCCCGGAATTCGGGGCGCATACCGGCAAATGTTCCCGCCCGGACGAAAATCCGGGCGGGAACGTTTTTTATGGAAAGATGCGGCCAAAAGCGACCCTACGGCCCGACGGGGAGGGTCACGGTGATTTCCGTGCCCTTGCCGGGCTCGCTCCGCAGGCGGATTTTCCCCTTGTAGAGGCCGACGATATGCTTGACGATGGAAAGCCCCAGACCGGTGCCGCCCAGCCGGCGGCTGCGGCTTTTGTCGACGCGGTAGAAGCGCTCGAACACGCGCTCCTGCGCCTCTTTCGGGATGCCGACGCCGGTGTCCGCGACCGTCAGGATCACGCGGCCGTCCTCCGTCCGCACAAAGACGTCCGCACGGCCGCCCTGCACGTTGTATTTGATTGCGTTGTCCAGCAGGTTCAGCACCAGCTGCGTCATGCGGTCGGGGTTCGCGTCCAGAAAGCCGTCGTCCCCCTCCACCCGGACGGCGACCTGCTTTTCCTGCGCCTGCACCGAGAGCGATTCGGCGACCTTGCGGGCAACCATCAGCAGGCTGACGCTCCTGCGGTCTATCTCCGACGCCCGCGACTCCAGCTCGGAGAGCTTGAGGATGTCGCTGATCAGGCCGATCATCCGCTCCGTCTCCTGCCAAATCAGCTCCAGGTAGCGCCTGCTCTGGGCCGGGTCGTTCACGATGCCGGTCTCCATCAGCTCCGCAAATCCCTTGATGGAGGTCAGGGGGGTCTTGAGCTCGTGGGAGGCGTTCGCAAAGAATTCGGAGCGAATCTGCTCCGAGCGCCTGACGGCGGTCACGTCGGTAATCAGCAGGACCACGCCGCCGGACTGGTCCATGCTCTTTTCCTTCGCCACGGGCGTCACGGAAATCCGAAGCACCCGCTTGTCTGCGGTGACGGGAAGGTCGAAGACGGACGCCTTCCCCTCCCGCAGCGCAAGCTGCGTCGCGTCGGTGATTTTCGGGTCCCGGGTCAGGCAGAGCAGGTCCTGGTTCACCAGGTCGCCCTTCGCGCCGAAAAAGGACGCGGCGCTCCGGTTCAGAATCAGGATGCGCCCGGCGCTGTCCAGCACCGCCATGCCCTCCGTCATGTTGTTGAGCAGGTAGCGGATCCGCCTGCGCTCCACGGTGAGGTCGGAAAGGGTGCGGGAGATTTTGCGGGACAGCGTGTTGATTTCGTCCACAATCGGGACGAACTCCTCATAGCGCGGCGGGCTCAGGTCTTTCCCGTATCCGCCCGCGTTGAGGGTCTGAAGCGACAGCACAATCTCCTGCAGCGGCTGCAGGATGCGCTTTGACATGCGCATCACCAGCGGGGGCACGATGGCGATGGCGAGCAGCATGGCCGCCAGCAGGGCGGGCAGCAGGCTCCAGACATGGTCGGAAAGGCTCCCCATGCTGATTGCCAGCCGCAGGACGGTGCCGTCCGGCAGCTTTTCGGCCGCATAGAACATCCGGCTTTTCAGGGTCGAGGAATAGCGGGTGTCTTCCCCGTAGCCGCTTTTTTCCGCCGCGGCGACTTCGGGCCGGGAAAGATGGTTTTCCATTTTTTCCGGGTCCGCGGCGCTGTCCCCCAAAACCTTGCCGGAGGGGGAGATGAAGGTCACGCGCAGGCCGTCCGCCCCGCCTTTGGAGAGTTTCTTTGCCAGGGTCCCGTAATCCCCGTCGATGCCGGAAACCGTAAGCGTCCGGAAGACGCTTTTGATTTCCTCCCGCTTGTCGTCAAGATACTGCCGCTGCAGCAGCCAGGCGCAGAGCGAGCCGAAAACCAGCAGCGCCGCGAGCACCGCAAACAGCGACCGCAGCACGAACGCGCGTTTCAAATGGCTTTTCCCCTTTCCGGCCGCCCTATTTGGCGTTGAAGCGGTACCCTACCCCGCGCACGGTCGAAATGTGCCCGTCGTCCGCGCTGTCGCCCAGTTTGCGCCGCAGGCCGCGGATGTGCATGTCCAGCGTGCGGGTCTCCCCCGCATAGCTGTAACCCCAGACGGTGTCCAGCAGAAAATCCCGCGTGAGCACGCGCCCCGGGTGCTGCATCAGCACCCGCAGCAGCTCGAATTCCTTGAGCGTGAGCTCCAGCGGCTTTCCGTTCAGCAGGACCTCGTGGCGGGCGACGTCGAGCTGAAGGTCTTTGAATTTGTAGACCGCCTCGCCGGTGCCGGTGTCCTGCCGGCGGCGCAGGACGGTACGGACCCGCGCCATCAGCTCCAGCACGCCGAACGGCTTGGTGATGTAGTCCTCCGCGCCGAGGTCCAGCCCGGCCACCTTGTCGGTCTCCGCCCCGCGGGCCGTGAGCAGGATGACCGGGAGGCGGGCCGTTTTCGGGTTCTTTTTCAGGCGGCGCAGGGTCTCGAACCCGTCCATGCCGGGGAGCATGATGTCCAGCAGGAGGATGTCCGGCAGGCCGTCCCGCAGCGCGGCAAACATGGCGGATGCGTCCTCAAAGCCCGAAACCTCCAGCCCGCCGGATTCCAGCGCGCAGCGGATGATTTCGCGCACGTTCTCCTCGTCCTCGACCACAAAAGCGCGTTTCCCCAAGAGAACACCCCTCTTTATCATTAAAGAATCTTGCGGTGCTTATGTTCACCGGTCACATAGAAAATCACCCATTCGGCGATGTTGACGGCGTGGTCGCCGATGCGCTCCAGATATTTCGCAATCATCAGGAAATCAATCGCCTGGTCGGCGAAATCCGGCGTTTTGACCAGCACCGAGATAAGGTCCTGCTTGATGGTCTCAAACAGGCGGTCCACCTCGTCGTCCCGCTCGATCACTTCCTGCGAGGCCTCCACGTCGCTGTGGACGAACGCGTTGATGCTGTCTTTGACCATGGAGGAGGCGGTCGACGCCATCAGCGGGATGTGCTCGATGATTTTCAGGAACGGCTCGTTGCCGAAGCGCAGGCTCAGGTCCGCGATGTCCGCGGCGTGGTCGCCGATGCGCTCCATGTCTGTGATGATTTTGAGCGCGGTCGAAACCGCGCGCAGGTCTTTCGCCACCGGCTGCTGCCGCAGCAGGATGCGCAGGCAGCGCGACTCGATGTCGCGCTCGATGTTGTCGACGTCCTTGTCCCCGGCGATGATTTTCTCGGCCAGGGTGTTGTCGCGCTTTTCGAGCGCCTGGATGGACTGGTCAATCGCCGATTCTATCATTCCGCCCATGCGGATAAGCTGAAGGTGCAGCTGCTCCAGCTCGCGGTCGAACTCCGTTCTCGCACTCATGTTCTTTCCCTCCTTGCCCTTGCGGCTTATCATTTAACTATAGCATATTATTATAGCCGGGTCTGTTGAAAAAGGGAATCCCCCCGGGCAAAATTTGCCCGTCAGCCGAACCGGCCCGTGATGTAGTCCTCCGTGCGCTTGTCTTTCGGCATGGAGAAAAGGTCGCCCGTCTGGGCGTATTCCACCACTTCGCCGTGCAGGAAGAAGGCGGTGTAGTCCGAAATCCGCGCCGCCTGCTGCATGTTGTGGGTCACGATGACGATGGTGTAGTGTTCGCGCAGAATCGAAATCAGGTTCTCGATTTTCATGGTGGAGATGGGGTCGAGCGCGCTGGTCGGCTCATCCATCAGCAGGACCTCCGGCTCCACGGCGAGCGCGCGCGCGATACACAGCCGCTGCTGCTGGCCGCCGGAAAGGCCGAGGGCGCTTTTCCGCAGCCGGTCCTTGATTTCGTCCCACAGGGCTGCGCCGCGCAGGCTCCTCTCGACAATCTCGTCCAGCTGTTTTCCCTTTTTGACCCCGTGGATGCGCGGGCCGTAGGCGATGTTGTCGTAAACCGACATGGGAAACGGGTTCGGGTTCTGAAAAACCATGCCGACCCGCTTGCGCAGGACGGTGACGTCCGTCTGGGGGGAATAGATGTCTTCCCCGTCCAGCAGGACCTTTCCCTCGATATGCACGTCGGGGACCAGGTCGTTCATGCGGTTGAGCGTCTTCAGAAAAGTGGACTTTCCGCAGCCGGAAGGGCCGATGAGGGACGTGACCAGGTTTTTCCCGATCTTCATATTGATCTGCTTCAGCGCGTGCAGCTTTCCGTAATAGAGGTTGAGCCCGGACACGCTGACCTTGGTCTCCGCCTGTTTGGCGCCTTCGGCGACTGCGGGCCTGTTGATTGTTACCGTCATTTAACGTCCTCCCTGTTCTTTGTTCCCGGCCTTTTTCTGTTCCAGTTTTCTGCCGATCAGCCTTGCCCCCATGCTGAAAACCAGAACCATCAGGACCAGCACGGCGGAGGAAATGTCGGAGAGCGGCCCCGAGTTGGGGTCGATGCCCTCCGTCTTCAGCGCCCAGATATGGACCGCGAGCGTGTCGGCGGGGCGCAACGGGTTCAGGGGCGAGGTGATGCTGGTCGGGTTCCAGTTGTTGAAGTTCACGTCCGAGCTCATGCCGGAAGTGAACAGCAGCGCCGCCGCCTCGCCGAAACCGCGCCCCGCCGCCATGATGATGCCGGTGATGACGCGCGGCATCGCGGCCGGAAGAATCACCTTTGAGATTGTCTGCCAGTGCGTCGCGCCGAGCGCATAGCTCCCCTGCCGGTAGTCTTCCGGCACGCCGCGGATGCCGTCTTCCGTCACGCGGGTGAGCTGCGGCAGGTTCAGGATGGAAACGGCCAGCGCGCCGGCCAGCAGGTTCCAGTGAGAGCCCGTCATCACGAGGAAGACCAGATACCCGAACAGGCCCACAACGATGGACGGAAGCGAGGAAAGCGTTTCAATGCAGGTGCGCAGGAAGCGGACCAGCCTTCCGTTCCCGGCATACTCCGCCATGTAAATCCCGGCGGAGATGCCGATGGGCAGGCAGATCACAAGCGAAAGGAACACCAGATAGACGGTGTTGAAAAACTGCGTTCCGATCCCCTCCCGCCCAAAGGACAGATATTTCGGCTCGAACACGCGGATTCCCTGAAAGAACGTGTACCCGATAAATGCGGCGAGCAGCACCAGCGCCAGACACGCGATGGCGTACAGAACGCCCGTCGCCGTCCGGTCCGCCGCATGGGCCCGCCTCTGGAAGTTTTTCATCGTTTGTCCTCCCCTATTTTCCCGGCAAGACGGATCAGCACGATAAAGAGGAACGAAATCAGCAGCAGCAGCAGCGCCATGGTCCAGAGCGCGTCGTTCCACTCGCTGCCCTCGGTGGTGTTCCCCATGTCGGCGGTGATGGCCGCCGTGAGGTTGGTCGCGGGCGAAAGCAGCCCCGACGGAAAAGCCTGCGTCTTGCCGATGACCATCGCCACGGCCAGCGCCTCGCCGAACGCGCGCGCCAGCCCCAGCACCACGCCCGTCAGGATGCCGGGAAGCGCGGCGGGGAAGATGATCTTGCGAATCAGCTGCCACCGCGTGGAACCGAGGCCGTAGGACGCCTCGGTGTACTCAATCGGGACGTTGCGGATGGCGTCGGCGGAAACGCTGGTGATGGTCGGGAAAATCATTACGGAAAGCACGATGGAGCCCGCCAGCACGCTGTAGCCGTAGGGCAGGCTGAAAACCCGCGCGATGAACGGGACCAGAACGGTCAGCCCGACCCACCCGTAGACAACCGAGGGAATGCCCACGAAAATCTCCACCGCGGGCTGAAGCAGCTTTTTGCCGAGGTTGGGCGAAATCTCAGTCATAAACAGCGCCGTGGCCACGCTGAACGGCGTGGCTATCACCAGCGCGAGCGTGCTGATTAAAATGGAACCGACGATAAAATAGGCGGCCCCCACGGTTCCGCCCTCGCCGATGTCGGCGGGCGCCCAGTCCGCGGAGAACAGGAACTCCCCCACGCTGTGCCCGTGAACGGTAAACGTCGCCACCCCTTTATAAAACAGGAACGCCCCGATCGCCAGCGTGAGAAAGATGATGAACAGCCCCATCACGGTGACGAACGAGCGCCCGAGATATTCCTTTCTGAATTTTTCAATTTTGCTCAAAGAGGACACCCTTTCCACATTTAAAGTGCAGAATCCTCCGGACAGGCCAAAAGCCGGCTGCAAAACTGCCGGCTGACCCATACTGATTCAGTTTTAGGCACACAGGCTTTTGACCGATAAATTTCTGAAGTTTCCTTCTAAAGTTCCCTTATGATTTCGCTTTCGGCGCTTCGCGCTTGACCGTCATCTTGCTGATGAGGCCGTAGCCCATTTGGGTGACGGTGGAAGAGAAATCGTCGCCCTTGATGTAGTCGATCACAGCTTTTGCAGTGCCGGTCGCTTCGCCGTTGGTGTACATGTGCTCATAGCCCCAGATGGGATATTTGCCGCTGTAGATGTTGTCATAGGCGGGTTTGACGTCGTCGAGGGAAAGGGCCGTAACGGTGTCGTCGTTCAGGTAAGAAAAGGCGAGGTAGGCAATGGCGCCGGGCGTCTGGGCAACGGTCTGCTTCAGCGTGCCGGAGTTGTCTTCCGTGAGGGCCTTGCCGACTTTTTCTTCCTGGCCGTCGAGCGCGAACTGCTTAAACAGGGCGCGCGTGCCGGAAGACTTCGGGCGGTTCACAATCACAATGGCCTGATCCTTGCCGCCGACTTCCTTCCAGTTCTTGATTTTGCCGGTGAAGATGTCAATCAGCTGCTGTTTCTTTACGTTCGTGACGCCGGTGCCCGGGTTCGCGACCGCCGCAACGCCCACGACGCAGACCTGATGGTCCACCAGTGCGGAGGCTTTGGAAGCGTCCAGCTTTTCTTCGGCAAACACGTCGGAGTTGCCGATGTCAACGGTCTTGTCCGCCACGTTCTGAAGGCCCGTGCCGGAACCGCCCGCATTGACCGTCATGGCCAGGTCGGGGTTCTTCGCTTTCAGCTGTTCCGCCGCAGCCTGTACCAGGGGCTGAAGGGCAGAGGAGCCGGAGATGTTGACGGAGCCGGTCAACTTTGCTTCTTCGGAAGACGCCGAAGAGGCCGGAGCCGCTTCCGAAGACGCCTCAGAGGACGGGGCGGCGGAAGACGCCGCACTGGACGATTCTCCCCCGCCGGCGCAGGCCGTCAGGGAAAATGCCGCTACCAGGACAGCGGTCAGAGCAGAAAGAATTTTCTTCATCAAATGCACTCCCTCGTTCTTTTCATCATGAATTGTTTACCCGCACTCAATAGTATTCCAGATGAAGCAGCCCGGAAAGCATGGCTCCGTATAGAAATTGTAAAGTTTGTGTAAAGAACTGCCGAAAAGGCGCGCTTCCGGTCCCTCGAAAGCGCCGCCCGGCCCCCAAAAAAGACCTTTTGCAGCCGGCGGCCCGCTTTTTTCGCCGCCCGGCGAAAAGCGCTTGACAAATCCCAAAGTTCGTGTATTATTGTATTAAGTGCTTAGTACAATAATACAAATGAGGCGCATCAAGTTATGAATGAAGTGATTGTCAAAACGCGCGGCATCACCAAGAAGTACGGCGCCGCCGCGGCGGTCCGCGACCTGAGCATCCAGGTCAGGCGGGGCGAAATCTACGCGCTGGTCGGGCAGAACGGCGCCGGAAAGACGACGCTGCTCAAGCTGATCTGCGGGCTGGCGGAGCCGACCGCCGGCGGGCTGGAGCTGTTCGGGCAGGCCGCGCCGAAGTGGCTCGGCCGGGCACGCTCCCGGATTGGGAGCATGATTGAGACGCCGGGCTTCTTCCCC
Source organism: Ruminococcaceae bacterium UBA5401 (assembly GCA_002409675.1). GTDB lineage: Bacteria > Bacillota > Clostridia > Oscillospirales > Acutalibacteraceae > Thermocaproicibacter. The sequence continues at coordinate 79,092 of DHOB01000023.1, forward strand.
TATCTTTCCGCCGGGCAGAACCTGGAGTTCTACCGCATCCAGCGCGGCGTGCGCGGCGCCGGGTGCGTGCGGCGGGCACTGCGGCTGGTCGGCCTCGCGGGCACGGGCCGCAAAAAGTTCCGGAGTTTTTCCCTCGGGATGAAGCAGCGGCTCGGGCTCGCGCTGGCCGTGATGAACGACCCGCAGATTCTGGTCCTCGACGAGCCGATCAACGGTCTGGACCCGGTGGGAATCCGCGAGTTCCGCGACATCCTGCAGCGGCTCAACCGCGAAAAGCAGACGACGGTGCTGATTTCGAGCCACATCCTCGGCGAGCTCTCGCAGTTCGCCACCGACTACGGCTTCATCCGGGACGGCCGGCTGCTGGAGCACATCTCCGCCGCCGACTTAAAGGAAAAGTGCCGGAGCTGCCTGCGGATTGAGGCGGACAGCGCCGAAAGGGCGGCCGCCGTCCTGCGGGAAAAGTGCGCCTGCCCCTCGGTCGAGGCGCTGGGGAAGACGGAGCTGCGCGTGAACGGCAATCCGGAGCATCCGGAGCTGCTGGTGCGTGCGCTGGTGGAAAACGGCGTGCAGGTCTCGCAGGTCTACCGTTCCGGCATCAGCCTCGAGCAGTATTTTGTCAATCTGATTGGGGGCAAACAAGTTGCTTAAACTGATACACGCGGACCTGTACCGCTGTTTCCACCGGCTCTACCTGTATCTGCTGGCCGGCGCGCTGGCCGGGCTCTGCCTGCTGCTGAGTTTTCAGTTCCGCCGGCAGGGG
>DHOB01000023.1:80176-84494 GCA_002409675.1 Ruminococcaceae bacterium UBA5401
TCCTCGCCGCGGCCGCCCTGGCGGTCTACTGCGGGGGCACGCTGCTGCTTCTGCCGCGCGGCCCTGTGTTCGCCGGCGGGCTGGCCGGGCAGTTCTTCGGCCGCTTCGCCGCCCTGTGTTCGGTCTATGTCGGCGCGGTGGCGGTGGCGGCGCTCTTCACGGTTTTTCTGCACCGCGGCGCCCTGGCGGTCTTCGTCTATTACGCGGCCGTTTACATGAGCCGGTACCTGTTCCCCCTGCTGCACCTTCCGAAGGCGGCGGATTACCTGCTCGTCGCCCAGGTCAGGCCAATCGTTTCGGGCGCTCCGGACGCCGTGCGGCAGGCGGTGCTCATCAGCCTCGCGACCCTCGCCGCTTTCCTGACGCTCGGCGCCGCCTGCTTCCGCCGCCGCGACGTCGCGTGAGGGGCGGGAAGGCTATGAAGAATCATATTTTGGAACGCCGAGAAAGAAAGGAGGGGGAATCCGATGCCCTGGGAACTGAAGCCGGACCGGCCGATTTACGCGCAGCTGATTGAGCAGCTGCAGCTGCTGGTCATTTCCGGAATCTACCCGCCCGGGTCGAAGCTGCCCTCCGTCCGGGAGCTGGCGGCGGAAGCCTCCGTAAACCCGAACACCATGCAGCGCGCGCTGGCGAAGCTGGAGGACGAGGGCCTGCTGTTCTCCCAGCGCACGAGCGGAAGGTTCGTGACGGAGGACGCCGGGCGCATCGTGCAGACGAAGCGCGACCTTGCGGAAAAGCTCACGCGGGAATTCCTCGGGAACATGGGCCGCCTGGGGTACGACGCCCGGGGGGCGGTTTCCCTGCTGGAACGCATCACAAAGGAGGAAGAACAGAATGGATAGCATCTTGGAGTGCAGGGGCCTGACGAAGCGTTTTCCGGGCTGCCTCGCGCTCAATGCGGTGAACCTTTCGGTGGCAAAAGGAAAAATCGTGGGCCTGCTCGGCCCGAACGGCAGCGGGAAGACCACACTGATCAAGCTGATCAACGGTCTGCTGACGCCGGACGGCGGGACAATCACCGTCAGCGGCAGAAAGCCGGGGGTGGAGACGAAGAAAATCATCTCCTATCTGCCGGAGCGGACCTATCTGAACGACTGGATGGACGTGCGGACCATCCTCGACTTTTTCAGCGACTTCTACGCGGACTTCAACCGGGCGAAAGCCTACGACATGCTGCAGCGCCTGCACATCGACCCCGGCAGCAGGCTGAAGACCCTCTCGAAAGGCACCAAGGAAAAGGTGCAGCTCATCCTCGTGATGAGCCGGGAAGCGCAGCTCTATGTGCTGGATGAGCCCATCGGCGGCGTGGACCCCGCGGCGCGGGACTACATCCTGGACACCATCCTCTCCAATTACCGGGAAAACGCGTCGCTGATTCTCTCGACCCACCTGATAGCGGATGTGGAAAAGATTCTCGACGAGGTGATTTTCATCAACCGGGGCAGCGTCGTGCTCACGTCCTCGGTGGACGATATCCGCGAGCACGAGGGCAAAAGCGTGGACGCGATGTTCCGGGAGGTGTTCAGATGTTAGGCAAACTGATCAAATATGAAATCCGGGCGACGCAGCGCATTTTTCTGCCGCTGTACGGCTTGATTCTCGCCTTCGCGCTGCTGAACCGGCTGTTCCGCGCAGCGGCCCCGGAGTCGGCGGAAAGCCTGAGCCTGCCGATCAACGTTTCCGCCTTCGTCAACGGGCTCACCATGATGGTCTACGTCGCGCTGATTGTCGCGCTGGCCGTGATGACGCTGATTGTCACCATCCGGCGGTTCCAGCGGGGCCTGCTGGGGGACGAGGGCTACCTGATGTTCACCCTGCCGGTCGAGGTGCACAGCCACATCGACTGCAAGATGATTGTGACCCTGATCTGGACGGTGCTGAGCCTGCTGGTCTCCGCGCTTTCGATTTTTATCCTCGCCGTGGATGAGAGCAGCATGCAGCGGTTCAGCGAAGGATGCCTGCGGTTCCGGGACTTTTTCCGGCAGTACGGCGCATCGTCCTACCTGATTCTGCTGGAGTGCATCGTGCTGTTTGTGGTCCTGGCCCTGATGGACACCCTGCAGATTTACGCTTCCATCGCCGTCGGCAGCCGGAGCGCGAGGCACAAGCTGCTGGCGGGGTTCGGGGCGTTCATCGGCTTCACCGTGGTGATGATGACGGTTTCTTCCTGGATATTCAACTCGGCCGTCGGATACCCCTCGGGCTGGCTGAGGGCCCAGCTCGGCAATCTTGCGCGCGGCCTCGCGCCGGAGGCCGCCGTGGAGCTGGCGCTCGGCCTGCTGATTCTCTACAGCGCGCTGTTCGGCGTGGCGTTCTACGCGCTGACCAACTGGCTGCTCAGCCGGAAGCTGAACCTGGAATAACCGCTCCGCCTCTTCCTGAAAGGGGCCGGGGCCGCCGGAAAATTCCGGCGGCCCCTTTTGCGCGCCGCTTGACAACAGCATCTTTTTCGCCCATAATTACAGGTATTATTATATTTTAAACGATTCATTCTTCAGCAATTGACAGGGGGAATCCTTCTTATGCGAGCCGTTGTCACGGTCGTCGGCAAGGACATGGTGGGCATCCTTGCGCGCGTCGCGTCGGTCTGCGCGAAAAATCAGGTCAACGTGATGGACGTGACCCAGTCCATCCTGCAGGACTTGTTCGCCATGATCATGGTGGTGGACATCTCGAAGTGCACCGTTCCCTTCAGCCAGCTTTCCGACGAGCTTACGGCCCTCGGCAGCGGGATGAACCTGAAAATTCACGTGATGCACGAAGACATTTTCAACTCGATGCACCGCATCTGAAAGACCGGAAATTTTCGGAGAAGGGCCGCTGAATCATGATTAACACGCAGGACATTCTTGAAACCATCCGCATGATTGACAACGACAATCTGGACGTCCGGACCATCACGATGGGCATTTCGCTCCTCGACTGCGCCGATCCCGACATCCGGAAAGCCTGCGACAAAATCTACGACAAAATCTGCCGGTATGCCGGCGACCTGGTGAAAACCGGGGAGGACATCAGCAAGGAATACGGCATCCCCATCATCCACAAGCGCGTTTCCGTCACGCCGATTTCGATGCTTGCGGCCGCCTGCCCGGGCAGCGACCCCGTCCGCTTTGCACTGACGCTGGACCGCGCCGCAAAGCAGGTCGGCGTGAACTTCATCGGCGGATATTCCGCGCTGGTGCACAAGGGGTTCGCGCCCGGCGACTACGCGGTGATTACCAGCATCCCCGAGGCGCTCAGCCGGACGGAGTACGTCTGCTCCTCGGTCAACGTGGGCACGACGAAAGCGGGCATCAACATGGACGCCGTGCAGAAGATGGGCCGCGTGGTGCTCGACACCGCCAGGGCCACGGCGGACCGCGACTGCATCGGCGCGGCCAAGCTGGTTGTCTTCTGCAACGCGCCGGAGGACAACCCCTTCATGGCCGGCGCGTTCCACGGCCCCGGCGAACCGGACTGCGAAATCAACGTGGGCGTCTCGGGGCCGGGCGTGGTGCGCGCCGCGCTGGCGAAGGCCGGGGACTGCGACCTCTCGGAGGTCGCGAACATCATCAAGAAGACGGCGTTCAAGGTCACGCGCATGGGCCAGCTCGTCGCGCAGGAAGCCTCCCGCCGGCTGTGTGTGCCGTTCGGCATTGTGGACCTCTCGCTCGCCCCCACGCCGGCCGTGGGCGATTCCGTCGCCCACATTCTGGAGGAGATGGGGCTGGAAAGCTGCGGCGCGCACGGCACGACCGCGGCGCTGGCCATCCTGAACGACGCCGTCAAAAAAGGCGGCGTGATGGCCTCCTCGCACGTCGGGGGGCTTTCCGGCGCGTTCATCCCCGTGACGGAAGACGCCGGGATGATTGCGGCGGCCCGGCGCGGCTCCCTGAGCATCACCAAGCTGGAGGCCATGACCGCCGTCTGCTCTGTCGGGCTGGATATGATTATCATCCCGGGCGACGTGCCGCCCGAAATCATCTCGGCCATCATCGCGGACGAGGCGGCCATCGGCATGGTGAACTCCAAGACGACGGCCGTGCGCCTGATTCCGGCCATCGGCAAAAAAGCCGGCGACAGCCTGGAGTGGGGCGGCCTGCTCGGCGGCGGCCCCGTGATGGAGGTCAACCGCTTCTCCCCGCTGAAGTTCATCCGCCGCGGCGGGAGGATTCCGGCCCCCATCCAGGGCCTGAAAAACTGAATCCGCGCTCCTGCAGAACGCCGTCCGGGGCTTCACTCCGGGCGGCGTTTGATGTCGGGCCCCGCGCGGCGCATCCGGGCGGCATTGACATCCGGCAATAAAAATGATAGATTCGGCCTGAAGACATCA
>DHOB01000023.1:84690-86240 GCA_002409675.1 Ruminococcaceae bacterium UBA5401
TTCTGAGAAAAGGAGGTTCCTATGGGAAAAAAGCGCCGGCACAGAAAAGGCCGCGTCGCCCTCGGAATCACAGCGGCCGTCATCCTGGCGGGGATTCTCGCCTGGTTCCACGGCCCGCCCGTGCCCGCGGCCCCCGGCCCCTTCATTTCGGCCGGGCAGGCGAAAGCGCTGGCGGAAAAAGTGATCGCGGCCCATTCGTCAAACCCGCCGTCTTCCGGGAAGGGATGGAACCGGCACACCAGAATCACCTACCTGCAGCCCGAATACGATTTGGCCGGGAACGTCGTCGCCTACGACTGCCGGGTGGAAACGGAAAGCAGACCCGCCGGAAGTGTCTTCGTCCTGACGCAGGGAAAGGGGAGCGTCCACGTTGTCTCCTTTGAGGGAGAGGCGCACTGCGACCGGAAGGCGCAGACCGCGTTCGGCCGCGACGCAAAAGAGGGCGACCACATCGTCAACGCGGCGCAGTGCGGCTACGACATCGCATTCAAAAATAAAGACGGCACCTATACGGTCGCCCAGATGGGCGGTGGCCCGAAGATTCTTTCAGAGCGTTCCTTTTTATGGGCCGCCTGGTGGGACCGGAGCAATCCGCTGCGGGGTTATTTTTCCAAATCATCCTGAAGTTTCCCGAAGCGATTCTGTTCGCCCCGTCACCTTTCAGCGGACCAAAAAAGACGATGCAGGGGCGGGCTTTCCGTCTTTATCTTCCTTTCCGACATTTTCCACTATTTTCTTGCCATTTGCCCCTTGCAATGCTATACTGTTTGAAAAGGATTTTTTTGCTAAAACTTTGCTGAAACAAAACGGAAAAGAGTGCTTCGGAGATGGAAAAATTCCCTGCCGGCCGGACGGAAGCGGGCCTTTCCGCAATCAAAAGGGACCTGAAGGAAGCCCCTGCCGAAAAAGGCGCCTATTTCTGCGATTATGAGACCTTCAAAAGCCTGTACCGGACTCAGGCCCGGCTGCTGATGCGCAGCGGCCGGGCCGTTGCGGTCGCCCTGCTGTGGCTGCTGGACGCAGGGGGCCGTGTCCTCAGCGGTCCTTCCGCCGTCCCGGCGGCCCGCCTGCTGAAACGGGACATCCTGCTGAGCCTGCGCAGAAGCGACACGGTGGCGGCCTGCGGCGACGCCCGGTTCATCGCGATGCTGCCGCTGACCGACTGCCGGAACGCCGAACGGGCGATGCAGCGGATTGCCCGGCGCTTTGAGGGCGATTGCGGGCAGGGCGGCATTCAAATCACCTACAAACTAGGGCCGGTGGAGCCGCTCGAGAAACTGAATCCGGGCTCCGCCTGCCCCGCCGCTTATCGGAGGTCCTGAAACGATGCAATTCCATCAAAAGCCGGCCGCGCTGCTGGGTTCGTTCCTCCTGCTTTTCCTGCTGTGCTCCTGCGGGGCGAACCCGGCCGCTCCCAGCCCGTCGTCGGCCTCTTCCGCCCCGCCGTCCTCGGCTTCCTCCCCGGAACCGCAAAGCAGTTCCCCCGCCGCGGACCCCGACCGCCTTTCGGACGAGGACGCGACGCCCGAGGAAGAAAAGAAAGTGCTGGA
>DHOB01000071.1:0-8283 GCA_002409675.1 Ruminococcaceae bacterium UBA5401
CCGGCCCCGTTTCGTGGCCGCCGAAGGCGCGTATGACGCGGATGCGTCCGGGAGTTGTCTTTGACTGTCCCGCCAAAATAGACTTCAATTTTTCTGCGCACTGAACGGCGGGCCGGTGGCGGCGGCGACACGCCGCGGGCGCTTTTACTGTTTTGCGCGGTATTCGCCGCAGAGGCGGCGGGTCAGGGAGAGGATGTCCTCGGAGGAATGCGACTTGTCGAACTCGGCGCAGGAGCTGCGCATGCGGTCGAGGCGGCGGCTGTCTTCGAGCAGGGAGAGGACGGTTTTGCCGCAGTCTTCGCCCGGCTTCAGGCGCACGGCCATGTTGTGCGTGAGGAGGAAATCGGCGTTTTCCTCCTCCTGCCCGGGGATGGCGTCGAAGACCGCGAGCGGGACGCTGCAGGCCAGCGCCTCGGAGACGGTCATGCCGCCCGGCTTCGTAATCAGCAGGTCGGAGGCGTGCATGTAATTTTCCACCTCATTGGTGAAAAAGACCAGCTTGGTCGGCTTGGGGCTGCGCGCGACCTCGTTTCGGAAGGCGGCGTAGAGCTTCCGGTTGCGGCCGGTGATCACGACGACCTGGAACGCCAGGTCCGCGCGCACAATCCGGCGGTAGATGCCGAGGATGTTGGTCACGCCGAAGCTGCCCGCCATAATCAGCACGGTGGGCAGGTCCCGCGCGAGGCCGAGCTTTTCGCGCAGGGCGGGGCGGTCCGCCCGGGTGAAGAACACGTTCTCGACCGGGATGCCGAACGGGTAGATTTTTTCGCGGGGGACGCCCATCGCCTCCATCTGGGGAATCATGCCGGCGTCGGCGACGACGTAGGCGTCCACGCGGTCGGCGATCCACGCGCGGTGGGGGCCGTAGTCGGTCATCAGCGTGATGAGCGGGACGTTCAGCGCGCCGGCGGCCTTGAGGTCCGACACCATCTCGGAGACGAACGGGTGCGTGGCGATTACGGCGTCCGGACTGCGGGCCGTGATGGCGGGCAGCAGCATGCGGCTGAACGTGTTGCTGAACCGCGTCATCAGGTCGTAGAGCGGGCTTTTGCGGTTGGTCGCGCGGTAGAGCTGGCCGAAGAGCTTCGGCGTCTTCATGGCGAGGATGTGGTAGCCGTTGCAGACGGTCTTGTCGAGCACGCCGCTGATGCTCTTGAGGGCGTCCACCACCTCCGCCCGGGAATCCGGGCAGTTTTCTTCGATATAGGAGCAGATGGCCCGGGAGGCGCGCAGATGGCCGCCGCCCGTCGCCGCCGAAAGAATCAGGATGTTCATGCGGAAACACTCCTTCCCGCGGCTTTCCGCCTGCAGGGAACTTCAAGGGGGCCTCAAAAAGGGCCCGGCCGCTTTCCGGCCGGAAATTAAGTGCAGCGGCCGGTTCAAAATCAGCGCTATTATAGCATATATTAACTCTGGAATCCAGAAGCCGGACCCGCGCGGGCGGGGAGGCGGGGGCGAAAAGTGTCGGGACTGTAACTTTACTTCCGGCCCGCGCGGGATTATAATGGGCGCGACAGCCGGCCCGGTCGGCGGGCCATGGAGGGTATGCTGAATGACAGGTTCCAGAGTGAGAAGAAGAAACGCCCGGCGCGGCGGACACGCGCGCGCCGCGGTGATTACGGTGGTTCTGCTGGCGGTGGGGGCGGCGGCCGTTTTCGGCGGACGGCGCCTTTACGCCCGGATGCAGCATGAAAAAGAGGTGGCCGCCCTGCTCGACACCAACCTCTTTTACCGCGGCATCACGGTGCAGGGCGTAAATGTGGGCGGCATGACCCTGCAGCAGGCGAAAAACGCCCTGAAAGGGAAAGAGAAAGAGGCGGCCGGGCACTACGACATCGCAGTTACATACGGCGGAAAGACCTGGCGGCTGACCGAGGCCGACATGACCTTCAGCGGCAACACCGACGAGGTGCTGAAGGCCGCCTATTCCTACGGGCGCACGGGGGACCGGGAGCAGCGCTGGCAGCGGGTCAAGGCGCTGGAGAAGAAGCCGAAAAGCTACACGCTGAGCGCGAAGCCCGACGAGGACGCGCTGAAGAAAAAGACCGGGGAGATTGCGGCGCAGGTCAACCGGGAACCGGAGGACCCCACCGTGGTGTCCTTCAACCCCGCCGGCAAGACCTTCGTTTACCGGGACGGCGTGCAGGGGCTGGAGGTGGACACGCAGGCCCTGTGGGCCGGCGTGAAGGCCGTCGCCGAGGGGCCGCACACCGGCACGGTCGCCCTGAAGGTGAACGCCGTGCCGTTTGAGACCTCCCTTGCGCAGGTCAAGAGCCACATGCGGAAAATCGGGGAGTACAGCACCACCTCCACCAACAGCGCCGACGGCACGTACAACATGATGCGCGCGCTGAAGGCGGTCAGCGGCACCGTGGTGAAGCCGGGGGCGACGTTCTCGTTCTTCGGCAGGGTGGGGCCGTGCGACCAGGCGCACGGCTACCGCCCCGCCGGCGCCATCCTGAACGGCAGCCTGGTGCAGGACTACGGCGGCGGCATCTGCCAGGCCTCCACCACGCTCTACGGCGCGATCCTGCGCGCCGGCATGGAGGTTGTGGAGCGGACGAACCACTCCATCCCCTCCAGCTACTGCCCCATCGGGCAGGACGCGACAGTCAGCTACCCGGCGCTGGACCTCAAGTTCCGGAACCCGACGCCGTACCCCGTCTACATCCTGACCTACACGTCCGGGCGGCGGCTCACGGCCGAGGTCTACGGCTACCGGCCGCCGGAGTACGACGAAATCCGGGTCACGTCGCAGGTGACGCAGACGATCGCCGCGCCCTCGAAGCCCCGGTACGTGCAGGACCGCTCGCTGCCGGCCGGGTCGGTCCGGCTGGCGGCGAAGGCCCACACGGGGTACCGGGCCGCGGCGCAGCGGGTGTATTACAAAAACGGCAAAATCGTCAAGACGGAAAAGCTGCCCTCTTCCTATTATAAGCCGCAGGCGGCCTGCTACCTTACCGGCGCGGCGAAGACCTCTTCGGCGTCTTCGTCCTCCCAGAAACCCGCATCTTCCAAGCCCGCTTCGCAGAAGCCGGAAAGCGCGGCCGGCGCGGCCGCCTGACGGTTCCGCCGGGGAAAAGGCCCTTGACTTTTTCCCGCTTTTCTGCAAAAATAGGGATAGTTTCAGAACAGAAAGAGCCGGAATCGAAACTTCCGGCTCTTTGCTCCGGATTCGGCAAAGAAGCGGGAACGAAAGAAAACGGCCGCCGCGGCCGCGCGGGAAGGGAAGGATGATTGTGCCTCTGGAAAAACATGTGCCGGAAATCAGCGTCGTGATTCCGGTCTACAAGGTGGAAAAATACGTGGGCCGGTGCCTGTCGTCCCTGGTGGGGCAGACCTTCCGCGATTTTGAAATCATCGCCGTGAACGACGGCTCGCCGGACGATTCGCCGGAGATTCTGCACCACTTCGCGCAGCGGTACGGCTATATCCATGTGATCGACCAGGCGAACGGCGGCATGTCGAAGGCGCGGAACACCGGCATGGCCGCCGCGCGGGGAAAATACATCGCCTTTGTCGACAGCGACGACTACGTGGCCCCGACCTATCTGGAGGAGCTGTACCGCGCCTGCGAGGACAACGGCGCGGACATCGCCTGCTGCTACTATTATTTCCATTTTATCGAGAATAATTTCCTGTTCGAGTACCCGTTCCGCTGCAAGGGCGTGTTCACGCGGGAGCAGGCGATGGACCGCCTGCTGCGCGACGTGCAGATCCAGAGCCTGGTGTGGAACAAACTGTACCGCCGCAGCCTGTTCGCCGACAACGGCATCACGTTCCCCTCCATGTGTTTTGAGGACATGGCCACGGCCAACCGCGTCTTTGCGCACGCGAACCGCGTGGTGGTGCTCGACCGCCCGCTCTACTATTACAACCAGCGCCCGTCCAGCACGCTGGCAACCATCAACGCGAGCAAAATCAACGATTTTATCCGCGCGATCGCGATGGTCCGCATTTCGCTTGAAAAAAACGGGCTGTTTGAAAAATACCGCAAGAGCTACAACGCGCTGGTGCGGAAAACCTGCGGATGCTGCTATCTGTATGTATTAAAGCTGCACAGCGAGAAAAAATGTATGAAGGGCTGCATGGCCAACATGCGGCGGGTCTCGAAGGCGCTGAAGCATTACTCGGCGGATGAGTTCGCTTCCCCGGCCCTTTTCGGCCGGCTGCCGGACGTTGTGGCTTCCCCGGAAAAGCTGGAAAAGGATTATTCCGTCCGCTGAGGGCATTTTTGCCCGCGGGGGCGGACGCGGAATCGCGGTTATGGTGAAAAATCGGAAAAAAACATCGAAAATCTTCCAGGCGGCGCTTTTTGCGGCATCGGTTGCGCTGCTTGTCTATTTCTGCGTTTCGGGCAACAACCTGGTGATCCTGCTGAACAGCCTGCCGCACCTGAACCCGTTCTGGCTGGCCTGCGCGGCCGGCAGCGTGGTGCTGGGCTGGGCGATGGACGCCTCCGTTCTGTACGAGCTGGTGCGGCACGCCTGCGGCGGGGGCTATACCTTCCGCAGCGCGTTCCGCACGGCGATGGTGGGGCAGTACTTCAACGCCGTGACGCCCTACGCGGTGGCGGGGCAGCCCATGCAGTTTGTGGTGCTGCTGCACCAGGGGGTGGCTTCGGGCATCGCGGTTTCGACCCTGGTGCGCAAGTTCCTGGTGTACCAGATGTCCATCACGTGCTATTCGCTGCTGGTCATTGTGGTGCGGTACCATTTTTTCCGGGCGAAAATCCAGGGGTTCATGGCGCTGGCCTTCATCGGCTTTCTGTGCCAGTCGGCGACGGTGGTCGTGCTGCTGCTGTTCACGTACAGCCCCGTGTTCACCACGCGGCTGATTCAGGGTGTGGTGTGGGTGCTGACCAAGCTGCATGTGGTGCGCCAGCCGGAGGACACGCGGAAAAAGGTGCGCGGCCAGCTTCAGTTTTACCTGGACAACAACCGGGCCATGAAGGGCAACCGGCTTTTAAGCGCGCGCATCTACGGCTTTACGCTGCTGCAGCTCACGGCGATGTTCCTGGTGCCCTTTTTCATCTATAAGGCGTTCCACAGCCCGGGCGCGCCCATCTTCGACATGATTGCGGCGCAGAGCTTTGTGACGATGATCTCGAGCTACACGCCGCTGCCGGGGGCCGCCGGGGCGGCCGAGGGCAGCTTTCTGGTGATTTTTCAGCTCTTTTTCAAGCAGGACGTGATCACCCAGGCGATGCTGCTGTGGCGGCTGCTGGCGTACTACTCCTGCGTGGCGGTCGGCGTGTTTTTCGTGGGGTTCGGCGGCCGGCGCGAGGAGCTGCGCGCCGGCCTGAGGGAAGTGGAGCTTAAAAAAGCCGGCGGCGCGGCCGGCGGCGAAGGGACGATGCAGAAATGAAGGACGGCTTTTTCCGCATTGCGGTCGCGACGCCGAAGATCCGGGTGGCGGACTGCGAGTACAACAAGAACTCCGTGCTGGCGATGATGCGCGAATGCGCGGCGCGCGGCGCGGGGGCGGTCGCGTTCCCGGAGCTGTGCCTGACGGGCTACACCTGCGGCGACCTGTTCCGCGGGCGCGCGCTGGTCGCCGGGGCGGAGCGCGCCCTGGGCGAGCTGATGGCCCAGACGGCGGAGCTGGACCTGCTGGCACTGGTGGGCCTGCCCGTGGCCTGCGGGGCGGGCCTTTACAACTGCGCGGCGGTGTTCTGCGGCGGGCGGCTGCTGGGCCTCGCGGCCAAGACCTACCTGCCGAACTACGGCGAATTTTACGAGGCGCGGCATTTTTCGCGCGCGCCGGAGTGCGCCGAAGCGAAGCTCTGCGGGCAGACCGTGCCGCTCGGCAACAGCCTGGTCTTCCGCTGCGAGACCGTGCCCGGCCTTTCGGTCGGCGCGGAAATCTGCGAGGACCTGTGGGTGCCGTGCCCGCCCTCCGCCAACCTGGCGCAGGCCGGGGCGACGGTGCTGTTCAATCTTTCGGCCAGCGACGAGGTCATCGGCAAGGCGCCGTACCGCCGCGGTCTGGTGCGGCAGCAGTCCGCGCGCCTGGCGTGCGCCTACGCCTACGCCGACGCCGGCGAGGGCGAATCGACGACCGACCTGGTCTTCACGGGGCACGATCTGATAGCGGAAAACGGCACCGTGCTGAGGGAATCGGAGCAGTTCACCGCCGGATTCATCACGGCGGATATCGACCTGCAGCGCCTGGCGCAGGAGCGCCTGCGGATGACGACGTGGGAAAACGGCGGCCATGCGCATGGGATTCCGTTTTCGATGCGGGAGCCGCAGTTCCGGGTCGAGCGGAAATTCCCGGCCCTGCCGTTCGTGCCGGACGACAAAGAGGAGCTTTCCGACCGGTGCGAGAAAATCCTGAACCTGCAGGCGTGGGGCCTGCGCACCCGGCTGGAGCACACGCGCGCGAAGCGCGTGGTGCTGGGCGTTTCCGGCGGGCTGGACTCCACCCTGGCGCTGCTGGTTTCGGCGCGCGCGTTCGACATGCTGTGCCTGGACCGGAAGGGCATCCTCGCGGTCACGATGCCGGGCTTCGGCACCACGAAGCGCACGAAAAGCAACGCGCAGAAGCTGGCGGAGCTGCTGGGCGCGGAGTTCCGCGAGATCCCCATCGGCGAGAATGTTTCGCGCCATTTTCAGGACATCGGCCACAACCCGGAGACGCGCGACGTGACCTACGAGAACGCGCAGGCGCGCGAGCGCACGCAGGTGCTGATGGACCTTGCGAACCAGTGCGGCGGGTTCGTGATCGGCACGGGCGACCTTTCGGAGCTGGCGCTCGGCTGGGCGACCTACAACGGGGACATCATGTCGATGTACAGCGTGAACTGCTCGGTCCCCAAGACCCTGGTGCGCCACCTGGTGCGCCACGCCGCCCGCACCGCCCCGGCGGACCTGCGCGCCCTGCTGGAGGACGTGCTGGCCACGCCCGTAAGCCCGGAGCTGCTGCCGCCGGAAAACGGGAAGATCGCCCAGAAGACGGAATCCATCGTCGGCCCCTACGAGCTGCACGACTTCTTCCTGTACTACACGATGCGGTTCGGCTTTCCGCCCGCGAAAATCTACCGCATGGCCGTCGCGTCGTTCGCGGGGTATTTCGACGCGGCGACGGTCAAAAAATGGCTCAGGGAATTTTACCGGCGCTTTTTTGCGAACCAGTTCAAGCGGTCGTGCCTGCCGGACGGCCCCAAGGTCGGCAGCGTGGCCCTTTCGCCGCGCGGCGACTGGCGCATGCCCAGCGACGCTTCCGTGCGCCTCTGGATGGACGAGCTTTCAGACTGAGCCTGCACGCGCGGCCCGCCGGCAGAGCCGGCAGAGCCGGTTTCGGCCCGCCGTAGAACGCGCAGAGAATATGAAAGCTTATTTTGGCGGGACGGTTTAAGACAACTCCCGGCGGCGTGTCGCCGCTTCCGCCGAACATTTGCACGGCCTGAAAACCCTGAAAACCGGAGGGAAAAAGATGAAGGACTTCGACGCGGCGATTTTCGACCTGGACGGCACCCTGATCGACTCGCTGGGGATGTGGGAAAACCTCGACCGCGAGTTCCTGGCGAAGCGCGGCATCCGGGCGACGCCGGAATACACCGCCGCCGTGACCGCGATGAGCTTCCTTGAGGCGGCGGAGTACACCGTGCGGCGCTTCGGTTTCCGCGAGACGCCGGAAGAGCTGGCCGCCGAATGGAACGAGCTGGTGCGGGACGAGTACGCCCACCGCATCGGGCTGAAGCCCCACGCCCGCGAATATCTGGAGTTTCTGAAGCGCCGGGGCAAGACCCTCGGCGTGGCGACCGCCCTGCCGGAGAACCTGTACGGCCCGGTGCTGGAGCACAACGGCGTGGCCGGCTTTTTCAGGGCCTTCGCCTCGGTGCACGAGGTCGGGCGCGGCAAGGGCTTCCCGGACGTCTACCTGCTGGCGGCGCGCCGGCTCGGAACGCCGCCGGAGCGCTGCGTGGCGTTTGAGGATGTGGAGCCGGCCCTGCGGGGCGCGAAGGCCGCGGGCATGACGGCGGTGGGCGTCTACGACGCGCACTCCGGCGACGAAGCGGAAATGCGCGCCGCCGCCGACCGCTACATACGCGATTTTGCGGAGCTTCTGCCCCGCGGGCAGGCGTGAGCCTGCACGCACGGCCCACCGGCAGAGCCGGTTTCGGCCCACCGGCAGAGCCGGTTTCGGCCCGGCATAAAGCACGGAAAAAATCGAAAGTTCAGTCTGCCGGGACAGTTAAAGGCAACTCCCGGACGCATCCGCGCCTTTCTCGCCTTCGGCGGACGCATCCGCGTCGTACGCGCCTACGGCGGTCACGAA
>DHOB01000071.1:8432-8630 GCA_002409675.1 Ruminococcaceae bacterium UBA5401
GGCCGGCAGTTTACCGCAGGCTTCCCACTCGCCCCGGGTACGCTCTCGACAGGCCTTCTTATACTTTGAGAGCCTCGGCCGCCGCTTCCCCATGCAGAAGGGGAAAATGTTTCTCTGCACTGGACAAACGTTTTCGAGAAATCCCCTTTATTGGGCAAAAATGCCCTCGACTGCAATCCCCGTCGTCCATGGGAACCG
>DHOB01000022.1:0-9210 GCA_002409675.1 Ruminococcaceae bacterium UBA5401
TGGACGACGGGGGTTGCGGTCGGAAGCATCTTGGCCCGATAAAAGGGACTGCCCGAAAGCGTTTGCCGGGTGCAGAAAAGCCCTTTTCCCCTTTCCGCACCGGGAAACATCGGCCGGGATGTTCAGATTATTAAGCGAGCCTGTCGAAAGCGTACCCGGAGCGAGAAGAAAGCCTGCGATAACCGCCGGCTCCGTTTCGTGGCCGCCGTAGGCGCGTAAGACACGGATGCGTCCGCCGTAGGCGCGAAAGACGCGGATGCGTCCGGGAGTTATCTTAAACCGTCCCGGCAAAGCGGGCCTGTGGTTTTTGCCATTCCCCACGCCGGGCCGAAACGGGCACCGCCCGCGGCGTCACGCCGTGGGCGGGAAGGAACGGAACAGTTTTTTGATGTTCTCGGCGTACGCCTTGTTTTTTTCGTCTGAAGAGGAATCCCGGAAAACCATCAGGTATTTGCCGCTGTCGGAAAGGACGGCGTCCACTTTTTCGTCCATCAGGGTGAAACTGCCGCCGGACCTGACCTCCGAAAGGATGCGCCGCGCCGTCGCGTTCAGCTTAGCCGGGTCGAACTCATACAGCTCCAGCGTGACGTTGTCCTTGCCGTTGTAGCCGTATTTGTACCGCACGCCGCTCTTCGCGCCGATGATGTCCGCGCGCATGGCGTCCGGGCTCCCGGAAACGGAAGCGCCGGCAACCAGATATTTCTGAAGGCCGGCCAGGGAATCTTCATATTGCCCCGCGCCCGCCGAAGCGGGCGCCGAAGAGGCTGCCTGCGAGGAGGCGGCTCCGGTGGAGGAAACCCCGAACTCGCCCGCGCTGCAGGCGGAAAGCGCCGCGGCCAGCACGGCCGCCAGGATAACCGCTGTGATTTTTCTGATTTTCATGATTGACAAATCTCCGCCCTTTTTCTCCGTATCCGCCGGCCCCGCGCACCCGCAGGGCCGGCATCTTTGTCTATTATCCGTTTTTTGCGCCCGTTTGTCAATCCCGCCCGGAAAGCGGAAAATCCGCCCGGTTTCCGCAGGCTCTTTCTGTCTTTCAACAGTTTCCACCGACTTATCAACATCTTGGTCTTGACAAATCCGGGGCAACAAGATGCTGGACCCCGACGCTCAGATATCGGGACAATCCGTCCGAAAAGCGCGGCAAGGCGCCCGCCGCGCCGCCATAAAAAAAGCCGCCTTCAAAAAGGCGGCTGCCGGGCAGGGCGGGCGTTTACGCCACGACCTGGACATTGACGGCGCGGAGCTTGCCGTTGCGGGAATCGGTCTCGGTGTCATAAGTGACCTTCTGGCCTTCGGAAAGCGTCTTGAACCCGTCCGACTGGATGGCCGAAAAATGCACGAAGACGTCGTCCCCGCCGTTGTCGTTGGAAATGAATCCGTACCCCTTGGCCTCGTTGAACCATTTTACTGTCCCGTTATTCATAAACAGGCACCTCCATAAATTTATCTGTATTCGTCTGCAGAAAAAAACTCACATTTTTTGTAAACATTCACAGTGTGAAAGGCTTACAAAAAATGTGAGGCAATTCGTACATCTGGAATACGAGGCAAAGTATAGCACACCCGCCCGCGCATGTCAAGAAAAATCGGAACTTCGGGGCGCCCCGGAGCGCTATTCTTTTCTGCCGGACGACTTTGTGACGTTCAGGACGGAAAACAGGCTGACGAGGTCCGTCGCACCGCCGATAATCAGGAACACGCCCGAAACGAGCACCAGGGCTCTGGCGGTCGAAAACGGGTTGAGCAGGACGATGACCCCAAGAATCAGGGTGAGCAGGCCGAGCGCCAGAAGGACCAGCTTTCTCTGCGGCTGAAAATGCCACAGGTCCATGGCGCTCTGGACCGCCAGAATGCCGTTGAGAATCAGCGCGCCGCCGAGGAGCACATAGAGGATGGAGACGATGACCTGGGGCCGGGCCAGCATGAAAATTCCCAGGACCGCAAGGACCACGCCGCCCGCGAGGCTGTTGCTGAAAGGCCTGTCGTATTTCCGGGAAGAAAAGAATTCGACAATTCTGATGGCGCCGACGATGAGCGCCCCCATGGCGATCACCCGCACGATCACGTCCACGGCGGTGCCCGGCCAGAGCACAAAGAAAATACCAATCAGAAGATAGCACAGCGCGAGAATCAGGCTCTGGCGCCTGAGCGAAGACAGAAAATCCATCGAGGTCCCTCCCGTCGGATTCGGACGCGGCATTTTTCCCGCTTTCAATTATATTTATATATTTATTATTGTATGCCGGAAAGGGAGCCGCGTCAAGGACGGGGAAAGTAAAAAGGGGACCGCAGGCGAAGCCGATCTGAACATCCCAATGTTTTCCACATCTTCTTCTGAAAATATTAAAGTTCAACAAAAATTTTCCGCTTATCAGGAAGCCCATTGACAGGGTATTGGGAAAATGCTATAAATAGAGAAATGAAAAAGCCGGGACGGCAGCTTCGGAAAAGCCCCTTCCATCCCTTTTAAGGGGGATTGGAAGGGGCTCACCGTATATTCGTTTTTACATCCACACCCCGCGGCCCCGGCCCCAATTTCACTCGGGAGGAGAGATCGGTCATGCCGGCTGCAAGAAGAAAAATCGTGATTGTCGGAGCGGGCCACGTCGGCTCGCATGTGGGCTACGCCCTCGCCACACAGGGCCTGGCGGAAGAGATCGTTTTCATCGACATCGACAAAAAGAAAGCGCAGGCGCAGGCGCTGGATATTTACGACTCCACCGTCTATCTGCGGCGGCGCACCCTTGTTCGGGCCGGGGGATACGCCGACGCGCGCGACGCGGACCTGCTCGTGATTGCGGCCGGCCCCCTGCCGGATTTGAAAAGGAACCAGACCCGCATGGACACCCCGCAGGAAACGGTCGCCGCCCTCAAGGACGTGGTGGCGAATATCCGGGAATCCGGCTTCGCGGGGATTATCCTCGACATCTCCAATCCGGCGGACGTGATCACGCACTACGTGCAGAACCGGCTGGGGTACCCGCCGAAGAAAATCCTCTCCACCAGCACCACCCTCGATTCCGCGCGGCTGCGCAGGGCGCTTTCGGAGGCGTTCGGAATCGACCAGAAGTCCGTCTACGCCTACGTTCTCGGGGAGCACGGCGAAAGTCAGATGGTCCCCTGGTCCGCCGTGACGATTGCGGGGAAGCCGGTCCTCGAGCTGATTGCGGAAAAGCCCGAAAAATACGGAAAGCTCGACCTGGACGCCGTCGCGGCGGACGGCAGGGCGGGCGGATGGCGCGTCCTCGCCGGAAAAGGTTCGACGGAGTTCGGCATCGGGACCGCGGCCGCGGAAGTCATCCGGGCCATCCTGTGCGACGAAAAGCGGGTCCTTCCGGTCTCTACCCTGCTGGACGGCGAGTACGGCCAGAAGGACGTTTACGCCAGCGTCCCCGCCGTTCTGGGCCGCGGCGGCGTGGAGGGAATCCTCGAGCTGCATCTGACGGAGCCGGAGCAGCGCCGGTTCAGCCATTCCTGCGACGTCATGAGGAAGAATTACCGCACCGCGCTGTCGCTTTAAATCTTTAAAAGTCTTTCTGCGAAGGAGTTCCCGCTGCACGCGGGAGCCTTTTTTTAAGCCGTATAATGTCCCCTGCACTCGGCGATTTCAATATCGCCGTTTTCCCGGATTCTGTAGACAAGGCGATTTGCCATGTCGATGCGCCTGCTCCACCATCCGGTCAGGTTCCCCCGGAGCGGCTCCGGCTTCCCGATCCCATGGAAAGCATCCCTTGCAATATCCCGCAGTATCAGATTGATCCTGCGGAGAACGTTTTTATTTTCCTTCTGCCAGAAAACATAGTCGCTCCAGGCTTCCGGCAGAAATATCAGATTATTCATGCTCCATTTTTTCAAGTTCGTCCATGTTTTTCACTACCGGCTTGCTTTTCCCCGCTTCGTAATCCCCGATTGCTTTTTTCAGATGTGCCTGATTTTCAGCGGAATAGAACGGGTCCACCTTCAGGTCAAACGGGATTCCTCCGCAGCGCACCACCTGCCTGTAAAATACGTTGGTGGCGGTCGACATGGAAAGTCCCAGCTCAGAAAAGATACGCTCGGCCTCTCGCTTTATCCGGTCATCCACCCGGATGTTGACGTTCGCCATTCCCTTCACCCCTCTCGCTCATATTATATGTGAAATATATTGTATTTGTCAATATAAATATTTACATATGCAACACATTAGCAGCCTGCTGAAACCCTATTCCAACTCTTGGGCTGCCTCTTAAAACTGGCCAGCCCGGCTTTATCCCTGTAAAAAATATCGAAAAGCCTTCGAGATTGACGCGGCGACGGAAGCGGTGCAGATGTCCAAGATAAAGGTATCGAAAAAGCCCCGATACGCGAATTGCGTGTCGAGGCTCTCGACCGGCGGACACATCGGGACCCGGGTGTTCCCAGCCTTCCCCGCGTTCCGCGGGCGCAAAGCGCCTTTCGCGCCTGCGGCGGCCGCGAAGGAAGCGGTGCGGGCATCCCAAGACAGAGGTATCCAAAAAGCCGCGGGCGGTTCTCCGGGCGCTCAGACAGGGCTCGTCTTTTCCCCTTTTTTTGCGCCGGGGTTCAAGTGCGCGATAATTCCACCAAAAGAGAGGCACCCTCAAAAGGGTGCCTCTCTTTTGGTGGACACATCGGGACTCGGGTGTTCCCAGTCTTCCCCGCGTTCCGCGAGTCCCTCTGGTTCTCCGGGCGCTCAGACAGGGCTCGTCTTTTTCCCTTTCCTTGCGCCGGGGTTCAAGTGCGCGAAGATTCCAAACCAAAGAAAAGTACCCCGCGAGGGGGTACTTTTCTTTGGTGGACACATCGGGACTCGGGTGTTCTCAGTTTTCCCCGCGTTCCGCGAGTCCCTCTGGTTCTCCAAGCGCTCAGACAGGGCTCGTCTTTTCTCCTTTTTTTGCGCCGGGGTTCTCCTCCATGATGAATCGCCAATAAAAATGCACCCTTTGCGGGTGCGTTTTTATTGGTGGACACATCGGGACTCGAACCCAAGACCTCTCGCGTGTGAGGCGAGCGCTCTAACCAGCTGAGCTATGCGTCCCAAAACAGTGGTGACCCGGACGCGATTTGAACGCGTGTTACCGCCGTGAAAGGGCGGTGTCTTAACCGCTTGACCACCGGGCCAAATGGTAGCGGCAATTGGAGTCGAACCAATGACGCTTCGGGTATGAACCGAATGCTCTAGCCAACTGAGCTATGCCGCCGCAATGCTTCGTTTCGGAATAAAACGAAGCGATATTTATTATATCCTATTTTGCCCCTGCTTGTCAATAAAAAAGCGAAAGATTCTGAACTCCCCGCGCTTTTTAAATCGAAACCGAGTAATTCGGCGCCTCTTTGGTGATCTGAATGTCGTGCGGGTGGCTTTCCTTCAGGCCGGCGCCGGTGATGCGGACGAACTTCGCCCTGGTGTGCAGGTCGTCTATGGTTTTGCAGCCGGTGTACCCCATGCCGGCGCGCAGGCCGCCGATGAGCTGGTACACCGCGTCGGAAAGCGGGCCCTTGTACGGGACGCGGCCCTCCACGCCCTCCGGCACCAGCTTTTTGGCGTCCTGCTGAAAATAGCGGTCCCGGCTGCCCTGCCCCATGGCGGCCAGGCTGCCCATGCCGCGGTACACCTTGAACCGGCGGCCCTGGTACAGCTCGGTCTCGCCGGGGGATTCCTCGCAGCCCGCGAACAGCGAGCCGATCATCGCCACGTCCGCGCCCGCGGCGAGGGCTTTCACGATGTCGCCCGAAAACTTGATGCCGCCGTCGGCGATGACGGGGATGCCGTGCTTCTGCGCCTCGCACGCGGCGTCGTAGATGGCGGTGACCTGCGGCACGCCGATGCCGGCCACGATGCGCGTGGTGCAGATGGAGCCCGGCCCGATGCCGACCTTCACGCAGTCGGCGCCGGCGTCGATCAGCGCCTTCGCGCCCTCCGCCGTGGCGACGTTGCCCGCGACGAGCTGCAGGTCCGGGTAGCGCTTCTTGATGAGGCGCACGGTGTCCGTGACGCCGCTGTTGTGCCCGTGGGCGGAATCCAGCACCACCGCGTCCACCTGGGCCTTCACGAGGGCCGCGACGCGGTCCAGCACGTCCTTGGTCACGCCGACGGCCGCGCCGCAGAGCAGGCGGCCCTCGCCGTCGCGCGCGGAGTTCGGGTACTGCACGGCCTTCTCGATGTCCTTGATGGTAATCAGGCCGCGCAGGCGGCCCTCCGCATCCACCAGCGGCAGTTTCTCAATCCGGTGCTGGCGCAGAATGCGTTTGGCCTGGGCCAGGGTCGTCCCCACTGGCGCGGTCACGAGGTGCTCTTTGGTCATCACGTCGGCGATCGGCTGGTCGAAATCCGTGCCCTCCATAAACCGCATGTCACGGTTCGTGATGATGCCGACCAGCCGGCCGTCCTTGCAGATCGGCACGCCGGAGATGCGGTAGCGCTCCATGATTTTTTCCGCGTCGCGGACGGAATGGTCCGGCGTGAGAAAAAACGGGTTGACGATTACGCCGTTCTCGGAGCGTTTGACGCGGTCCACCATATCGGCCTGCTTCTCGATGGGCATGTTCTTGTGGATGATGCCGATGCCGCCCTCGCGGGCCATGGCGATCGCCATCTTCGTTTCGGTCACGGTATCCATCGCGGAGGTCATCAGCGGGATGTTCAGGCGGATTTTGTTCGTCAGCCGCGTGGCGATGTCCGCCTCCTTCGGCAGGACGTGCGACTCCGCCGGAATCAGCAGGACGTCGTCGAACGTCAGCGCCTCTTTGACGAATTTCTGTGAATAGTTCGGATTCAGCATTCCGTTCCTCCATGATTCAAGACCGGGGTAAATAAACGAAAAGGCCGGAGTTTTCCGACCTCCAGGCCGTTGAGAAAGCCGCGCAGGCGCAAAACCGCACTGCGGATTCTGCCCTGCCACCCGACCTCATTTTTTTATATAACCTGTATTCTATCATTTTTCGCGCCGGGTATCAAGCCGTTTCCGGAATTATTCCGCGCGCTTTTTTCCCGTGCGGACCCGGGCGGCAAAGCTGACGCCGCGGGCGTTCTCCCCGCGCATCAGGAACGCGCCGTCCCTGTTCCCCGCGAAAATCCGCAGGACGTCGCCCTCCGGCGTCTCCGAAAGATAGTGGATCTGCACCCCGCGCACGGCCGGCCGAAGCTCCGCCGGCAGAAAATCCGAGACGATGTCGCCGTAGACGCAGTTGTTCATGTGCCCGTTCGCGTCCAAATCGGAGCGGAACACCCGCCGCTCCCCCGCGGGCGGCAGGCCCTGCGGGGCCTCCAGGCGCTCCATGCGCTCCTGCGGCGGGACGACGGCGCCGGGGCGGATGCCGAACTCCCTGAGCGCCTGCGGGCGCTGGATGCGGCGCGTCCCCGCCTCCACCAGGACGGTCGTCTGCATCACGCTGACGAGCGGCTCCCCGCCTTCCCCGTAAAACAAAAAGTCGCGGTAGAACTGCGCGCCGGCCCGCCCGCGCGGGTGGGTCTTTATCACGACCCGCTCGCCGTGCAGCGGCAGGCGGCCGAGCCGCACCCGGGTGGAGATGATGAAGAACACCAGGTTCGTGCGGCGGCGCATCTCCTCATACCCGGCGCCCATCACGCCGAGGTGCTGCTCGCTGGTCTCCTGCACCAGGCGCAGGACGGAGCCGAACTTCAGCCGGTCGTCCGGCCCCACCGCGTACACCGGGACGCGCACGGTGCGCGCGTACTCCGCCATCTCCGCTTCGTTCATGGGCGGAGGACGTCCGTTCCGACGTACTTGCGCAGCACCTCGGGCACGGTCACGCTGCCGTCGGCGTTCTGGCACTGCTCCACAATGGCGGGGAACACGCGGCTGGTCGCAAGGCCGGAGGCGTTGAGCGTGTGCACGTAGCGCGGCCTGCCGTCTTCGGCGCGGTAGCGGATGTTCCCCCGCCGGGCCTGGTAGTCGCGCGCATTGGAAGCGGAGCTGACCTCCTTGTAAATCCCCATGCTCGGAATCCAGACCTCAATGTCGTAGGTGCGGGCCATCGAGAACGAGCAGTCCCCCGCCGCCAGGCGGCTCAGGCGGTAATGCAGGCCCAGCTCCCGCACCAGGCGCTCCGCCTTGCCGACCAGCTCGTCGAACGCGCGGTCGGAATCCTCCGGCTTCGTGTACTGCACCATCTCGACCTTGTTGAACTGGTGGCCGCGGATCATGCCGCGCTCCTCGGAGCGGTAGCTCCCCGCCTCGCGGCGGTAGCACGGCGTGTAGGCGATATATTTTTTCGGCAGCTCGTCCGCGGAGAGAATCTCGTCCCGGTGCAGGCTGACCAGCGCCGTCTCCGCCGTGGGGAGAAGGAATTTTCTGTCCGCGCCGGTCGGGTTCTGAATCCAGTACACCTCGTCGAGGAATTTCGGGAACTGCCCGGAGGTGTAGCCGCACTCGTAGTTGAGCATGTGCGGGGGCAGGACCAGCTCGTAGCCGTCGCGCAGGTGCTCCTCGATGAAGAAATTGAGCAGGGCCCACTCCAGCCGCGCGCCCATGCCGCAGTATATCCAGGAGCCGGCCCCGGCGAGCTTCGCCCCGCGCGGGTAGTCTATCAGATGCAGGTTTTCGCACAGCGCGACATGGTCCTTCGGGGTGAAGCCCTCGAACTTCGGTTTTTCGCCGAAATACCGCAGGGGCTGGTTGTTTTCCTTGCCGCCGGCGGGGACGTCGCTGTCCGGCATGTTCGGCAGGCTTAAAAGCAGCTCTTTCTGCTTCTTCTCCAGCTCCGCAAGGCCGGCCTGCCCTTCCTTGATTCTGCCCGAAAGCGTCTTCATCCGGGCCATCAGCGCCGAAGCGTCGCCGCCCGCCCTTTTTATCTGCGGAATCTTCTTCCCCGCCGCGTTCTGTTCGGCCCGCATGGCCTCGACCTGCGCGGTCGCCTCGCGCCGCCGGGTGTCGATTTTCAGGATGCCGTCCACAATGGCGTCGGCATCATAGTTGCGCTTCTTCGCACCGGCCTTGATTTTCTCAGGGTCGCTGCGAATCAGTTTGATGTCGATCATGTTCTCTCTCTCCTTAGTTTTTAATACCTATATGCTTTTTAATAATTCAGCTTTTTTGAGATTTTAAAGTTTTTTCCCAGACCGCGTTCAGGCCGGACGTGCAACGTCATACGCGCCTCTCCCCGAAAAAGCGCCCTTTGTGCCCTGCAACTCAGCCTCTTCTGATTTTAAAGCTTTATTCCAGTTCGTCCTCAGGCCGGACGGGCCCC
>DHOB01000022.1:9547-9702 GCA_002409675.1 Ruminococcaceae bacterium UBA5401
GGACGACGGGGGTTGCGGTCGCAAGCGTTTTTGCCCGATAAAAGGGACTGCTTGAAAGCGTTTGATTTGCGCAGGACTTTCCTGCGGGCGCCTTTGGTGCTTTTTCAAATAAGCCTCTTTTGATTCCAAAGTTTTTTTCAGACCGTCCTCAGGCC
>DHOB01000072.1:0-7284 GCA_002409675.1 Ruminococcaceae bacterium UBA5401
CAGTGTATGCGCGGGCGGAAAGGGATGACAGAGGACCGCCGCGCCCGGCCGGGGGCCCGGCGATGAACGTTCTTTCCGCCGGCGGAATAATATGGCTTTGAAATGCTTCGGAAGAATTGAAGCCGAACCAATCTGAAATCTCTGGAGATGAAAGCCATGAAAAAAAAGCTGTGTGTTCTTTTGTCCTGTGCCGTCCTGCTTGCGGGCGTTCTGACCGGCTGCGGGAAGGGCTCCGGCGCCGCCGGCGGAAAAGAGCCCGTTAAAATCGGCCTGCTGTACTCGCTCAGCGGCGTCACATCCGTGAGCGAAAAACAGCTTTACAACGGCACCAAGCTCGCCATTGACGAGCTCAACGCGGGCGGCGGCATCGGCGGGCGCAAAATCGAGACGGTCTTTGCGGATTACGCCTCCGACCCGGCCCGCGCCGCCGACAAGGCGCGCAAGCTGATTCTGGACGACAAGGTCACCGCGATTGTCGGCACCTGCTCGTCGGCGGCGCGGCAGGCCGTCAAACCCGTCGTCGAGCAATACCGCTCCCTGCTGATTTACCCGCAGTCCTACGAAGGTCAGGAAAAATCGAACAACATCGTCTATACCGGCTGCATCCCGAACCAGCAGGCGGAGATTTTCGTCAACTGGCTGCTCGGCAAGGGGTACCGCAAATTTTTCCTGATCGGCTGCGATTTCATCTATCCGCAGGTGGAAAACAAGCTCGCGAAGGAATATCTGGCGAAGGGCGGGGGCACGGTCGTCGGCGAGGAGTACGTCCCCTACGGCAGCACGGATTTTTCCTCCGTGCTCAACAAGATCAAAAAGTCGGAGCCGGACGTGATTTACAGCGAGCTGACCGGCGACAGCAACGTGGCGTTTTACAAACAGTATAACGCCTACGGTCTTCCGGCTACCGTCGCCAGCCTGACGACCAACGAGACGGTCCTCAAATCCATCGGCGCGCAGGCGGGCGCGGGCAGCTTCATCTGTGTGGACTACTTCAAAAACGTCAAAAATCCCGAAAACGAGGCGTTTGTGAAAAAGTACACGAGTACGTTCCACGACGGCACGCTGCCGACCTACGCCGTGATGGGCGGGTACAACGCCGGCAAGTTCCTCGGCGCGGCTTTGAAAAAGGCCGCCGACCCGCAGGACACGGCGCAGGTCACGGCGGCGTTCAAAGAGCTGAAGATGAAGTCGCCCTCCGGCGAAATCTCCATCGACGGGTCGAACAACCACACGCGCCTGTACTGCCGCATCGCCAAGGTCGACGAGCGGGGCGAGGCCCAGGTGATTTACGAATCCCCGAAACCGATTGACCCGAAACCGTAATCCGGGGCCGGCAACCGGGGCGGCATGGACGCCGGATGTTCCCCCGCGGGGCATCCGGCGCGGTTTTGCCCGGGCGGCCGCCTCCCGCAAAGAAGGGATGTTGGATGGACAGTTTTGTTGCGCTTCTCCTGAACGGGCTGAATTCCTCGGCCCTGATTCTGATTGCCGCCCTCGGCATGGTGATCATCTGCGGGATGATGAACGTGATCAACCTCGCGCACGGCGAACTGATTATGATCGGCGCCTATACGGCGTACTCCGTCACGCAGGTGATGGGGCGCAGCTTTTTCGCGGCGCTGCCGGCCGCGTTTGCGGTGACGGCCGCGGCCGGCGCCGTCATCGAGCGCCTGGTCGTCAAAAAGCTGGCGGGCCGCCCCGCCGAGACCATGCTGGCGACGTTCGGCGTCTCCGTCGTGCTCCAGCAGATGACGAACATCCTGTTCGGGGCCCAGTCCAAATACGTCGCCATCCCGATTGCCGGCAAGCTGGCGTTCGGCCGGGTGGTGGTTCCGTACTACAATATCTTCACCGTGCTTCTGGTGGCCGCCGTGACGGCCGGAACCGTCTGGATGCTGCACCGCACGAAGTTCGGCAAGCGGGTGCGCGCCATCACCCAGAACCGCGAGATGGCGGAATGCCTGGGCATCGATTCTTCCCGGGCGGACACCCTCGCCTTTGCGTTCGGCAGCGGCCTCGCGGGCCTTGCGGGCGCGCTGGCCGCGCCGGTCAGGAGCGTCTCGCCCTTCATGGGCGGACCGTACCTGGTCAACTCCTTCATGACCTCCGTGGTGGGCGGCGTCGCCTCGTTTTCCGGCACGGCGGCGGGGTCGCTGCTGGTCGGGGAATCCACGGCTCTGCTCGGCGGCGTCAGCAACGACGTGCTCGCCAACATCCTGGTGTTCCTGCTGATCATCGCCGCCATCCGCTTCAAGCCGGAAGGGCTGTTTGCAAAGGAGAGAAGATGATATGACGCGGCTTGCGAAAATTCCCGCCGGGCGGTACCTGGACTTTGCGCTGTTTCTGGCGCTGGGGCTGTTCCCGCTCACGGGTCTGCTGTTTTACACCCAGCTGCTCCAGAAATACCTCGTTTTTCTGATTTTCGCCTATTCCCTCGACCTGCTGTGGGGGTACGCGGGGCTGATGGACCTGGGGCACGCGGTGCTGTTCGGCATGGGGGGGTATCTGATGGCCCTGTCGCTCTCCGCGCAGAACGGCGTGCCGGAGTTCATGGCGCGCTACGGCGTCAGGGAGGTGCCCGCGTGGCTGGCGGCGATTGTTCCGCTGCCGGCTGCGGTGCTGGCGGGGATTCTGATTCCGGCGCTGTTTGCGGGCCTGCTGGGGCGCTTCCTGTTTTCCAGCCGGGTGGGGGGCGTGTTCTTTTCGGTGATTACGCTGGCGCTGGCGCAGGTGTTCAACCTTTTCATCCAGAGCCAGCAGAAATACACCGGCGGGTTCAACGGAATCGGCGGGCTGCCGGGGCTCGCCCTGTTCGGCCGCCCGCTGGACCTTGTGCAGGGCTATTACCTGGTGTTTGCCGTTGTGCTGCTGGTCTACGCGTTCTGCCGGGGGCTCACGGCCTCGCGCTTCGGGCTTGTGCTGCGCGGCATCCGCGAGAACGGCGCGCGGCTGGAGTTCCTCGGCTATGACCCGGCGCGCTTCAAGACGGCGGTCTTCATGGTCTCCGGCGCGCTGGCCGGGCTGGCCGGCGTGCTGTATGTGCCGGTCAACGGCATGATCGCCCCGAACGACGTGGGCATGGAGTTTTCGACCGCCGCCATCGTCTGGCTCGCCATCGGCGGCAGGGGCAACCTGACCGGCGCGGCGCTCGGCGCCATGCTGGTCAACGTGGTCGGCAACGCGCTCTCCGAGAATTTCGGCGCGTACTGGCAGCTTCTGCTCGGCGCCGTTCTCCTCGCGGTCGTGTTCTTCGCACCGCAGGGCATCACGGGCGCCCTCGCCCGTCCCGCACGCGGAAGCGGCCGCCCGAAGGGGAAGGGGATGGCGCGCCGTGCGTGAGATTCTGAGGACGGAGGATCTTTCGGCCTGCTTCAGCGGGTTCTGGGCGCTGGACCATGTGAACCTTTCGGTCGGGGAAGGGGAGCTGCGGGTCATCATCGGCCCGAACGGCGCGGGCAAGACCACCCTGATGGACCTGATTACCGGCAAGACGAAACCCGCCGGCGGCAGGGTCTTTTTCGACGGACACGACATCACCGGCAAGCCGCCGCACGAGATCGCCGCCCGGTACGGAATCGGGCGCAAGTTCCAGGGGCCCAGCCTGTTCGAGAACATGAGCGCGGCCGAAAACCTGGAGCTTGCCGCCCCGCGGGAGAACACGGTGCCGCGCACGTTCTTCCGCCGGGAGCCGGTCCGCCTGCGGCAGAAAGCCGGCGAGGTTCTCCGCAGAATCGGCCTTTCCGAAAAGGCGGGCAACATGGCCTGCGAGCTCTCGCACGGCGAGCGCCAGTGGCTGGAGATCGGCATGCTGATGATGCAGGGCCCGAAGATGATGATTCTGGATGAGCCGACGGCGGGCATGACGGCGGAGGAGACGCGCCTGACCGGCCGGATGATCCAGCGGCTTGCGGGCGACCGCACGGTGCTGGTCGTGGAGCACGACATGGACTTTGTGCGGCAGGTGGCGCGGACCGTGACCGTTCTGCACATGGGGCGCGTGCTTGCCCAGGGCCCGCTGGAAGAGATTGAAAAGGACCCGCGGGTCGTGCGGGTGTACCTCAAATCCGACGGAAGGGAGCGGGAACATGCTTGAGCTCGAAGACGTGCGCCTGGGCTATGGCAAGATGCGCGTGGTGAACGGAGTCTCCCTTTCGCTGAAAGACGGCGGCCGGCTGGCCGTGCTCGGGCGCAACGGCGTGGGGAAAACCACGCTGCTGAAGGGCGTCGTCGGCCTGCTGCCGCTTTCGGGCGGGTCGGTGCGCTTTCGCGGGCGGGACGTCTCTTCCCTGCGGCCGCACCTGCGCTGCCGGATGGGCATGGCCTATGTGCCGCAGGGCCGGGAAATCCTGCCGTGGTTCACCGTGCGGGAAAATCTGGAGCTCGGCTGCCTGGATGAGAAGGACGGGGACAGGACCGCGCGCCGGATGGAGCGGATTCTGGAGTGGTTCCCCGTGCTGAAAGGGCAGCTCGGCCGGGCGGGCGGGCTGCTTTCCGGCGGGCAGCAGCAGCAGCTCGCCGTCGCCCGCGCACTGATGACGGCCCCCCGGCTGCTGATCCTCGACGAGCCGACCGAGGGCATCCAGCCCAATATTGTGGAGGGCTTCGGCCGCGTCCTGCGGCGGATCTGCGCCGAGACGGGCCTTTCCGTCCTGCTGGTGGAGCAGAACCTGGGCTTCGCCCGGAAAATGGCCGAAAATTTTCTGATTCTCCAGAAAGGCAAAGCGGTCTGTTCCGGCAGGATGGAGCAGCTGGACGAACAGACCGTGCGGCGCTTCCTCTCCGTCTGAGCGGGCGGACGGCGGACAGCGCCCGCATGCACGGCCCGCCGTGCAGAACAGGGCGAATTTTCAGTTTGCTTTGGCGGGACGGCTTCAAAAAGCTCCCGAGGCGCAGAAAAGCGCTTCGGGAGCTTTGCTTCACGGAAATACACGGCCCCGCGGGACAAAATGCTCCCGCGGGGCGACTTTTAATTTTGCAGAATCAGGGATTTTGCGGTCCGCTCGTCTCTTTTTGCCGGGCAGATGTTGTAGATTTTGCCGCTTTTTGAAACCATCGAAATCGGAAGATGCGGCAAAAGTTTATGTAAAATTTCAATAAATCCGTTTGCGGGGGCTTCCGCCATGCCGGTCACGATATGCACGGCCCCTTCTTTTTTAGCGACTCCTGCTGCCATCAGCGGGGCGTCGTCGTTGAAATAGACCGACATTTCGGCGTCGGCGTCGCGCGCTGTCTGGCGAAGGTACTCCAGTTCTTCGCAGTCCGTGTCAAACCCGGCGGACGTCGGCTGCACGCACAGGACCTTGAGCGGGACGGAAAGCTCGTCGGCGATTTTCTTGCCCGCCCGGATCAGCCTGTCGCAATCGCGCTGCCCGGTGACGCACACCAGGACTGCTCTGCCTTTCTTCAAATCTACGCCTCCCTTCCAATCCCTAAGTATATGCGCCCCTTATTCAGGATTTGAAAACGGAGTATGAACATACTGTAAAACATAGAAGGGAACGGGACGTTCGGACTTCCCATAACAATAATACCATAAAATTCATCGGATATCAAATCAGAACATGGGACTTTTGACGAAATTTATATAAAAATTCGCATAAAAAAACCGCCTGCTTCACACAGGGCGGTCTTTCTCGGAAGCGGCGGCGCATCTGAAGGGACTTTTCAGGAGAGAACGGTCAGGGGATCGACGTATTTTCCGCCTTTTTTCAGGGCAAAGTGCAGATGGGAGCCGCTCTTCTGCTCGATGGGGACGGCTCCGACCGTGCCGAGCTTCTGGCTCTGCCGGACTTCCTCCCCTTCTTTGACGGAAATCTGGTTCAGGCCGCAGTACCAGGCTTCCAGGTCGCCGTGGGTCACGATTACGGTGCTGCCGAGCTGGTCGTCTTTATAGACCTTCTTCACGGTCCCGTCCGCGATGGCCCCGACCGTCTCGCCCGCTTTGGCGCTCAGGTCAAGGGCGGGGTGCGCCCGCCAGTCCTCGGTGGTCTT
The DNA here is from genome assembly GCA_002409675.1 of Ruminococcaceae bacterium UBA5401. Classification (GTDB taxonomy): domain Bacteria; phylum Bacillota; class Clostridia; order Oscillospirales; family Acutalibacteraceae; genus Thermocaproicibacter. The sequence goes on from DHOB01000072.1 coordinate 5,992, forward strand.
GGAATAGACGGGGTTCTCGCTGAATTTCTGCAGAACGGTCGCGTTGCCGACCGGGTAGGCGTATTGCTGCGGCTTGGTGTCCGCCTGCTTGGCCGGGGCTTTGGACGCCGCGGAGGAAGGGGCGGGCCGCCTGCTGGAAGAAGCCGGAGCGCTGGATTTGGCCGGCTTGGATGCCGCGGGCGCTTTGCCGGACGCCGGCGCGGAGGAATCCGGCACATAAACCCCGCTCACGGCGTTGTTGACTTTATTGGTCTGGCTTTCCGTCTTTTCGCTCTGCGGGGCCGCGTAGTTCACCACGCTGTCGTAGGTTGTCCATGCGGCGACGCCCACGGCGATCAGGCAGACGCCGAGCGCGATATAGAATCCTTTATTGCTTTTGCCGCTTTTTCGTATGTGAAGATTCAATGGTTCCACCTCCGACCGTATTTTGCCCTCAAAACGGGGCCGATATGCGGCCGGGGCCGGAAACCCGGAAAAATTTTTGCGGCGCGGCTATTCCTTGCCGGCCCGGATGAAATCCACACCGCCCAGGTAGGGGTGGAAGACAACGCCGGTCACGCCCTTGGCGCAGGCGAAATAATGCTTTTCGTAAAAGAGCGGGTAAAAGACGGCGCGCTGCCCCAGGTATTTTTCCGCCTCCGCGTAAACGGCGGCGGCAGCGGCGCCGCTTTTCTGCTGGGCGGAGGCGACCAGCGCGTCGTAGGCGGGGTCCGCCAGCTTCGCCGGGTTGCCGGCGGCGCCGCTGCAGAACTGCGCAAAGGCGGAGAACGGCCCGCCGGACGGCGTGAGCGGGCACAGCGCGGCGGAAAAATTTCCGGACTTAATCCGGCCGGCCAGTTTTTCGCTGCTCAGCGGTTCCATATTGAAGTAATTTTGGAACTGGCCGTTCCACGTGGCGATCATCTCGTTCATCATCAGCTTGACGGAGGCGTCGTCGGTGCACAGGACCGTGACGGCGCTTAAATCTTTCAGCTTCAGATTCAGCTTCTGAAGGCCCTGCGCTAGGATTTGGGCGGCGCCCGGGCTCTGCTTCAGGTAGAACGGGCCGCCGGCCATGGCGCGGTAGCTTTTGCCGTCGATTTCGGCCGAGGGCAGCACGATGCTCTCGGCGGCGGAGGCGTTTTTCGGCAGATGCGAAAGGACGGATTTGCGCGAAAAAGCCTGCAAAAACGCCTGCCGGACCTTCTGGTTTTTGAACAGGGGCGACTGCACGTTGAAGCACAGCCCCCACGTGGTGTCTTCAAACGAAGCGAGGGTGCACCCCGCCGCCCTGGCCTCGTCCGTGCGGGAGAA
>DHOB01000072.1:7558-8488 GCA_002409675.1 Ruminococcaceae bacterium UBA5401
GGAGGACCGGCGCAGATTCAGGTACTGGCCGTGCTCCCAGCCGTATCTGCCGTCTATCTCGAACGGCCCGTTCCCCAGCAGGTAGTCCCGGTCCAGCCCGTAGCGGCCCTGGGTCGAGTCGAAAAATTTTTCGTTGCAGGGCATGTAGACCGCGGCGGCGGTCAGCTTGGGGAATTCGGGCACCGGATATTCCAGCTCCACCGAAAGGGTGCGGCTGTCGTCTGCGGAGACGCCGAGCTCTTTCGGCGGCAGGCTGCCGGAATGGACGGCCCGCGCGTTCCGGATGCAGAACATCTGCGAGCAGGTGGAGGAGCCGGTGGAAGGGTCCAGCGCGCGCCGGAAGGCGAACACAAAGTCGGCGGCCGTGACCGGCGTCCCGTCGGACCATTTGGCGTCGGCGCGCAGGGTAAAGGTAAAGCCGGTGCTGTCGCCGTTGGGCTTCCAGCTTTCCGCGACGCCCGGATGCGGCTTTTCGTCCGCGCCCAGGCGGACCAGGCCCTCAAAAAGCGCCTGCACCGCCGTCGCCGCCGGCGCGTCGGCGGCAATCTGGGGGTCGAGCGTCTCCGGCTCGGCATCGAGGTGGTAGGCGATGGTTTTATCCGCGTTTTTCGCGGAAGTTCCCCGGCAGGCGGCCGGGGCCAGCAGAAGGACGGCCGCAAGGGCGGCGGCCGCCGCCCTGCGCAGAAACGGAGGACACATCGGAATCCCCTCCCTTGCAATGCCGATGGTTTCCGATACAAGATTATCCTCATTCTATCATTTCCATCCCCCCATTTCAACGAACGTTACGGCATTGTAACGGTTCCGGCCCCGCGCGGAGGTCCGCTTCGGCGGGAGAAATGGAAGGATTTTAGGTTGATACTTGGAAGAATATAGATTATAATGAAATAAAACAGCGAAATATCGGGCGACGAGTGCGGGGGTGGATTC
>DHOB01000064.1 GCA_002409675.1 Ruminococcaceae bacterium UBA5401
CTCCGGGTACCCTCTCGACAGGCTGTCTTTTGAAATATCTTTGCCTACTTACGGACAAGCCCGAAAGTAGGGGCAGGTCCGGCCTGAGGACGGTCTGAAATAAAACTTTAAAATCTAAAAAATTTGATTTATAAGGCCAAAACTACAGCGATAAAAACTCCCGAAGCAAAAAATTGTGCTTCGGGAGTTATCCTAAACCGTCCCGGCAAAGCGGGCCTGTGGTTTTCGCCGTTCCCCACGCCGGGCCGGTGGCGGCGGCAACTTGCCGCCGGGAGATTTCTTTGACAGTCCCGGCAGACTAAACTTTTAATTTTTGCCGTTCCCCACGCCGGGCCGGTGCCTGCGGCGACACGCCGCCGGGCCGAAACCGGCTCTGCCGGCGCCGCGCCGCAGAAAAGGCCCCCGGCGGGTGACCGGGGGCCTGTGTGGGATTGTGAAAATCAATCAGGGGATAAAAAGAAGGGAAAACAGAAAGGAATTTAAGAAACTCAGCCTTTCAGCAGGGACAGAACGTTCTGCGGCTGGGCGTTGGCCTGGGTCAGCATGGCGGTCGCGGCCTGCGAGAGAATCTGGTTCTTGCTGTACTGCACGTACTCGTCGGCCATGTCCACGTCGCGGATGCTGCTCTCGGCGGAAGTGAGGTTCTCGCTCATGGTGCTCAGGTTGTTGGTGGTGTGCTCCAGGCGGTTCTGCAGGGCGCCGAGGTCGGCGCGCGTGGCGGAAACGATGTTGATGGCGGTCTTGATGGTGTCGATTGCGCTCCGTGCGTCTTCCTGGTTGGCAATCGAAACGCCGTTAACACCAAGGCCTTTCGAGCTCATGTCGCCGATGGAAAGCGAAACGCGCTGGTCGTCTTTATTTTCAGAGCCAATCTGAAGGCTTAAACTCTTGTTGTTAATAGTGGCGGTAGCGTCTGCTGCGGTTGCATCATCAAAGCTTGCACCAGCGGTAAATGTAATTGTCACACCCGTGTAAGCCGCTATTGCAGCATCTTCTGTGCCATCAGTAGCCAAACCGCTCACATCAGCAGTCGCAGTGTAAGTCTTGCCTGCTTCAAGAGCGGCGGTAGGCGCCGTGAATGTTACCGAGTCTGCGCCAGCAGGGGCGCCAGAACCCGCCGTAAAGGTAATTGTGGCAATTCCTGAAGTATCTGTTTTAACTTCAAACGTATCACCTTCTGTAATGTTGCCGCCCGAAACAGCAAGCGATGAAATGCCTGTGTCGCTTATTCCCGTTACGGTTGCATTGGACAATGATCCGTCCAGCAGGTTAATCTGGTTGAAGTTCGTGGAGGTGGAGATGCGGTCGATTTCGGACTGCAGGGCCGTGATTTCCTTGTTCAGGTTCGCGCGGTCGGTGCCGTCCTGATAGGTGCCGTTCGCGGATTCGACCGCGAGGGTGTTCATCCTCTGCAGGATGGCCTCGGTCTCGTTCAGGCCGCCCTCTGCGGTCTGCACGAGGGAGATGCCGTTCTCGGCGTTGGACTGGGCCTGATTCAGACCGTTGATCTGGGCGCGCATCTTTTCGGAGACGGCCAGCCCGGCGGCGTCGTCGGCGGCGTTGTTGATGCGGTAGCCGGAAGACAGCTTGGCGATGTTCTTGCTGATGGCGTTGTCGTTCGCCTTCAGACGGTTGGAAGCGTTCAAAGCCGCAATATTGTGTTGAATACGCATAAAATTGTTCCTCCTTGATGTTGTCCCGGCGGCGGTTCCCCGCGCCGGGAAGATTGCGGAAGAGAATCCTTTCTCTTCCTTCTGGCCTTTCCGCCGGGGGCCGCCGCGCGCCGCCCGCGGGCCCTTGCGGTGCGGCGGCGCGGCCCCTTTTGGAATCTACCTGTACTATCGGCGCGAAAGGCGGAAACTTTAGGGGAAAAAAGAAAAATCCCTGCGAAAAGCGGGGATTTATTTTCAGGCCGCCGGCCCATCGCACAGCCTGCGCATTTTGGGGCGGGCCGTGGACCTTATTTCTCTATTCTTCTTTTTTATTGCCTTGGCCGGGCTTTTTCGGGCGGCCGGATTTTTTCAGCAGGCGCTTGAGCTCGTCCACGGCCTTCGGGCCGGAGGCGGCGCTGGCCTCGCGGTTCAGGTCGCGGGTCTCCAGCAGCTCGCGGCGCAGGATGGGCACGCCCTTCGGCGCCCGGATGCCGATTTTCACGCGCTCGGCGCCGATTTCGGTCACGACGACCTCGACGTCGTCGCCGATTATGATGGATTCCGAGACTTTCCGCGAAATCACCAGCACCGCGCTACCCCCTCTGCCGCGCGTCCCGGAAGGGCCGGTAGCGCACGGGGTAGTCGGAATCCTCCAGTATCACCTGCCGGCCCGTGCGCGTGCGCGGGTTTATCACGATGGGGCTTTTCAGGTTCACGACCGTCTCGGCGAGGTCCCGGCGCAGCACCGCCACGGCGAGGAAGCACAGTTCGCTCACGGCCGGCTCCCCCAGCGCGCGAAGGTCCCCGGCGGGCACCTTCGGGCTGTAGCCCGGCGCCACGAGGAACGGGTCCACCACAATCAGCGAGGGGCAGGGCTTTTCCGCCGCCTGCAGCGACCAGATGACGCGGCTCTCGTCCTCCTGCAGCAGGATGAACTCGCGCACATCCTCGAACCCGTAAATGCCCTCCGGGAACTTCAGGATGATTTTCCCGCCGCTCTGCGGGGCGGGCGCCGCGCTTGAAACCGCGGGCATGGCCTTTTCCTCCTTTTACGCTCTTGCGAAAAACCGGCCCGCCCCCGCCGGGGCGGCCTTCTTCGGCGCGGCGGAACAGTACGCGGGCGGCGCGCCGACGCGGGCGACGGCTTTCAGGTAATCGCGCACCAGCAGGCCCGCGCGCCCGGCGGAAAGGGGCGGCTCCGGCTTTCTGCCGAGCCATTCCCCGCGCAGGCGCTCCAGCCCGAAGCGCAGCTTCACCTCGCGCGGGCCGGCGTCCACCGGCACCGCGAGGGCCGGGATGTACGCGACGTCCGGCCCGGCGGAAAAATCCACCTCCGCCGCCGCGGGCGAGGCGGGGTCCGCCCCGTTCTCCACAATCAGAAACACGGCGGCCCCGCCCCCTTTCCGGCTTTTTCCGCTTACCGCAGGTAGTCCATCAGGCTGGTCTGCAGCACCTTGGAGCCGACCTGCAACGACGCCAGGTAGCAGTACTGCTGCGTCGAGAACGACGTGATCGCGTCCTCAAAATCCACATATTCCACCTGGTTGTCTTTTTCGGAGAGGTTCTCGCCGATGGCCTCGAGGTAGCTGTCGGTTTCCTCCAGAAAATTGCCGCGCGCGCCGATGTCCGTCTTGCTGGAGATGAAGGTGTCCTCCGCGCTCTGCAGCGCGTCCCGGTACGGGTTCAGCTTCTCCACCAGCTCGGAGACGGAGGCGCTGTCGTCCTTCAGGTACCCCTCAATGTCTTTGAGGAGGGAGAACACGTTCTTCGGCACGCCGTTCTCATCCGTGCCGTAGCCGACGTAGCGGATGCCGGGCATCGCGCTGTCGAACGCGCTCTGGCCGGTCGCGCCGGATTCTATGCCGAGGCCGATGTCCACGTACACGTGGTCTTTGGCGAAGTCCTCCAAGCTTGCTGCGGTAGGAACTTTTCCGTCCTTGTCGAGCCCGGTGTCCACGTTCAGGCCGCGGTAGAGCAGGTTGCCGTCCGCGTCCAGCGTGAACGGGGCGGTCCCGGCGTTCGACCCGCCGAACAGGTAGCTGTCGGCATATTTGGAGTTCAGCTCCGAGAGCATCGACTGGCGGATGGAGGCCAGCTCGTTCGCGATGTCCTCGCGGTTCTGGGCGTTTGCGGTGTCGGTCACGACGCTGTTGATTTTCTCCTTCGCGGTGTCTATCTGCGTGGCGATCTGCTGCAGGACGTGGTCCGCCGTGGTGTTCGCGCCCTCCAGATTGCTGATGTTGTTGCGGTAATCCGCGTTCAGGCGGGCCTCCCAGTGCACCTGAAAGGTCTGCGCGGCGGCGAGGGGGCTGTCCGAGGGCTTCTCGAACGCCCGGTAATCGTAGGCCCGCCGCATCGCGATGTTCATCGAGGCGAACGCGTCGCTCACGTCGCTCCGGTAGCGCGACATCATCATCTGTGTGGTGATTCTCATTTTATCATTACCCCCTGCCGGCAACGCCCATGCTGCTGATGATGGTCTGCAGGCACTCGTCCACCGCCGTCATGAAGCGGGCGGCGGCGGTCAGCGCCTGGTTGTACTGCACGAGGCTCACGGCCTCGTCGTCGATGCTCACCGACGAGATGGACTGCCGGCTCGTGTCGATGTCGTCCAGCCGGTTGGCGTTGTCCGCGTCGGTGGATTTGACGCCGGCGACGCTACGCGCCAGCGAGGTCGGCACGTTCATGAACGCCTTCTGGATGGTGCCCGTGAAGAACGGGTCGCTGCCCTCCTCGCCCGGCTTTGTCTCCAGCGTGTATTCGTCCGAGGTCAGCGCCGTAATCATGTTCGTGATGTTGGAGTACGACGTGCTGGTGTCGTCGCCCGCGTTGGCGGAATCCTTGCTCATGGTGAGGTAGACGCTCGTCCAGTCGGACGAAATCTGAAGGTTCCTCGCCGTGATGCCGTCCGCGGAAAAGCCGTTCGACGTGAACAGCGGCTTGTCGGGCTGCGCGTCTGTTGTGGAGTTTAGGCCGTTCATCGTTGTGGCGAAGGTCTGGGCGAGCGTGTCCAGCAGCTTGGAGTAATAGCCGATGCCGCGGAAGGTCGCGGTCGTCTGCGTATCGCTGATGTCGTACTCGCCGTTTTCGTTCAGCAGCTTCAGGTAGCCGGCAAGGCTGCCGGACTGAAGGTCGGCGTTCTGGAATTCTGCTTTGGCTGTATCAAATGTTTCGCCGTCCTCCGTCAGGCCGGAAAGGCGTGCGTGCGTCAGTGCCTTTGCATCCGCATCCTGAAACACGGAAACCTGCGCGTATTTTTTATTGCTGACCAGCGTAAACTCCGGGTTGCCGTCCCCGTCCTCCAGCGCGTTGCCGTCCTTGTCCGCCAGATAGACGTTCAGCTCGTGCACGGTCTTGCCGGAGCCGACGTCCACCTCCGTCTCTTCCACGCGGATGTCCATGTACTGCGAAAGCTCGTCCAGCTTCAGGTTCCGCTGGTCGCGCAGCTCCAGCGCGGAGCCGCCGGAGACCTCGGCATTTTTAATCTGCCCGTTCAGCGCGGCGATGCCGCTCAGCAGCTCGTTCACCTGCGGCACGGCGTGCTCGGAAAGCGCGTCGTACTGCTGCTCGCGCGCCGTTTCCAGCCCTTTGGCGGCGATGTTGAACTTTTTGGCGAGCTGGTCGGCCGCGTCGCGGATCACGCTTTCGGAGGCGTCGCTCTTGCCGGAGGTCAGGTTCTGCATCTGCGAAATCAGGTTGCTCAGCTCGTTGCTCAGCACGTCCACGGTGGAGACCTCGTCCGAGCTGTCGGCCGTGGTGGTGTAGGTGAAGATGTCCTCCAGCGGCTCGAGCGCCGCCGCCAGCGCGGAGCTTTCGCCGCCCAGCGCGTTCTGCAGGCGGTACTCGCCGTCCAGGAACGCGTCGCGCAGCTGGGAGGTGTCGTAGGCGTCCGCGCCCTGCCCGCTCACCGCGCCGCCGGCCCAGCTGTAAAACGAGTTCGTGCTGGGCGGGGTCACGGCGGCCTGGTCCACCCGCTGGCGCGTGTAGCCCGGCGTGGTGGAGTTGGTGATGTTCTGGCCGGTGATGTTCAGGCTGGCGCGCGCGGCGCGGACGCCGCTGCGGGCGATGAACAGGCCGTCAAACGTGGAACTCATGGCTGCACTTCCTTACCTGAATTCTATACCTTTTATAATAAGCGTTTACATGTACTATAGATTGCCGATAGATTCGGGCCTTATACTTTTTCCGAAAAGAAGCCTTCCGGCGGGGGGGCGGCTTTTGCGCTTTCCCCATAAGTCCGCCGCAGCTCCGGATTGTTTTCTATTTTGGAGCGGATGCGCGAAATCTGGTTCAGCCTTATTTGGGTCAGCTTCTGGCAGCGGCCGTTCGCCTTCTGCAGTTCCCCGACCGCGGCGGAAAGGCTGCCGTACAGGCTGTGCGCCCGCTCCCGCTTTTCGGGCGGGAAGGCGGGCAGCACCTCCCGCAGCGTGGCGCGCGGCGCCGGCGTTTCGTCCATCAGCTTCTGGCGCTCGCGGTCCAGGCCCCTGGCCTTCAGCACAAAGGCCTGCTCCCGCTTCATGCAGGCGTCCAGCTTCTCCAGCCGGCCCGCCGCCACGACGCCGTACTTCTCCTGCTCCAGCTTCAGAAACTCCCGGTAAAACCCGAGCGCTTTCTCAAGCAGGGCGTTCAGCCGGTCCGCCAAATCTGCACTCAGCATCGCGTTTCCTCCCTTTCCGCACGTCCTACCGCAGCAGGATGTCCGCCAGTTCGTCCGCCCCGGCGAGGGGCTCCCCCGCCTCGACCTGCTTTTTCAGGCGCTGAATCCGCCCGGCGTCGGCGTCCTGCCCCATGCCGCGCAGAATCTCGTCCCGGAGCCTGCCCACGGCCGGGTCGTCTTTGCCCGGCCGGGTAGAAAGCTCGATGGTATCGGTCTTTCCGCGCACGGCTTCCCGGCGGCCGGCCTTTTCCGTGCGGGAGACGTCGCCGCGGGCGGGTTCCGGCCCAGCCGCCGGCGAAAGGCCGCGCAGGGACTCCATGCCGTACCCCGTGCCCTTGATGATCATTCCGGTTCACCTCTCATTCCGTTTATCGGCCGGCGCGCGCGAAACTTTAGCCGCCGGGAGCGGAAATCTTTGGCCGCCGCCGTGCAAATAGATTTTACAATGATAAGATGTGAAATATAGAGTTCTGTGACTAAATTTACACAACGGGGATAAGAAACCATGCAGTTTGAACAAATAAAATAAAAATCAGTCTTGAATTTGCGGAGAATAGAATACTTTATACGAATATTCCTGCAGGATTTTCCATCGAAAAATGAGGAAAATTGTTGACTTTTTAGAAATTCCGTATAATAATTGAGAAAGATAATTTTTTGTAATAATTTTGATATTTTTCAGGAAAATCATGGCTCTGCGTTCCGCGCTTCCGGCGCGCCCCTGTCTGCGGCGCAGCCGCGGGGCGGAACGGGAAAGGAGAAAGCAAAATGAGCATTCTGGACAGTGTGTCGACGGAGCTCATCGGCAAGGACCTGGACGGCCTGTGGGCGAGGCAGCAGGCGATTTCCGACAACCTCGCCAATTTTGAGACGCCGGGCTACCAGACCAAGAGCGTCTCTTTCGAGAACGCGCTCAAGGCGTGCCTGCCCGACCCCGCGGAGCCCGACGCGGCGCAGGTCACCGACGGGCAGAGGATGGAGGCCGTCCGCTCGGTCGAGCCGCAGACGACGCAGACCAAAGAGCAGAAAGAGCGCGCGGACGGGAACTCGGTGGACCTGGAGCAGCAGGAAATCGAGATGGCCCGCACCGCGCTCAATTATTCCTACTCCCTGCAGGCGATGTCGGACACGTTTTCCCGCCTGAGGACGGCCATCACCGGAAAATAAAACATCCCGGCCTTTCGGGGCCGGGAACGCGAAAAGAGGGGCTTTTGCATGGCTTTTATGAATTTGCTCGACATCAGCGGCTCCGCGCTGACCGCCAGCCGGCTCAGAATGGACGTGATTTCCGAGAATATCGCGAACGCGCAGACGACGCGGACGGAAAACGGCGGCCCCTACCGCCGGAAAATGGTCACGTACGAGTGCGCCGACACGCCCTCGACCTTTCAGTCCATGGTGGATGAAAAGCTGGCCGCCGAGCCGCGCGGCGTGAAGGCGACCGGCATTGTGGAGGACCAGACGCCGTTCCCGGAAAAGTACGACCCCACAAGCCCGGACGCGGACGCGCGGGGCTATGTGCGCCGGCCGAACGTGGACCTGATGAAGGAGACCGTGGACATGATGGCGGTCGCGCGGACCTACAACACCAACCTGACGGCGCTGGAGACCGTGAAGGACATGGCCGCCAAGGCGCTTGAGATGGGGAGGTAACGGAAGATGAATACGATTCAGCCGCTGCAGCGCCTCGCTTCCCCGGCCGAGCTGAACCGGGCCGCCTCTGCGGAAGAGACCCCCGGCTCCGCCGAAATCCCGTTCCGTTCCCTGTTCGAGGACGCCGCCGCGGGCGTGCGGGAGACCGACGCGGGCGTCAGCAACGAAATCTACAAGCTTGCGACGGGGCAGGCGCAGAACCTGCACGACGTGGTCATCGCCTCCCAGAAGGCGAGTCTGTCGGTCAGTCTGATGGTGGAACTCCGCAACAAGGCGCTCGACGCGTACAAAGAACTTATGAACATGAGCGTCTGATAAAATTTTCTTGAAGGGCGGATCGGGCGGCTTCATGAATGAACAGTTGAAGAAATACATTGATCCGGTTCGGAACTTTTTCGGCAAGCTGACCAAGCGGACAAAGGTCATCCTCTGCGCCGTTCTGGGCGGCATTGTGGCGCTGGCTGTGATTCTCGGCCTTTTGATGAACCGCACCCAGTACACGGTGCTGTACGCCGGCCTCGCGAGCGACGAAGCCCAGCAGGTGACGACGGAGCTCAAGAACATGAACGTCGATTTCAAGGATGACAACGGCACCATCTATGTCGATTCCAGCAAGGAAAACTCGGTCAGGATGCAGCTTTCAAACGAAGGCTACCCCAAAACGGCGCCGAACTACAACTTTTTTACGGATCATGTCGGCGTGATGACGACCGACGAAGAGAGAAAAATCATCCAGCAGTACCAGCTGCAGGAGCGCCTGGGCGCCGTGATTAAGACCATGGATCCGGTCGACACCGCCTATGTGACCATCAGCCTGCCGGAGGGCGGCAGCTATGCCTGGGACGACAACAAGCAGGCGGCCTCCGCCTCTGTCTCCGTCAAGCTGCGGCCGGGCAAGACCATGCAGTCCACGCAGGTGGCGGGCATCAAGCAGCTGGTCTCAAAAAGCGTGCCGAACCTTTCGGCCGAAAACGTCGCCGTGGTCGACAGCTCCTCGGGGGAGGAACTGTCCGCCTCCAGCGGCGCTTCGGGAGATTCGCTCCAGATTACCCTTTCCGAATTCAAGCTGAAAATCGAAAGGGAATACGAGAACAACATCCAGCAGAAGATCCTGTCCCTCCTGGCGCAGGCTTACGGCAAAGACCATATCAGCGTGAGCGTCAAGAGCAGGATGGACCTCGACAAAAAAATCCAGGACATCGTCACCTACACCCCCTCCACCAGCGACGGGCGCGGCGTGGTGAGCCACTCCGACGAAGAATATGAGCAGACGGTTCAGGGCGCGTCCTCGGGGGGCGGCGTCGCGGGGGCGCAGCAGAACACCGAGACCACGACGACCTACCCGGGCGTCACCGTGAACGGCAACGTGATCACCACCAGGGACAAAAAGACCTACAGCTACCTCGTCAGCAAGGTGGAAGAGCAGATTCAGAGCGACGCCGCCGCGCTGGACGACCTCACGGTTTCCGTGGTCATCACGACGGACGGCATGACGGACGCCCGCCGGCAGGAACTGACCGGCGTAATCGCCAACGCGGCGGCCGTCGACCCCAGCAAGGTCGCCGTGATGGCCGTGCCCATGGCAGAGAGCCTGCCGGCCTCGCAGGCCGTGCCGACCTTTGCGCAGATGCTTCCCCAGATATTGCGGAACCCCGCCGTGCTGATTGCGGGCGGGCTGCTGCTGGTCCTCGCGGTGCTGCTGATTGTTTTTCTCGTCGCGCGCAGAAGGCGCAGGCAGGCGGACGTGATGTCCCGGCTGGAGCCTGAGGGCGGGCCGATGCCGGAGGAGGGCGAAGGGGAATTCCAGCCCCTTGCGCCTGAAACGGAGCCGCCGCAGCCCGCGGAAGGGGCGGCGGGCGCCGAATCCGCAGAAGGAGCGGAAGGTGAACAGCCGGCGGAGGAAGCCGGAGAAGCGGAGGAAGAAGGGGCAGAGGAGAACGTGAAGCAGCCGCCTCAGGAACCGGAAGAAAAAGAGACCATCGAAGACATCCGGAACGCCCAAAACAGCAAGGAAGACAAAGTGCGGAACGACCTGCAGAGCTTCTCCTCCAAAAACCCCGAAATCGCCGCGCAGCTTATCCGCAGCTGGCTGAAAGGGGAGGATGACCATGGCCACCAGTAAAAAGCCGATTACCAGCGTGCAGAAAGCGGCGGCCGTGATTATTGCCCTCGGCTCGGACACCGCCTCCCAGATTTACAAATACCTGAAAGAGGACGAGGTGGAGCAGCTCACCTATGAGATCGCGCGGATGTCCCACCTGACCTCCGACGAGGTAAACGCCGTTCTCGACGATTTTTACCAGCTCTGCCTCACGCAGAAGGTGATTACGGACGGCGGCCTCGGCTACGCCCGCAACGTGCTTGAAAAAGCCTATGGCAAGGAGGAGGCCACCTCCCTGCTGGACCGCGTGACGAAGAACCTGAAGACGCGCGCGTTCGATTTTCTGCAGAAAGCGGATTATAAGAACATCCTGACCGCGATTCAGAACGAGCACCCCCAGACCATTGCGCTGGTCCTCTCGTATGTGCGGCCGGACCAGTCGGCGGCGGTCATCGCGAATCTGCCGCCCGAAAAGCGGGTGGACGTCGTCCAGCGCATCGCGAACATGGACCGCACCTCGCCGGACGTCATCAAAATCGTCGAAAACAACCTCGCCGACAAATTCGGCAACGTGCTGGACGTGGAGTTCACCCAGTTCGGCGGCGTCGACTATGTGGCCGACGTGATGAACAACATGGACCGCTCGAACGAAAAGTCGATTTTCGACGAGCTGAACCGCAAGAACGCGGAGCTTTCGGATGAAATCCGGAAAAAGATGTTCGTGTTCGAGGACATCACCACCATGGACGACATCTCCATCCAGCGGGTCCTGCGCGAAGTGGATTCCAAAGACCTTGTCTATGCGCTCAAGGGCGCCAACAAGGAAGTGGCGGATGTCATCTTCCGCAACATGTCGAGCCGCTCGGCCGACACCGTCAAGTCGGACCTCGAGTACACGCACAACGTCCGCCTCAGGGACGTGGAAGAGGCGCAGCAGCGGATTGTCGGCGTGATCCGCCGCCTGGAGAACGAGGGCGAGATCGTGATAGCAAAGGGCGGAGATGAGATCATTGAGTAAAGTGATTAAATCTTATGAGTACGATTCCTCCGCGGTGCGGCATATCGCCGTCGTCCGCGACTGGACGGCCGATTCCCCGCCGGGAGCGGCCGGGCCCGGGGACGGCGCGGAGGAGGCCCGCGGGCTTCCCGCCGCGCAGGCCGGCCCGCAGGCGCCCGAAGCGGAAGACCCGGGGGGCGTTCCCGAGGGCGAGCGGTGCGGCGCGGTGCTCCAGAAAGCGTTCCGGAGCGCGCGGCAGATTGTGGAGGCCGCCCAGAACTACCGCGCGCAGCAGGTCGCGGCGGCGAGGCGCGAAATTGCCAAGGAAGCCGCCGACGAGAAGCGCCGCGGTTACAGCGAGGGCTATGCCGAGGGGCTCAGGCAGGGAAAACAGGCCGGGTTCGCCGCGGGCACGCAGCAGGGGCTGCAGGAAGGCAGAAAGCAGGCCGCGGCCGACAACCGCCGGAAGCTTGAGGAGCTCGGCGCGATGATCGAGGCGGTGGAAAAGTCCAAGACGCGGATTCTTCAGAAATTCGAGGGCGACCTGCAGGAGCTGGCGTTTGCCATGGCGCGCTCCATCCTCAAAAAAGAGCTGGAGATCGACAAGCGCGCCATGCGCTCCATCATCGTCGGCGCCATGGATACCTACCGCAACCAGGAGTGGGTGCGCATCTATGTCTCCGACAACACGGCGAACATCCTCCTCAAGGCCGACGGCGGCATCGTGAAGGCGCTCAAGGAGGTTTCGGACAATGTGAAGGTGGTCGCCTCCAAGGGCATGGACGACAGCGGCTGCATCATCGAGCTGCCGGACCAGGTCATCGACGCGGGGATCGACACCCAGCTCAACAAAATCCGGGACGCGGTCCGCTCCGCCCCCCAGCCGGAGAGCCGGGCCGGCCCCGGCCGGCCCGGGGCCGAAAAGAGACAGAGCGCGGCGAAGGGGGTCCATGCGGGATGAATCTGCGCGCGGCGTGCGAAATCGTATCGAAAATCGATCCGCTGGAATATAAGGGCAAGGTCAAGAACATCACCGGCATGATGATCGAGGCCGCGGGCCTCAAAGCCAAGGTCGGCGACATCTGCACCATCGGCGGCAGCGGGGAGGACCCCGCCGTCTCCGCCGAAGTGGTCGGCTTCCGCAAGGGGAACGTGCTGCTCACGGCCTACGGCGACATCAAAGGCGTGGGGCTGGGCAGCATCGTGGAAAACACCGGCCACAGGCTGCGCGTCCCCGTCGGCGAATGCCTGAAGGGCAGAACGGTGGACGCCGCGGGCCGCCCCATCGACGGCCTCGGCCCCTTTCAGCCGGAGTGCTGGTACGACATCGACACCCCCTGCGCCAACCCGCTCGCGCGGCCCCGCATCACCGAGCGCCTGTGCTACGGCGTCAAGGCGATCGACGGGATGATGACCATCGGAAAAGGGCAGAGAATCGGGATTTTTTCCGGCAGCGGCGTCGGGAAAAGCACCCTGATGGGCATGATTGCGAAAAACGTCGATTCCGACATCAACGTGATTGCGCTGGTCGGCGAGCGCGGCCGCGAGGTCAAGGAGTTCATCGAGAAGGACCTGGGGCGGGAGGGCCTGGCCCGCTCGGTGCTGGTGGTCGCCACGTCGGACCAGCCCGCCATGTTCCGCGCCAAGTGCCCGTTTGTGGCCACCGCCATCGCGGAGTATTTCCGCGACCGGGGCAAGGACGTGCTGCTGATGATGGATTCGCTCACGCGCTTTGCCATGGCGCAGCGTGAAATCGGCCTTGCGGCCGGCGAGCCGCCCATCGCGCGCGGCTACACGCCCTCCCTTTACGCGGAGCTGCCCAAGCTCCTGGAGCGGAGCGGAAACTTCAGCACCGGCTCCATCACGGGCATCTACACCGTCCTGGTCGAGGGGGACGACACCAACGAGCCGATCTCCGACACGGTGCGCGGCATCCTGGACGGGCACATTGTCCTTTCCCGCGCGCTGGCCACGCAGAACCACTACCCCGCCATCGACGTGAACGCCAGCATCTCCCGCCTGATGACGGACATCACGACGCCGGAGCACCAGGCGCTGGCGGCGCGGATACGCAACCTGCTCTCCGTCTATTCCCGGAACTACGACCTGATTTCCATCGGGGCGTACAAGCCGGGCATGAACCGCCGGCTGGACGAAGCGGTCGGAAAAATCGACCAGATCAACCGGTTCCTGACGCAGAAAGTGGACGAAAAATTCACCTATGAAGAGACCGAACGGCTGATGAAAGAGATTTGACATGAAGAAATTTGCTTTTTCACTCGAAAGGGTCCTGGAGTACAAGCGGCAGATGCTCGGGATGCTGAAAAACGAGCTGGCCCGGCTGCGCGCGGAGCAGAAGCGGCTGGAGGGCGAGATTGCGGAGAAGAACCGCGAGTTCGGCGGGCTCAGCCGGGCGCTGGCCGCCAGAATGAGCGGGGGCCTGCAGCCGCACCGCGTCGCCGCGTACAAGGCGTATCTCGGCGAGCTGAACCGCCGCACCAACCTCCTGCTGGAGCAGCGCGGGCAGGTGGCGGCGCGGGCCGAGGCCAAGCAGCGGGAAGTGGTCCGCATGAACAGCGACATCTCCGGCCTGGAGCACCTGCGGGACCGGCAGCTTTCGGCGTACCGCGCCGAGGGCCGGAAACAGCAGGAGACGTTCGTCGAGGAGTTCGTCAGCCACGCCGGGGCCCGGGCGGGCTGAAGCGGAAATCGCCGCGAAAGGAGGTGATACCATGATTCAGCAGATTCAGGTACAACAGACCCGGCGGCCGCAGGTCCGGCAAAGCGCCGGAACCAGGGCGCGGCAGACGGAAAAGGCCGGCGGCTTCGGCTCCATCCTTTCGGCAAAGTCGAAGGAGCGGGCGGAGCAGACCGACCCCGCAGAAGATGAAAAAACGGAGCGGCCCCCGGAGAAACAGCAGAAAGACACGGAGGACCGCCCGGCGGCCGCGATGCTTTCGCAGCTGGCGGCACAGCCGGCGGCTCCGGCGATGCCTGCGGCCCCGGAGGGGGCGGAGGCACTGCCCGCGCTTTCGGCGGCAAAGCTGACGGCCGTCCGGGTGCTGCCGCTGGCGGCGAAGCCGGGCGCGGGGGCTGAAATCCCGTCCGCAGCACCTTCCGCGGGCGCAGAACCGGCGGCGGGACAGGCGGCGCGGCCGCTTCCGCTCACGGTGGAGACTTTGCCGGCGGAGCAGTCCGCACAGCAGGTCCCGCGGCAGGCGGGCGACCTTGACACCCTGCCGCAGGCGGCCGAAGAGCCGCGGCAGAACCCGGAGGCCATGCGGGCGGGGGAGACCCCGTCGGTGCGGAGCGGCGTGCGCGCGTCCGGCCAGACGGCGGCCCGCGCCGGCAGCCTGCCGGCAGGGCAGGCCGCCAGGGCCCGCGCCCCGGAGGAACCCGG
>DHOB01000014.1 GCA_002409675.1 Ruminococcaceae bacterium UBA5401
CCTCCGACGGCGAGACGACGGTCCTGATTTTTCCGCAGGCATAGTTTTTGGCGACCTTCAAAATCTGCACCAGAAGGCGGTCCCCCTCCGCCGCGCGGGGCACGAAAACGGCCAGGCCCCGATACCTGCCAACGCCGTTCCCTTCGGCGGTGTACCCGTCGATTGCAAGGGGAATCACCTGATTCTTTTTCAGCTCCATATGTCCTCCTCTTTTTCATTATGATAGGCGGAACCGCGGCCGCCGTCAATGCCCGCGGTTCTAATTTGTAAAATTCACTTGATTCCGCCCGGATTCGCCCCGCTTTTTTGCGGAGTACGGAAAACAGTCATGAAAAAATTCCGCAGAAAATCCGCGTTTTATACAATGGGTAGAATCCGCTTTAAAACGCCGCAAAGGCGTTGACAGCACTGGATTTTGTTCGTATAATAAGGGCAGAAAAAGTCGATTGGGACATCTTCAAAACTTCAATTTGATTACAAGTCTTGTGGCTGGAATGCCACACCTTTTCAATACAACTCCTCCCCAAAAGCAGAACGGACCGGCCCGATGGCCGGTCCGTTCTGCTTTTCCCTTCCGCAAAATGAAATTATACGAATTGTAAATATAATAAATAAATATACTTTTCGGCGAATCTTTATTCTTCATCCGGCTCTCCGCGGCCGTCTTTCTGTCCGGGCTCGGAAGGCCCGAAAGCGCGGTCCGCGGCCTCCCGCCCCAGGTCGATCACCGAGGTGCCGCTGTCCTTCCCCAGGTCCGCGGGGACTTTCGCGTAAACTTCGCCCACCATCGAGCGCATCCACAGCCCCGGCGTGATGCGCATGGAATAGCCACAGCCGTTTTCCGCCATCCAGTCGTAGAATTTTGCCCGCGGCAGCCCGTACGTCGAAAGGATCGCCATCAGCGCGCCGCCCGGCACCACGGCGGCCGCGGAAGTCACGCCGGAGCGCAGCATCCCCTCCACCACTTTTTCAAACGCGGCGCAGACCCGCTGCATGAAGACGCCCCCGCTCTCGCCGCCGGGCGGGGTCACGGCTTTGCCGTTCCCAGAAACCCACTGTGCGAACTGCGGGTCTTCCGACGCGATTTCCGCCGCGGATTTCCCCTCCCAGCGGCCGAAGTCGCATTCCCGGAAACCGGGGATTTCGATGGGCTTCGCCTGCGGGTACAGCAGGCGGAGCGTCTGCACGCAGCGCTTCTGCGGCGCGGCAAAATACGCCTGCACCTGCGGGTACGCATGGGCGGCGGCCAGCTTTTGAATCTGCCGCACCCCCGCGGCGGAAAGCGGCAGGTCGGTGCTGCCCACATAGCGGCCGGTTTCGTTGCCCGCGGTTATCCCGTGGCGAATCAGGTGGATGAGATAAGACTTCATCGGGACCCTCCCTCTGTTTTCTCTGTGGTACCCTGTCCCCATGCAAGATGCTGAAAAGCGCCGGCGTCCGGGGACAAGATATAGTGCTTTACAAAAAGTTATATCTGTTATATCATATACAGGACGTTAATTGACGAAATTCGACAGGGGATAGTGCGGATGAACAACGATTTTGCGAGAATCATCACGTTGCTGCGCAAAGAGCGCGGAAGCAGCCAGAAAAAGGCGGCGCAGGATTTGGGGATCTCGCAGGCCCTGCTCTCCCATTATGAAAAGGGAATCCGCGAATGCGGCCTGGATTTCGTGGTGAAGGTCGCCGATTACTACGGCGTTTCGTGCGATTATCTGCTCGGCAGGACGCCCGAGCGCAGCGGCGCAACCATCTCGGTGGAGGAGATTCCGGAACCGGACGCCGGCGGGCGCGACAACATCCTTCACGGCAGAAAAGAAAGCCTGCTGCCGGTGCTGAACAAAAAGCTGCTGGCCAATTCGCTCAACATCCTCTACGGCGCGCTGCAGAAAATCAACTGCCGCGCCCTCACGAGCGAGGTGTCGGCTTACCTGAGCCTGGCGGTCTACCGGGTCTTCCGCCTGCTGTATTCGGCCAACCCCAAAAATCCGCAGGGCCTTTTTGCGGTTCCGCCCCGCCAGTACGACGGCCGGTCCCGCGCGGCACAGGAAATCGCGCTGAGCAACGCTTCCTGCCTGCTGGCGGGGGAGGGGCCGGAAGGGATGGAGCCGCCCGAAAAGGGCAGCGCACCGCCCTCCTCCCCCGAAAAGCTCTCGGAGGAATACCCGCTGTTCGCCACTTCCCTGCTGAACCTGGTCCAGAACGCCGAAAAGCGGATGGGCGCCAAAAAAGCATAGCAAACGCATTGCAGCGCCGGGAAAACACCCCCCGGCGCCTTTTTATGCCCTTACAGCCAGGAATGGTTGACGCGGATATAAATCATCTTGACGACCTGCGAGAGCAGCATGTAGCCGGCCACAATCAGGGCCAGCCACCCGAAATAGCGGCCCGGCAGCGGCCGGAATCCAATCGAGAAGCCCGGGCCGGTAAACGGAATCAGCACCCCCGCCGCCATCACCGCGCTCGTGAGCAGCACGACCGGCTTCGCCGCGCGGCTCTGCACGAACGGCAGCTTCGGCGTGCGGATCATGTGGATGATCAGCGTCTGGGAAATCAGGCTCTCCACAAACCAGCCGGCGTTGAACAGCCCCACCAGCGCGGGGTTCGCGGGGTCCCGGCAGCCGAAGACGAACCACATCAGCGCGAAGGTGGCGATGTCGAACACCGAGCTGACCGGCCCCATGCAGAGCATGAAGCGCCCCATGCCGGAAGCATCCCATTTTCTGGGAACGCGCAGGTACTCGGGGTCCATGTTGTCCCACGGGATGGAAATCTGCGAGATGTTGTACAGCAGGTCCAGCAGCAGAATCTGCACCGGCATCATGGGCAGGAACGGCAGGAAGGCGCTCGCCGCAAGCATCGAGAGCGCGTTCCCGAAATTGGAGCTGATGGTCATCCGGATATACTTGACAATGTTCCCGAAAATTTTCCGACCCTCGATCACGCCGTGGACGAGGACGTTCAGGTCCTTTTCCAGCAGGATGATGTCGGCGCTCTCCTTGGCGATATCCACCGCCGTGTCGACCGAGATGCCGACGTCGGCCCGGCTGAGGGCGTGTGCGTCGTTGATGCCGTCGCCGAGGAAGCCCACCGTGTGGCCGCCGCTCTGCAGGGCCCCCACGACGCGCGCCTTCTGCATGGGCGACAGCTTTGCAAAGATGGAGACCGTATCCGCCTCTTTTTTCAGTTCCTCGTCCGTCATCTTCTCAATCTGCGTGCCGAGCAGGATGCGGTCGGAGCGCAGGCCGACCTTCTCGCAGACTTTGCGGGTCACCGTTTCGCTGTCGCCGGTCAGGACCTTGACATGCACTCCGTAGGAGCCGAGGGAGCGGATGGCGGAGGCCGCCGATTTTTTCGGCGGGTCCAGCAGGCCGAGGCAGCCCACCAGGGTCATGCCGTTCTCGTCGCCCACGCCGAAGACGCCCTCTTCCGAGGGATTCCG
>DHOB01000030.1:0-2087 GCA_002409675.1 Ruminococcaceae bacterium UBA5401
TATTCCATCTGGATCCCGTTTTTCTTCGTTTCCCGCAGGAGGACGTCGAACACCGATTCGCCCTGATAAAACAGCACCTTCTGCGAGGGGAGGACAACCCCTCCGGCCGGTACGAACGATTTTTTGCTCTGGTTGAGGCGGTCCATATGGTTCAGAACCGTCCTGCAGTCGATGGACAGAGTGCAGTAACCGGTTTTGCGGGCGTCCCGTTCCGCCCGATTCGGCTCGGCCGACTTCGGTTTTTCGGGGGACGCCGGGTCCGTCCGGTTCCGGCCTTTTCCATTCGTCCCGCCTGAAGCCGGCGTCCCTTGGGCTTTCGGCGCCGCCCCGCTCCCGGACGCGGAGTTTGCATCCCCGCCGGAGGCGGGCGCGCGTCCGGAACTCACGCCGGCGGACGACGCTTGGGAACCGTCCCGCCTGTCGGGCGCGTCTTTGGAAGGACCTTCGCGGAACGATGGATCCATCGCCGCAAGATAGAACTCCCCGTTTGTATCGCTGACCGGAAGGGTCACGGAAGAGCGCCTGCCCTGATTCAGAGGCGCTTCCAGCAGCCTTTCGGTTTTGCCGGGGTCCTTCCGGTACAGCCGAACCTTCTGGGCGTTCAGCAGCGCCGGAAAATCGATCCGCAGGGTTGTCTTGGCCTGAATCAGGTGTTTCTCATGAAAATGGATTTTGATGAGGTCGGAAGAAAAAACCGCCCCGGGAAGGCTGTCCCCGGCATCCAAAAGATCCACCTTCAGGTTCTGGTCGGAAGGCGCCCTGATCGACGCCCCATCGAAAAACCAAACATACGAAAACTCTCCCGATTTTCCGTGGAACGTGAGCATCCGGGAGCTTTTCTCGGCATCCTGAAAAACAGACCGCCGCACAATGCCGTCGGCGGGCAGTTCCGACCCGTTTGGGGCAGAACTGACGGAACAGCCGGCGGGCAAAAGCGCGGCGGTGCATCCGGCGAGCAGAACGGCCAGAAATGCGAGGAATTTTTTCAGAATTTTCATGTTTTCTCCAACCTGCGCCGGTCTCCTCACGGCGAACCGGCGGGATGCAAAACAAAGAACCGGCGCTCTTTGGAAGCGCCGGTTCCCATGGCATGGCGGGCAATGATGCCATGCATCATCGCCGCCGTCCGTGGAACCCTTTTCTTACCAAAAAGTTTCCAAATGATTTCCGGCAGGTCTCCCGGCTTCCGATCATCCCGGATTTCCCCTTCTCATGCAGCAGCACAATGGCAATGGAGTCCGGTCCCGGTTCACGGTAGAGTAAGCTGTCTGGGATTTTCACCCTGTTCCCGATTGATTCATCAATGAAACCGAAAATCAATATTCGATTTTCAACGGCAGGCGGCGAAACAGCGGAAGCCGGTTTTCCTCCGGCGAAAAATCTGCCGGCGCGGTTCCGTGGTTTCCATGTTCCCCGCCCAATGATAGTCCTTCTGTCGAAATATTAGTAGTATTGTAAGCATCTTGACCAAAAAAGTCAACCCCGTCGGCAAGCGGACCGAAAGCTTCGCCTGCCGTTTCGGGCGCATTCCCGGAAAAGCGGACGGTATGCGGCACAGCCGCGGGTGCGGTTCTTGATGGGGAAAAGCGCCCTTTGTGCCCCACAAATCAGCCTCTTCTGATTTCAAAGTCTTTTTCCAGACCGTCCTCAGGCCGAGCGTACAATGCCTTTCGCGCCTCCGGCAATTCCGACATTGGTGCTGCGAAAATTCCGCGCTGCGTGCTCGTACCGGGAAGCACTGGCCGGGGCTTTCGGATTATAAGAAGGCCTGTCGAGAGCGTACCCGGAGCGAGCGGAAAGCCCGCAATAAACCCCGCCGGCCCCGTTTTGTGACCGCCAGCGGCGGCTTGCTCTTGACGCGGTTTCCGTCCCTGCGCCACTCCCTGCGGGCCGCGCCCGCAAAGCGTCCGAAGAACGCGCAGCCGCACAATTTTATTGTGCGTTCAAAGGGGATTGGGGGCGCTGCCACGATCTTATTGTTTTTGTAAAAATTCAAGTGGACAAAAATCTTTTGAAAAGGTTTTTAAGCCATACGCTTCAAAGGCGGCGGTTATGGTCTCTTCATCTTCCGATTCGACGACGCCCTC
>DHOB01000030.1:2403-8429 GCA_002409675.1 Ruminococcaceae bacterium UBA5401
CGGTCGAGCAGACGGCGGGGAATTATTGAAAGATAGCTGCTTTCTCCGGGCAAGACGCGGGGGTCTCCGGGGTCCGTATAATAAGAAAGCTCCAGATGGTCTCTGGCCCGCGTGATGCCGACGAAAAACAAGCGCCTTTCTTCTTCTTCCCGATCTCGCCGGTTATAGCCCCTGCCGGTATCGGCACGCAGCGGAATCAATCCATAGTTAACACCGATGATGAATACATATTGAAATTCGAGTCCCTTACAGGAATGAAGCGTCATCAGCTTAACGGAATCGAAGGATGACGGCTCCTGTTCCTTGAAAAAATCGGTTCCGTCCAATGCCGCTGTGTTTAGGAATTCCCTCAGACCCTGCAAAAAGTTCGGTGTGTTTTTCCAAATATATTGTTCCAGCTTCCCGAGAAAATCGAGGATATACTCTTTGTTCTCCCGAAAGGAAACCGACGTGGGCGACAGATATTCGTCGAGCCCGAAATAGTTGTAAATTTCCGCTGCCGTTCTGCGCCCTTCCGCCCATGAGGGAAAGCCTTTTATTTTGGAATAAAGAAAAGATCCGCAACCGGTATCCAGCGTGCTTTTCACCTGAGCCCGGGACAACCCTTCCCCGAACTGCGCGTTCGTCAACACCGAGTACAGGCTGTTCCTATCAGCCTGATGGGCGCAGGCGCTTAAAAGGTGGAAGAGCCATTGTAGCACAGGGAGATCCTTCAGTGTTTTACGTATCGATACGGTAAACGGAATCCCTGCCCTGCGGAAGGCTTCCTCCAAAGTTTTCGACTGCCTCTGCATCCGGTAAAACACGGCGACATTTCTCCACGCGACGCCGGTTCCATGCAGCCGTATGATCTTGTCCGCCAGATACTCCGCCTCCTGGAACGGATTATAGTGATTCCGGACAACAATTTCAGAGCCGGGTTCACGGACTCCGGTCAACTCCGACCGGTCTTCCAGAAAGCATTTTGCCGCGTCCAGAATTGTGGCGCTGGATCGATAATTAAGAGGAAGAGAGTACTCTTTCGCCCGGAATTCCCGCTGAAATTTTGTAAAAACAGCCCGGCCGCCGCCACGCCAACCGTAAATACTCTGATTGGGATCGCCTACGGCAAACAATTTTGTAGCTTTCGCGGCCAGTGCCAGGATCATCTCCATCTGAGAATTATCACAATCCTGAAATTCGTCAATGATGATCCACCGGGGAGACCAGTTTCCTTTTTTCAGCAGACACGTCGCGTTGCGGATCAGGTCGTCGAAGTCCATTTTGTTCTGCCGGAGTTTTTCAGCGGAAAGAAGTTCGCACAGTTTGCCGATGTCGTCTTCCCGCTTCATCGCGCCGTAAAGCGTCTGGCCGAACCGAGCTGCTTCCAGTCGTTTCGCAAGTTTCCTGCGATATTTGACGCGCAGTCCGTACTCCTCAATCAGACGCTCCGCCATTTCTACCTGACCGTCGGGATCCAGAATGGAAAAATCGTGGGTATATCCCAGTTCTTCAACGGGAAGAAGTGTTTGCAGCAGTTTCATCGCGACGCTGTGAAATGTTCCGAACCACGGCATGTCCCCGTCCCGGGCGTCGGGTTCGGCCGCCCGCATCCTGCTTTTGATCTCATTTGCGGCTTTGTTGGTAAAAGTGAGCACGACCATCTCTTTTAACGGAATCTGCCGTTTTATATGTTGATACAGAGCCTTGGCGATCAGCACGGTCGTCTTTCCGCTCCCGACGTTGGCATTGACGAGAGCCGCACGGCTTTCGTCCAGCACGGCCCGCCGCTGATAGAAATTCAATTTTCGCAGCAAATCATTGCATGGAACCAAGCGCTTCGCCTACTTTGTCAGATCGGAATACATCTTCACGATTTTAGAGTCGGCCGGGGTTATGCTCTCCTTCGGGCACTCGTATTCAATATGGAAATTCTGAGGAACTGCCACATACTGACGAATCAAATTACAAAGGCTTTCACGGTTGACCTTATCTGCAACCCAGTCCCTATAAAATTCGTTCCGAAGAAAAAGTATCAAAGAACTGTCCCGGACTTTGACGGTCTGGACACTCGCCAGGAAGCGGCTCAGATATTCACCGGTCGAAAGGATAAAAGAGCAGAATTCATCCCAGTGCTCCGGCAGTGAATGCAGCTTAAAGCGCTTTTCCGATGTCACCACAGGGGGGGACGGCGGCGCCTTGATTCTCTGCGGCACCGGCAGCTTCGCGAACATACTTTTCAACCCCCAGAGGACCACCCTTTTATCAAGGTGATAATCCCCCACGCAAGCGGAACAGCCGTCCCGGC
The DNA here is from genome assembly GCA_002409675.1 of Ruminococcaceae bacterium UBA5401. Taxonomy (GTDB): domain Bacteria; phylum Bacillota; class Clostridia; order Oscillospirales; family Acutalibacteraceae; genus Thermocaproicibacter. The sequence goes on from DHOB01000030.1 coordinate 4,691, forward strand.
ATGAACACCCCTCGATCATTTGAATCGCATTTTGAATGATTTCGGCAATATGATCGTATGCCTTATCGGAAAAGCCCAAGCCGCCCGCATACATGTCGAAAATACAAATTGAAATTTCGGCCCCTTCTCCGCTGTCATCCGTTAAAAGAGAGCTGCCGATATCGTCCGGCGTCGTCATGGTCATCATCATAGCAGCGTTCAAAAGAGAAAAAGCAAGCCCTTCCGGATAGGTCTTCCAGTATTGTAATCCGGTATTGGGTTCCTTCTGAGGGCTTAGCGACAGGAACAAACGACTGACTTCCTCCGGGAGGGTGATCCATACGCCTTCTGTTTCAAAAGTCTTGCTGAGAGGCCGGTCCAGTTTTTCATAACCTAAATTCTGATGGTTGTGAAATTGCAGGCGCCTGAATCCGAAAGTCGTATAGGAAACGCGGACGTCACCGAAAGAGCAGACCGTCCTTCCGAAAGGATTTGATTTCAGAGTATGAATTTTATGGACATCGGTCGTATCGCAGGAAATCGTATAATAATTGACGTCGATCGGTCTTGCCTGCGCAATCGCGTTTGTTGTATCCAAACTTTCGACAAGATACTGTAACCCCTCGTGCATATAGATGGCACCCTTGTAGATTTCACGGTAAGCCTGCAAAGCATCCATTTCGGTCAGGATCGAACCGTCGGCGCTGTTTTTCAGCTTATATTGCACCTTGTCCATATTCCGCAGGCTGAAATCGCCGGCGGGATAGCTTCCTCCCGACCAAAAGAATTTTCCGTTTTCTTTTCTCAGTTCTTTCGCGGAAATCAGGACCGGCACGATCTCACCAAGGTCTGGGAAAACGTCGATATCGTCGGGTGAAAGCGGGATCTCGGCCGCCGCCGCGCGCACATGGGCAAGCTGGATAAACAGGTTATTCGGATCGACCACCGCATTTTCGCTTTGCCCTGAAAACAACCATTCCGGCTTGATGGCAATATACTGATCCATAGGGAGATTATCCAGAAGGAGAAAAACAGACGCGGCATTTCCCTTGCGCCCCGCGCGGCCAGCCTGCTGCCAGAAAGAGGCGCGCGTTCCGGGGAAGCCGACCAGGACCGCGGTGTCCAGCCTGCCGATATCAATGCCCAGCTCCAGCACATTGGTGGCAACCAACCCTTTCAGCTGGCCGCTCACCATCTTCTGTTCAGTCTGCTTTCGTTCCAACGGTTTGTAGCCGCCGCGGTAGCCGGATATTAAATTGGAAAAATCCTGACCTGCAATGCCGTCATATTTTAGCTTATCGCGCGATTCCTTCAGTACAACTTCAACCGCATTCCGGGATTTGCAGAAAGCCAGAAAACTGGAGCCTTCCATCACGAGCTTCGGAATCAGCTCCGTGGCCTCGCGCGCCGGGGAAATCCGATATTCGGTCCCCCTCACGGTGGGTGGCTGCCACAGGTAATACCGTCTCTCCGGAGCCGGGGAACCGTCTTGATCGACAAGGGAAAAGGGCTTCCCGCAGATTTTTTCCGCAAGCTCCACAGGATTTGCAATCGTAGCGGAACTGCACAAAAAGCGAGGTGAGGAATTATAATACCTGCAGATTCTTCCCATCCGCTTGAACACATTGGCAAGATGCGACCCAAACGCGCCGCGGTAGGTATGAAGCTCATCCACAACAATATATTTTAAATTGGAAAAAATGAAGTTGAAGCCGTAATTGCTGTGATTCGGAAGGAAAGCAGCGTTGAGCATTTCAGGGTTGGTTAAAATGATATTGGCGCTGCTCCGAATCCGGCTGCGCTCATTTACCGGCGTATCGCCATCGTAAATACCGGCCTGGATCCGTCCTTTCCCAAAGTACTTTAAAACGGGAATCAGGCTGCGGTATTGGTCGCTGGCCAACGCTTTTGTGGGGTAAAGAAAAATAGCCCGTGTCTGCGGTGACTTTAAGATATCCTGCAAGACCGGCAGCAAAAAGCTGAGCGTTTTTCCACTTGCGGTGGAGGTGGTGATGATAACGTTTTCACCATTCATCACCCGGTCGAACATTTCCGCCTGATGAGAATAGACTTGTTCGATTCCGGACCTCCGCAGATAATTCTTAATATCGGGCATCATTCTTTCTGGAAAATCCACATAAACCGCATCGCGTTTCGGAAGTACTTTTTCATAGACGATTTTTTTTCTGAATTGCGCTATATCGATCATATGCGTCACACGCTCCCTGAAACAAAACATTACATGAACTCCAAGATACTTTAATTTTACTCTTCTCCACAAGCAAATCCAAAAAAAGATATGATTGTGATGCGAACCAGTTTAAAGCCTTTTGCCTGACGCCAGTACCTGCAAAGGGCATTGGACTTTTGCGGAAAACGCAATTTAAGATCAGGGCAAGCGAACCTGCTGTAGCATAACATCATATAATGCCAGTTTGTAATTGACTTTTTCCAAGTATTTTAGAGTTTGCGACAGTTGTTTCTGGACTTTAGCCTTATGATCCAGCATCATTTGTTTCCGTTCCGGGATGGTGCTGTTTCCCTGTTTATATAAGTTGACATAGCGTTTTATTTCGGAAAGAGACATACCGGTTTCACGTAATGCGGTAATAAATTCAATCCATTCCAAATTCTGTTCATTGTAAACTCTGCGGCCGCTGTCAGTGCGATTGACGAAAGGCAAAACGCCTTCTTTCTCATAGAAGCGCAAAGTATATTCGGAAACATTGGTTTTTTGAGAAAATTCTTTTATTGATAAGAGCATGGGCCCACCTCTGGTTAAGGGATTGAAAATATTGTTAGAGTAACTATAAAAAATTATAGCACAATCTCACAATCCAAACAAGAATAAAAAGGCAGCTTACACTTGATGAGCAATATATTTGCAGAGTGTAGAGCGCAAAAAAAATTCACTCTTTATTTTGAAGCAAGCTATAGAATATCTATTTGCATTGTTCCAATATGGATGTATGATATCGGCAATAATGTGACAAGAGAGGGTTGAGCAGACATAAAAAATCCGGGCGTTCTTACGGCACTTTCAAATGCTGTAAGAACACCCGGAATGGTGCGAGAGAAGGGACTTGAACCCTTATGGACTTTTAGTCATCCACAAGAACCTGAATCTTGCGCGTCTGCCAATTTCGCCACTCTCGCACGGCGACTTTATGATTTTATCATACGCGGCGCGGGTTGTCAAGCCTTAAAAGCTGAAAAATCAAGCGCGGCCCGCCGGGCCGCGGAGGCCGCGGCGTCAGCAGATGCGGGGAAGGCCCTCGCCGTACAGCGGCCCGACGACGCGGGTCCCGCCGACCGTCGTTTTCAGAAGGACGGCGCTTTCCCCTTTCGGGCCGACGCGGCCGATCACCGCCGCATCGGCGCCGTACCGGCTCTTCCGCATGCAGGCCAAGGCCTTTTCGGCGCCGCCGGGCGCGACCACGGCGATCATCTTCCCCTCGTTCCCCATATAAAGCGGGTCGAGGCCGAGGATGCCGCAGAATCCCTTCACCTGGGCGGAAACCGGAATTCTGCCCTCGTCCAGCTCCATCCGGCAGCCGGAGGACGAGGCGAACTCGTTGAGCACGGTGCCGAGGCCGCCGCGCGTCACGTCGCGCATGGCGTGGACTTCCACCCCGCCGGCCAGCAGGCGGCCGACCATCTCCGTCAGGGGCGCGCAGTCGCTCCGGATGGTGTTTTCGATTCCCATCCTTTTGCTGAGGATGGCCGCGTGATGGTCGCCCAGGTTGCCGGAAAGCAGAAT
>DHOB01000030.1:8636-34119 GCA_002409675.1 Ruminococcaceae bacterium UBA5401
GCCGTGTTGATATACAGCCCGCCGGAGCCTTCGACGACCTTGGTGTCGCCCGCCACGATGCGGACGCCCGCCTCCTTCGCCGTGGAGGCCATGGACGCCGCGATCCTCTGAAGGTCGCCGGTCTCGGCGCCCTCCTCCAGGATAAAGCCGCAGGTCAGGTAGCGCGGCTGCGCGCCGCTCATCAGCAGGTCGTTGACCGTGCCGCACACGCAGAGCCGCCCGATGTCTCCGCCGGGAAAAAAGAGGGGCGTGACGACGAAGCTGTCCGTCGTCACGGCGATTTTCGCGCACCCCGGCACAACCGCGGAATCCTCCATCCTGTCGAGGACCGGGTCGTTGAAGTTTTTGGCGAATATTTCAGAAATCAGCTCGGACGTCGCCTTGCCGCCCGAACCGTGCGCCATGGTGATTTTCATCTGGAACCCCTTCCGCCGACGAAATAGTTGTAGCAGCTTCCCTCCTGCGACACCATGCAGGCCCCCTGCGGCGTCCGGGGCGTGCAGGCTCCGCCGAACAGCGGGCATTCCGGCGGGGAAACCGCGCCGGTCAGGACCTTGGCGCAGCGGCAGCGCGGGTTGAAGCTGCAGTCGTCGTCGAGGCCGAGGCTGCCCGCGTCGAACCGGGCGAACGGCGCGCGCAGCGCGAGGCCCGACCCCGCGATTTTGCCCATCCCGCGCCACGCCGCGTCGCAGGGGGCGAAATAATGCGCCACGGCCCGCTGCGCCTCCCGATTCCCCTCTGCCGTAACGGCCGAAGGGTACAGGTTGAGGACGCCCGCCTTTCCGCGCCGGCGGACCAGCGCGTAGAGGGACGCGAGAATCTGCTCGCCGCTGAATCCGGACACCACGAACGGTATCCCGTATTTTCGGGAAAGCGGCTCGAAGGCGCGGCTCCCCGTAATCACGCTGACGTGGCCCGGCGCCAGAAAGCCGTCGATTCCGCCCTGGTTTTTGCAGATCCAGTCGATGACCGGCGGCATGGTCTTCAGCGAGGTCAGCAGGCGCAGGTTCCGGATATCCGCCTGCTCGGCCTCTTCGAGAAGCATGGCGTAGACCGGCGCCGTCGTCTCGAATCCCACGGCGGCGAACACGAACCGGCCGGATTTCGCGGCCGACGCGATGCGCAGCGAATCCATCGGCGAATACACCATGCGGACCCGGCCCCCGGCCGCGCGGGCGTCGTTCAGGCTCCTGCGGCTGCCCCGCACGCGCAGCAGGTCGCCGAACGTGAGCACCGTCGTGCCCGGCTCCAAGCTCAGCTCCACCAGGCGGTCGATGTACGCGGTCACCGTGACGCAGACCGGGCACCCGGGCCCGGAAATCAGCCGGATGGCCGGCGAAAGCATCCCCGCGATGCCGCAGCGCGAAATCTGCGCCGTATGGGTGCCGCAGACCTCCATCAGGCGGAGCGGCGGCCCGCCGTAGTTTTTCAGGTAGGCCCGGATATCCGTCATAGCGCCTCCAGTTCCTTCAGAATTTCGCGCATCTCGTTGCCCTCTTTTTTCGTCAGCACCTGCAGGATGCAGCCCGCGTGAACCAGGACGTCGTCGCCCGGCTTCACTTTCACAAGGCCGGCTTCGGCCACCAGCGTATTCCCGCTGAAATCGACCGTCGCTTTTCTTCCGTCCACTTTGACCACTTTTCCCGGCAAAGCCACGCACATCGCGCGTCCCTCTCTTTCTCTCAATCTGTTCCAGTCTGGCCCATGCGGGCCAGAACCCACGCCTGCCCCAGGCTGATGCCGCCGTCGTTGGAAGGAACGGCGGAGTTGTAATAGACCCGGAAGCCGTCCGCGCTCAGCCTGTCGCAGCAGTCGCCCAGAAGCAGCCGGTTCGCGAAGACCCCGCCGCTCAGCGCGACGCGGTCTTCGCCGCTCTTTTCGCGGATGCGGCGGCAGACTCCCAGAACCATCCGCCCGACCGCCCGGTGGAAACCGAGCGCGGCCGCGCCCGTCTGCACCCTTTCCCCGGCAGCGCGCAGAAGCTGCCGCGCGAAGTCGGTCTGGTCGGCACAGATCCTCCCGCTTTCATCCGCAAAAAGGCGGAACCGGAACGGGTACGGCTCCGTCCCGGCCTTCAGGGCCGAAACCGCGGCGTTTTCCAGCGCGATGGGGCATTCCCCCTCATACCCATTATACACCCGGATGCCGAGGATCGCCGCGGCGGCGTCGAACAGGCGCCCCATGCTGCTCGTCTCGAACGTGTTGACCCCGTGGGAAAGGGCCGCGGAAACAAGCGGAAAGTTTTTTCCGCCCGCCTTCTCCCCCGCCGCGAAGCGGTAGCAGTCCGCTGTGAGGGAAGCGTCGCGGGCCGCCGCGTCGCCCCCGCAGAGCGTCACGCGGCTCAGGCACCCCGCGCGCTCGAAGCCGGCGCCGCGGCAGAGCAGGAACTCCCCGCCCCAGACCGTGCCGTCGGTCCCGTAGCCGGTCCCGTCGAAAACGACGCCGATGCAGCTCTCCAGCCCGTGTTCCGCCATCACCGACGCCGCGTGCGCGAAGTGGTGCTGGACCGGGACGGGCTGCCCGCCCGGAAGGCCGGAAGCGATTTTTTTCGCAAGCGCCGAGGAAAAATACCCCGGGTGGAGGTCGCACGCCACGGCCTGCGGCCGGATGCCGAAAATCCGCTCCATCCGCTCCAGCCCGGCCCGGTAGTTGCGCTGCACGCGGTAGTTTTCAAGGTCGCCGAAATACTGGCTGAGGTAGGCCCTGTCGCCCGAAAGCAGGCAGAAGCAGCTTTTCAGGTCGCCGCCGGCGGCCAGCGCCGGCCGGGGTGCGGAGACGCCCAGCACCACCGGCAGCGGCACATAGCCCCGGCTGCGCCGCAGGACCTGCGGCGTTCCGCGGAAAACGCGGGCGACGGAATCGTCCAGCGGGGTGCGGATGGCGCGGGTGTGGTACAGGACGCCGCCGAGCAACGGGGAACTGACCTGCGCCATGCGGCCGTCTTCATGGATGATCGGTTCGGTCGTGGCGTTGCCGCTGGTCACGACCAGCGGGCCGCAGGCGTCCGTGAGCAGGCGGTGCAGGCCCGCCGAGGGGAGAAAAGCGCCCAGGAAGCGGCTGTCGCCGCAGACTCCGGCACAGAACGCCTCCCCCGTCTTTTCGAGCAGGACGATGGGCCTTGCGGCTGAAGAAATCAGCGCCTCTTCCTCCGGGCTCATCCGGCAGACCTTCCGCACGTCCGAAGGCGACGAAAACATCACGGCGAACGGCTTTTTCTCCCGGCCTTTCAGCCTGCGCAGGCGGTCCACCGCCCGCGCATCGCCGGGCAGGCAGACGTACTGGTAGCCGCCGACCCCCTTGACGGCGACCACGGCCCCGCTTTTCAGCAGGGCGACGCCCCGCCGCAGGGCCTCCTCTTGTTCACACGGTCCGCCCCGGCCGTAAAACAGAAGCTGGGGGCCGCACTCCCGGCACGAGATGGTCTGGGCATGGCGGCGGCGGCCGGCGCGGTATTCCTCCGCGCAGCAGCTGCACATCGGGAAATCCCGCATCGACGTGTTCTCCCGGTCGTAGGGGAGCGAATCCAGGATGCTGAACCGCGGCCCGCAGGAGGCGCAGCTGATGAACGGATACCGGAACCTCCGGTCCTTCGGGTCCAGCATCTCGCGCAGGCAGTCGCCGCAGACGGGCAGGTCCGGCGGAAAGACGGGAGGCCGCTTTTCCGCCGACGGCTTTTCGCCGCTGCGGGCGATGGAAAAGCCGTCGAAGCGGCGCTCGGGAATCCGCCGGGCCGAGACGTCCAGCACGACCGCGCCGGCGGGGCGGTGCTCCCGTAGAAGCCGCAGAAAGCCCGTTACGGCGGATTCCGGACCGGAGGCAAAAATCTCCACCACGCCGCCGCTGTTGCGCACCAGGCCGGAAACGTGCGATTCCCGCGCGATTCCGGCGACAAAAGGACGGTAACCGACCCCCTGTACCACGCCGGTTACCGTCACAAAAACAGTCATGCGAAATCAGGAAGCGCTCTTGCCGACGGGCGCCGGCGCAGCGGAAAACTTCGGCTTTGCGGCAGGCTGCGGTTTGGCGGCAGGCTGCGGCTTGCGGAGCAGCCTCGCCGTCTGCTCCGGGCCCGGCCGGGTGTAGCTCTGGCACATGGAGAGGCATTTCTTCGGGCAGTTTTCCACGCAGCTGCCGCACTGGACGCAGCTGAAGGGGCGGATTTCCCATGTCCTTTCCGCCCGGTTGACCGTAATGGCGTTGCTGGGGCACTTGCGGGCACACATGCCGCAGAGGATGCAGAGGTCGATGTTGTTTTCGATATGCCCCCGCGTGCGTTCCTTGAACTGCTTCGGCTTCTGCGGGTACTGCTCTGTGACCGGCCTGGAAAACAGGTTGTGGAACTCGGTTTTTGCAAATGTGAACAGGCTCATACTTTCACCTCTCGATACAACTGACACACGGGTCTATGGTTAAAATCAGCATTGGAATCTCGGAGAGCCGGCAGCCCTTCATCAGCTCTATCATGGCGGGGACGTTGGCGAACGTCGGCGTCCTCACGCGGAAGCGGTCCAGGAACTTGGTCCCGTTCGCCTTCACGTAATAGATCGCCTCGCCGCGCGGCTGCTCGACGCGAACCATATACTCCCCTTTCGGGAAGCCGCGGATCGGAACGGCGACCGGGCCCTCCGGGATTTTTGCGACCGCCTGCCGGATGAGGTCGATGGACTGGAACAGCTCCCGGACACGGACCTGCGTGCGCGCGTAGCAGTCGCCCTCCGTGGAGGTGATCGGCTCGAAGTTCAGGTCGCCGTAAGCGTCGTAGCCCAGCTTGCGCGTGTCGCGGGCGATGCCGCTGGCCCGCATGAACGGGCCGGCCACGCCGTACTCCTGCGCCATCTTCTTCGTCATATATCCCACGCCCTTCAGGCGGCTGTTGACGGCGCTGTTGGCCAGGAAGGTGGACGTGATTCCCTTCAGGTCCTCTTCCAGACCGCCCAGCTTCTCGACAAAGCCGTGCAGCATGGCGTTGTCCATATCCCGGCGCTGCCCGCCGATTTTATTCACGGAAAAAATCAGGCGGCCGCCGGTCGAGGCCTCGAACATGTCCAGAATTTTCTCGCGCAGGCGCCAGCACTGCATAAACAGGCTCTCGAAGCCGAACGCGTCCGCCAGCAGACCCAGCCAGAGCAGGTGGCTGTGCAGGCGCGACAGCTCGCACCAGATGGTGCGCAGGTATTTCGCGCGGGGCGGCAGCTCCACGCCCATGATGTGCTCGACGGCCTCGCAGTACGACATGCCGTGCATAAAGCTGCAGATGCCGCACATGCGCTCCGCGACATAGACAAAGTCCCTGAAATCCCGTTTCTCCACCAGCTTTTCAAGGCCGCGGTGAATGAATCCGATGGAGGGAATCACGTCCACCACTTTTTCGTCCTCCAGAACCAGGTCGAGATGAATCGGCTCCGGCAGGACCGGATGATGGGGGCCAAAAGGAACGACGCTGCGCGTGCTCATTTTGGACCGCCTCCTTCTTCTTCCTGTTTCAGCTTATAGGGCGCTTTCACGGCCGTGCGGTACAGCCTTCCCTTATAATCGACCGTCATGAACTCGATGGGAACGCCGAACAGGTCGTGAATCTCATTTTCATAAAAATATGCGGACGGGTAAATATGGCTGATGCTCGGAACTTTCTCCCCCGCTTTCACGGTAAAGCGCAGATTCAGCAGGTCGTACTCGATGCTGAAGGAATAGGTCATCTCATAGCAGTCCTTCAGCGTCGTGGAGCAAATCTGCACCAGGCGGTATCCGCGGGTTTTAAGCTCCGTCACCTTCTCCAGCAGAGCCTCCGGCCGCACCTCAAGCAGCTGTCTGTCACTTTCCGCCATGGCTATCCCTCCTTCCGAGCCGCGGCCCTTTTCTTCTTCATCTGTTTTTGCTTCTGGTCCAGCAGCTCGGCGGCCTTCCGGAGGCCGTCGATGACGGCCTCCGGCTTCACGGCGCAGCCCGGCACGTAGATATCCACCGGAATCACCTTGTTCACGCCGCCGAGGATGTTGTAGCAGTCCTTGAAAACCCCGCCGTCGCAGGCGCAGATGCCGACCGCCACCACGACCTTGGGGTCGGGCATCTGGCTGTAAAGCTGCTTGACGACCGGGGCGTTCTGCGCGTTGATTCCGCCGGTAATCAGAAAAATATCGGCGTGTTTGGGGTTGCCGGTGTTGACCACGCCGAAGCGCTCCACATCGTAAACGGGGGTCGTGCTGTCCAGTATCTCAAGGTCGCAGCCGTTGCAGCTGGAGCCGTCGTAATGCAGCACCCACGGGGATTTCGAGAGTTTCATCACTTCACGCGCCGCCTTCCTTTAAAGCACAAGGGCGAGGACAAGCAGGTTCGTACCCCCGAAAATCAGGGTGACGGCCCACGCCCAGTTCAGCATCTTTTCCCACCGGACGCGGGGAAAAAGATTGTCGACCAAAACAAGCAGAAAATAGCACGCCAGCCCGGTTGCGACGCCGGCCAGGATGCTCCAGGGGTTGCGGTTCAGGATGAACAGCGCCAGCAGGCCCAGCAGCAAAACGTCTTCGTACCAGCCGGCCACCTCGACCAGCCCCAGCTCGCTGCCGGAAAGCTCCGTCGTAAGCCCTTTCACAATCTCCTGGTGCGCGTGGTGCGAGGCGCTGATGTCGAACGGCGACTTGCGGAACTTGATGATGAACACGAACACCAGCCCGAAAAACATGCCCGGCAGAAAGGCGATGGCCGAAATTCCGCGGTCCGCCACCTGGTCGATAAAGAAGCTGCCGGTAATCATGTAAAGGCCGATGGCGGCCAGCAGCAGCATCGGCTCGTAGGACATAATCTGCACCAGTTCGCGCTGCGCGCCCATGGAGCTGTACGGGGAATTGGCGGAGCAGGCCGCCATGAACAGGAAAATCTCCGCGAGGGTCAGCGCAAAGAAAGCGAGCAGCAGGTCCCCGCCCGAAAAGAACAGGCAGCCCGTGAAAATGGAGAAGATAAAGTAGCCGCCCACCAGAAAATCCTGCAGCCTGTTGACCACAATCGTCTGCTTGTGGAACAGCTTGTAGACGTCGTAAAAGGGCTGCAGGACCGGCGGCCCCTGCCTGCCCTGGAGCCGCGCGCTCAGCTTGCGGTCCAGCCCGCCGAGCAGGCCGCCCGCAAACGGCGCGCAGACCAGAAACAGCAGAACCCCAAGCGCCCTTTGCCATGCCATCACAGCGCACCCCCGATCGCCACAATCATTAGAATGACCAGCCCGGCCGTCGAAATGCCCAGCGAGGGCTTCAAAATCTTATTTTCGCCGAGGCGGTCTTCCATATACCAGTTGGCGAGGTACATCTGCCGCGGCTGGCCGAGCGAATCCGAAAAGTGCCGGTCGTCGCCCTCATTCACGCCGGCCATGTAGGACGGGACCACTTTTTTCCGGTTGATGGAAGTCAGCACCCACATCACGGCGGGCAGCACGATAATCATGCAGAGCATCATAATCATGACCCGGACATCCTCGGTGCCGATGATGGCGCTCAGCCGAATATGGAACATTTGAATCAGCTCCGGCTGCACCAGCCGGGTGGAGATGAGCGGAAACAGCACGCATATCAAAACCACAAGGGCCGTCAGAATCCACATCGCGGTCCACTCATCCTTGTGGACGGTGTCCGGCAGGCGCTCCGACTGCCGGATGACCGGGACCAGTTTGCCGAGCCACTTGCCCCAGTAGAACAGGGTGGCCGCGCTGCCGAAAATCAGGAACAGAATCAGCAGGACGCTTCTGGAATCCACAAAGGCCTTGAGCGCGGCCCACTTGGCAATCAGCATGCCGAACGGCGCGAGGAACATGCCGAAGATGCCGACCGTCATCACGAACGCCAGCTTCGGCAGACGCACAATCAGGCCGTGCATATCCTCAATATTGCGGCTGCCGGTGCTGTTTTCGACGGCGCCGACCGAAAGGAACATCAGCGATTTGGAGACCGCGTGGAACATCAGCAGCAAAATGGCCGCCCACACGGCCTCGTACATGCCGACGCCCGCACACGCGGTAATCAGCCCCAGGTTGGAGACCGTGGAATAGGCCAGCACCTTTTTGCCGTCGCTCTGCGAAATGGCCAGCAGCGACGCCGCAAAAAAGGTGAAGCCGCCGATGGTGGTGACCATCACGCCCGCGACGTTCGCGCGCAGCAGCGGGGAAAGGCGGATTAAAAGATAGACGCCCGCCTTGACCATGGTGGCGGAGTGCAGCAGCGCGCTCGTGGGCGTCGGGGCGACCATGGCGCCGAGCAGCCAGCCGCAGAAGGGCATCTGCGCGCTTTTGGTCAGAGCCGCGAACGCCAGCAGGGCGACCGGCGTCAGCACGGCCCTGCTGCCCGCGGCCGTCCCGAGAAAAACCAGGTCCTGAATATCGGCCGCATGCAGCACAAGCGAGCTGTAGAGGATGGCGAGGGCGAACCCGAGCCCGCCCAGCAGATTCATCCACAGCGCGCGGAAAGAGTTGCGGACGGCGATTTTAGACTGGTTGTAGCCGATCAGCAGGAACGAGCAGATGCTGGTGATTTCCCAGAAGAAATACATCCATGTCAGGCTGGCCGAGAAGACAAGGCCGAACATGGCGCCCAGAAACACGAACAGCATGGAGAGAAAAAAAGGCGAACGGTCGCGGTATTCGGTGTGGTGCCTGTGGTAGTCCTTCAGATACCCGACCGCATAGATGCAGATGAGGCTTCCGACAACGCCGACCACAAGGCACATGATCACGGTCAGGTTGTCGACCGTGATGTGCACTTCCCCTTCGACGCTGCGGCCCGACAGCTCCATCCACCCGATCGGGACGGTCTGCGCCGCGGAAAGCAGCACGACATAGTATTTCCGGAATTTAAACCCGTAGTAGAACACCAGGACCATCAGGGCAAATTCCCCCGCCAGGATGATCCGGTCCCAGATGCGCGTCTCAATCAGATACGACCGGCTGATTCCCGCCGTTAGGGTGTCGGCCGTCAGCGCAATCACGGCAGCGATAATCAGGGCGCTGCAGCAATACAGGAAGATGTCCCGCGCCTTGCCGGGCTTCTTCATCTGCGACAGGACAACCGCGGCAAAAAAAGGAAAAAGAATCAGAAAAGCAACAATTGTCATGACATCACCGTTCTCCATTCGTTGGCAAATCCCGTTCAAAATTGATGTTTTGCATGAAAAACCGCGGCTCTAATCTTTACAAAGCGGCACAGCATCCCCATACCCGTGCTTTTCCCTGCTGTATGCACAATATGCCCCTCTGCCAAAATTAAAGTCGTTGCTCTGGTCGTGTAAAGCCGACCGGACTTCGTTATAATAATAACACATTTTTATGAATCTACAAGGCCAAAAATATTTTTTGAGCCGATTTTTTTCAAAAAATACCCCGGAAGTCTGGGCTTTCGCCGTTTTCTACAAAAAACATCGGGCCGGCCGCGGAGGATTTTCGTCCGGCAAATTTCCCGCGCATTCGTTTAATTCTTTTTAAAAATCTTTTTCCATAAAATAAAGGTATAATTAGGTTTGATATTTTCTTAACATTAATATGCAGAAATCCAAAATAAAATCAGGAATCAACAGGAAAAACTTTATTCATCAATATGCAAAACCGGTCTTTTTCAAGGCCCGCGGCCAAATCGGCCCCTTTCTTCAGGTATGCCGCTGTTCCGGTTTGCGTTCAAACGCACAGAAATGTGCTGCACTTCATATTCTGAGAGATTCAGGAGGATGTTTTATGAAGAAAACCAGCAAAATCAGTATTTTAGGAGCGGGAAACGTCGGGGCGACCATCGCCTATACCCTGATGCTGGAGGGCCGCGCCTCCGAGATGGTCCTTGTGGACATCAACCGCAACAAGGCGAAGGGCGAGGCGATGGACCTGATCCAGTGCACGGCGCTGTGCCCGGCCGCCGACATCTATGCGGGCGATTATCCGGACATCGCGGGCTCCGACATCGTGATCGTCACGCTGGGCGGCGGCCGCAAGCCCGGCCAGTCCAGAATCGACCTCGCGCAGGGGAACGTCAACATCATCAAGAGCGCGATGCCGCAGGCCGTGAAATACGCGCCGAACGCCATTTACGTGGTCGTCAGCAACCCGGTGGACATCGTTACATACGCGACGCTGAAAGTGACCGGCCTGCCTGAAAACCGGGTCTTCGGCTCCGGCACGCTGCTGGATTCCAGCCGGCTGCGCGAGATGATCGCCCGCCACGTCAACGTCAACCCCAAAAACGTACATGCCTATGTGTTCGGCGAGCACGGGGATTCCTCGATGGTCCCGTGGTCCCTGACCAGCGTGGGCGGGATTCCGCTGCGCACCGTCCTCAGCAGCCTGCGGAAAAAAACGCCCGGCATCACGGACATCGACCGCGCAAAGGTGGAGGACAGCATGCACCGTTCCGGCGGAGAAATCATCCGGCTCAAAGGCGCCACCTACTACGCCATCGCGGTCGCGGCATCGAAGATCTGCCGCAACATCCTGCGCAACACCAACTCCGTGATGACGCTTTCCGGCATGCTGCACGGGGAATACGGATTCGACGGCATCTGCATGAGCATCCCGTTCATCCTGAACCGGGAGGGCATCGGCAACAGCATCGCGCCGCCGCTGCAGGACGATGAGATGGAAAAGCTGCGCGCGAGCGCGGGTCTGCTGAAAAACACCATTGAGAAGCTGGATCTGTAAAAAAAGAACAGGAGGGTACCGATGGATTACGCGAAGGAATCGCTGAAGCTGCACTACCAATGGAAGGGCAAAATCGAAATGATTTGCCGCGCGCCCCTGAAAACCCGCGACGACCTTGCGCTCGCCTATACGCCGGGCGTCGCGCAGCCGTGCCTCGAAATCCAGAAGGACGTCAACAAAAGCTACGAGCTGACCCGCCGCTCCAACCTGGTCGCCGTCGTGACCGACGGAAGCGCCGTGCTGGGCCTGGGCAACATCGGGCCGGAGGCCGGCATGCCGGTCATGGAGGGAAAATGCGCGCTGTTCAAGGCGTTCGGGAACGTGGACGCCGTCCCGCTCTGCATCCGCTCGAACAAGGTGGAGGACATCGTGAACACCGTCCGCCTGATTGCGGGCAGCTTCGGCGGCATCAACCTGGAGGATATTTCCGCGCCGCGCTGCTTTGAGATTGAAAAACAGCTCAAGGCGTGCTGCGACATCCCCATCTTCCACGACGACCAGCACGGCACCGCCGTCGTGACCCTTGCGGCGCTGCTGAACGCGCTGAAGCTTACGGGCAAAAAAATCGGCGAAATCCGCGTGGTCACAAGCGGCGCCGGCGCGGCCGGCATCGCCATCATCAAGCTGCTGATCGCGATGGGCCTGAGACAGATCGTCATGTGCGACAGGCACGGCGCCATCTACGAAGGCCGCGAGGGCCTGAACCCCGTCAAGGTGGAGATGGCCAAAATCACCAACCGGGAAAAGAGGAGCGGCACGCTCGCAGACGTTCTGAAGGGCGCGGATGTGTTTATCGGCGTTTCCGCGCCGAACTGCGTGACGCCGGAAATGGTGAAGTCTATGAATCGGAACCCCATCCTGTTCCCGATGGCGAACCCCGTCCCCGAAATCATGCCGGACCTGGCGCTCAAAGCCGGCGCGGCCGTCGTGGGGACCGGGCGGAGCGACTTCCCGAACCAGATCAACAACGTGCTCGCGTTTCCGGGCATTTTCCGCGGTGCGCTGGACGTGCGCGCCTCCGACATCAACGACGAGATGAAGATTGCGGCAGCCCACGCCATCGCCTCCTTCATCCCGCAAGACAAGCTGGCGCCCGACAACATCATCCCAAGCGCCCTGAACCGCGGCGTGGCGCCCGCCGTCGCCAAGGCGGTCGCCGAAGCGGCGCGCAAATCCGGAGTGGCCCGCATCTGACCGGCCGTTCTCCCCGATAAAAATCCCGTGCAGAAGAAAATCTGCACGGGATTTTTTCTACGCCAGCTCGCTCTGGCCGGTGTAGAGCCGGTAATAGCGCCCTTTGCGGGCGACCAGCTCGTCGTGGCTGCCGCGCTCCAGCACGGCGCCGTGCTCCAGCACGAGAATCGCCTTCGCGTTGCGCACGGTGGAGAGCCGGTGCGCTATCACGAAAACGGTCCGGCCCTCCATCAGGCGGTCCATGCCGCTTTCAATCAGCTTTTCGGTATGCGTATCCACCGAGCTGGTCGCCTCGTCCAGAATCAGCACCGGCGGGTCGGAGACCGCGGCCCGCGCGATGGAAAGGAGCTGGCGCTGCCCCTGGCTCAGGTTTGCCCCGTCCCCCGAAAGCACGGTGTCGTAGCCATCCGGAAGGCGCCGGATGAACGAATCCGCGTTGGCGAGCCTGGCGGCTTCGACAATCTGGTCCATGCCGGCCTCCGGGTTGCCGAAGCGGATGTTGTCGGCGATGGTGCCCGTAAACAGGTGCGTGTCCTGAAGGACGACGGCGACGGAGCGCCGCAGGTCGTCCTTGCGGATTCTGCGGACGTCGATGCCGTCGTAGGTGATGGTGCCGGAATCCACATCGTAGAACCGGGTGATCAGGTTGGCGATGGTGGTCTTGCCCGCGCCCGTGGAGCCGACGAAGGCAATTTTCTGGCCGGGCTTCGCGTACAGGTCGATTCCCTTCAGCACCGTGTCGCCCGGCTCGTAGCCGAACACCACGTTCCGAAAGCGCACGTCGCCGCGCAGGGGCAACAGCTTTTTCGAGCCGTCCCCCTGCGGGACGAGCCAGCCCCAGCGGCCGGTCTTCCGGTCCGCGACCTCCAGCTTCCCGCCTTCCGCCTTCCGGACGTTGACCAGGGTCACGTCGCCGTCGTCGGCCTCCGGCGGTTTCTGCACAATCTGCTGGATGCGCTCGGCCCCGGCGAGGGCCGCAAGCACGAAGTTGGCCTGCTGGGAAAACTGGTTGATCGGCATGGCCGTCTGGCGGACGTACACCAGGTAGGACGCCAGGCTGCCGAGGTCGATCTTGCCCGCTATGGCAAAAAGAGCCCCCACGCACGCGGAGAGCGCGTAGTTGAAATAGGAGATGCTGACCACGACGGGAATCATCAGGCCGGAATAGGTCAGCGCCTTCGTGGCGGCCTGGAACAGCCTGTTGTTCCGTTTGGAAAATTGCTCGAAGTCCTTTTCGCCGTGGTTGAAAATCTGGACGATTTTCTGCCCCTCGACCATCTCCTCGATATAGCCGTCCAGGTTGCCGAGGTATTCCTGCTGGGAGGAAAAGTAGCGGTGGCTCTGCTTCGCGCTGTAGCGGATGAACAGGAACATCAGGAGGAACGCCACCATCACGATGCCGAACAGCTCGGCGTTCAGGAGAATCAGCACGGCAAAGGTCCCGACAATGATCACAAGGCTGTGAATCAAAACGGTGAAGCTGTTGTTGAGGGCCTCGGCGATGGTGTCGATGTCGTTGGTGAAGCGGCTCATGATTTCGCCGTGCGTGTTCGCGTCGAAAAAGCTGAGCGGAAGGGACTGGACTTTGCGGAACAGGTCGTCCCGCATTTCCTGGACGGTCTGCTGGGCCACCTTGACCATCAGCTGGGTGTAGCAGTGCGTCGCAAGGACCCCCGCGAGGTAGACGGCGCCCATGAACAGCAGACCCCGCGCCAGGCCGGCCAAATCGCGCGGGATGATGTACCGGTTGATGATCGGCTTCAGCAGATAGGTCCCGTAGACGTTGGCGGCCGCGCTCGCGGCGGTAAGGAGGCAGACCGCCGTCAGGGCGGCCCTGTGCTTCCCGAGGTAGCGGCCGAGAAAGCGCAGGGTTCCCCTCAGGTTCTTCGGCTTTTCATGGTGCATGGTCCTCGGCATTTATACGGCCGCCCCCTTTTCCTGCAGTTCATAAATATCCCGGTAAATCGGGTTGTGCGCCAGAAGCTGCCCGTGCGTCCCGGTCTCGTTGATTCTCCCGTTTTCCAGGACCACGATCTGGTCGGCGTCGCGGATGGAATTCAGCCGCTGGGTCACCATGATTTTCGTCATGCCGCCCAGTTCCCGTTTCAGGCTGTCCCGGATGCGCGCCTCCGTCGCGGCGTCGACGGCGCTGGTGGAATCGTCCAGAATCAGGATTTTCGGGCGCTTGAGCAGCGCGCGGGCGATGCAGAGCCTCTGCTTCTGCCCGCCGGAGACGTTGACGCCCCCCTGCCCCAGGTCCGTGTCGTACCCCTGCGGGAAGCGCGAAAGGAACTCGTCCGCGCAGGCGATGCGGCACGCCCAGTCCAGGTCTTCGCGGGTCGCTTTCTCGTTGCCCCACAGCAGGTTTTCCCGGATGGTCCCCGAAAACAGGATGTTTTTCTGCAGGACCACCCCGACCGCGTCGCGCAGGCGGGCCAGCGAATACTCGCGCACGTCCCTGCCGCTGACGCGCAGGGTCCCCGACGACACGTCGTACAGCCGCGGAATCAGCTGCACGAGCGAGGATTTCGCGGAGCCGGTGCCGCCGATGATGCCCACCGTGCTGCCCTCTTCGATATGAAGGCAGATGTCCGAAAGCACGTACTCCCGCGCGTCGGGCCGGTACTTGAAATAGACGTGGTCAAAATCGACGCTGCCGCGCTCCACCGGCGCGCGGCCGGGGCCGTCGGCAATGGCGGGCTTTTCGTCCAGCACCTCGAAAATCCGTTCGGTCGAGGTCATGGAGCGGCTCAGCATCAGGAACACGTTCGCAATCATCATCAGGGAGTTCAGAATCTGAAGCACATAGCTCAGAAAGCCGGTCAGCTTGCCCACCTGCAGGGAGCCGACGGCAATCATGTTGCCGCCGAACCACAGGATGCAGACGATGGTGGCGTACATCACCGCCTGAAAGCACGGCAGAATCAGCACGGCATAATGGAAAGAGCGCTCCGAAGCCCGGCGGAACCGCTCGTTCACCGCGCCGAACTTCCGGCACTCCCCGTCCCCCCGCACATACGATTTCACGGTGCGGATGGCGATCAGGTTCTCCTGGATGATGGCGTTGACGTGGTCCAGCGCCTTCTGCATGGATGCATAGAGGGGGCCGAGCTTTTTCAGAATCAGATACAGCGAGCACCCAAGAATCGGGATGGCCGTCAGGAAAACGACCGCCAGCTTCGGGCTCATCAGAATGGACATCGCGAGGCCCATCAGCAGCATGGTCGGGCCGCGCACGATGGGCCGCAGCCCGTTGCAGATGGCGTTCTGCAGGATGGTGATGTCGCTCGTGAGTCGGGTGATCAGCGACGGCGTGCTGAAATGGTCCAGATTGGAGAAGGAATACCCCTGCACCCGGCGGTACTCCGCTTCCCGCAGTTCCGTGCCGAACCCCTCGCCCGCCCGGGCGGAAAAGCGCGCGTAGCAGGCGCCGAGGCCGAGCGAAATCAGGGCGCAGACCCCCATCACCAGGCTCTTGCGGTAAATATACGCGGTGTCGCGGCGGACGACGCCGACGTCGATGATATCCGCCATAATCAGCGGAATCACAAGCTCGAACACGGACTCGAACACCACGCATACCATGCCGATATAAAGGTCTTTGCGGTATTTTTTAAAATATGAGAACAGTCTTTTCAGCACCTGTATTCCTCCAAGCTACGCAAGTTCCCGGCCGGTCAGATTCCGGTACATGCGCCCAAGATAGCCCAAAAAGCGCCGGGTTTCGTCCGCGGTAAAGCCCTTCAGGGCTTCCGCCTCCACCTCGCTGCAGAGCCGCAGCCACTGGCCGTAGGCCCTTTTCCCCTTTTCCGTCAGCCGCAGAGACTCCGCCCGCCTTCTCGCCGCGGGCGCCGCCCGCAGCACCAGCCCCTGCTGTTCCATTTTGCTCAGAATCTGGGAGACCGTGGCCGGCTCGATGTCGAAGGCCTCGGCGATCTCTTTCTGCATGCATCGGCTGTGGCGCGAAAGATAGGACAGTACCTTAGGCTGCCCCGGCGACAGGCCGATTTTCATCATCCCCGGCCTCGTTCGGTTTTTCTGCGCGTGAAACGTCTTGGACAGCGCCAGGTGAATCCCCGTCTGCATCCCGGAACGCCCCTTTCCCAAATCAATTCAATACTGTTAGCATCCTAACAGTTAGCTTCCTAATCAAAAGTGGATAAAAGAACCCGCTCTGAAAGCGGCCCGCCTTATTTGTGGTATTTCCCGTGGCCCAGAATCTCGAAAGAGCGGTAAAGCTGCTCGCACAGCATCACGCGCGCCAGCTGGTGCGGGAAAGTCATCGGCGAAAGGGAAAGCCGAAAATCCGCTTTCCGCTTGACCTCGCCGCTCAGGCCGTAGGAGCTGCCGACCGCGAAGGCGATCGGCCCGACCCCGCGCGCCGCCAGGCCGCCGATCCGCTCCGCAAGCTGCTCGGAAGAAATGCGCTCCCCTTCGATGCACAGCGCGGCCAGCACGGCCCCGGACGCCGCCCGCAGAATCCGGCGGCCCTCCTCCTCCAGCGCGCGCAGAATCTGCTTCTGCGACGGCGCGGCGGGCAGGCGGCTTTCCGGCAGCTCCAGAAAGGACAGGCTGCAAAACGGGCGCAGCCGCTTTTCGTATTCCGAGCACGCGGCGCGCCAGAAAGGCTCCTTCAGTTTTCCCATGCAGATCAGGCGGATTTTTATCATGGAATCAGAAAATCAGGACTTTTCCGTCATCGTTTTCCCGCGGAGCCACGTAGAGCTGAAAATCCCTGCCCGGCCGAAGCCCGGAAAGGGCCAGCGAGCACAGCGCGGTCTGGTAGGCGAGCGCCGGCGTATTGTTCTCGGCGCTCAGGTGGGCGAGCATGAAGCGCGTGGTGCCGGAGGCCGCAAGCCCGGCCAGACCGGCGGCGCAGTCCGCGTTGGAGAGATGGCCCGTCTTCGAGAGAATCCGCCGCTTGAGCGGATAGGGGTACGGCCCGTTCTGCAGCATGCCGACGTCGTGGTTCGACTCCAGCACGACAAAATCCGCCCCCGTCAGGGCCTGCCGCACCCCCTCGGAAAGATACCCGAGATCCGTCGAAAGGGCGACCGTGCGCCCTTCCTTCAGCGCGATCCGGTACCCCACGCATTCCGCGCTGTCGTGCGGAATCGGAAACGGAGTGATCCCCATGCCCGCGCACTCGACCTCGCCGGTGATTTCGGCGCTTGGGAATTTCGGGCTCAGGCAGCCCATCGCGTCGAGCGCGGCGAGCGTCCCACCGGAAGCGTAGACCGGCAGGTGAAAGCGCGAGGCCAGCACGCGCAGACCCGCCACATGGTCGGAGTGCTCGTGCGTGACGAACACGCCCCGCACCGCGGACATCCCGATTCCGCACCGGTCCAGCGCCCTGGTAATCTGCCGGGCCGAACGGCCGGCGTCCACCAGGACGCCGGCCCGGGCGGAACCTATGTAATAGCAGTTTCCGCTGCTTCCGCTGAAAAGCGGACAAAATCTCGCCATTCTGCCTCCCGAAAAGAACCGGCTGCCGGCAGCCGGTTCCTGAAAATTCAGATTGCCTGAGCCGTCTGGGCCTGCGGAATCGGAACCCTGCGGATGTCTCCGCCGAGGCGGCGGATTTTCTCGTCGATGTTCTCGTATCCGCGCTCAATCTGGGCGATGTTTTCAATCTGGGAAGTCCCGCGTGCGCACAGCGCCGCAATCACCAGGGCCGCCCCCGCGCGGAGGTCCGGCGCCTTGACCGGCGCGCCCTCCAGATGGTCCACGCCCTCCACCACGGCGAGCTTCCCGTCCACTGAAATCTGCGCGCCCATGCGCTTCAGCTCATCCACATAGCGGAAACGGTTGTCCCACACGCTCTCGTTGATGATGCTGGTTCCCTGCGCAAGCGAAAGCAGAACGCACATCTGCGGCTGCATGTCCGTCGGAAAGCCCGGGTGCGGCATGGTCTTGATGTTGCATTTGTTCAGCTTTCCGCTGCGCTTCACGCGAATCGAATCGTCGAACTCCTCGACCGAAACGCCCATCTCTTCCAGCTTGGCGGAGATGGATTCCAGGTGCTTCGGAATCACGTTCTTGACCAGCACGTCGCCGCAGGTGGCCGCCGCCGCCACCATATAGGTCCCCGCCTCAATCGGGTCGGGGATGATGGAGTACGTCGTGCCGCTCAGACGCCTGACGCCGTAAATCTTGATCACGTCGGTCCCGGCGCCGCGGATGTCCGCCCCCATCGAGTTCAGAAAGTTGGCGAGGTCGACGATGTGCGGCTCTTTTGCGGCGTTTTCGATCACGGTCGTGCCCTCCGCCTTCACGGCCGCCAGCATGATGTTGGCGGTCGCGCCGACCGAAACCACGTCGAGGTAGATATTGTTCCCGGTCAGGCGGTCGGCGGAAACGTCCACCATCCCGTTTTCCAGGCGGTGCTTCGCCCCCAGCGCGGCGAACCCTTTC
The DNA here is from genome assembly GCA_002409675.1 of Ruminococcaceae bacterium UBA5401. GTDB lineage: Bacteria > Bacillota > Clostridia > Oscillospirales > Acutalibacteraceae > Thermocaproicibacter. Next base: position 26,902 of record DHOB01000030.1, read on the forward strand.
AGATGCTGGTCGATCGGCCTGACCCCCAGGTCGCAGCCTCCCGGCATGGTGACGACGGCGTGGTGGAACCGGCCGAGGAGCGCACCGAGAAGATAATAGGAGCCGCGCATGTGGCGGGCGAGCTCTTCCGTGGCGATATAGGTTCTGACCGGCCGGGGATCGATTTCGAGCGTGGATTTATCGAGGTAGCGCACACCGGCGCCCATATCGTAGAGGATTCTCGTAATGGAAGCGACATCTGTAATATTCGGGACATTTTCAATACGGCAAACGCCGTCTGATAAAATAGCAGCCGGAATAATCGCAATCGCGGCGTTTTTCGCGCCGCTGACCGGTACCTCGCCCGTCAGGCGGCACCCGCCCTGAACCACGAATTTATCCAATGCGGTACGCTCCAATCATAGAAATCAAAACAGCTGTCGAAACACTATTATTATAACAAGTTTCGGCTGAAAATTGAGCCGTGCAGGCTAAAAAGCAAATGAAAAAATTAGAAAAAAATCAGAAAGAAAAAAGTAAATTTATAGGAACTTTTTTCTATCCGCCGGCCGGCCGCTCCCCTCCGGAAAATGGCCGGAAGGGGCGGCGGCCCATTAAAAACGGCGCAGAGAAAAAGGGCTGCGCCGCCTTCTTTAAAACACTATTAATGATGATAATACACGGAACTGCAAAAGTCAACAATTTATAAAAAAGAATTAACTTATGGGAAATTTATCCTGTTTCTTTCAACCGAACCCGCCGGTATCATGCAGATATCGGCCCTTCAGGAAACGTATTTCAGCGGGTCCATCTTGGTGCCGTTCCGGATGACCTCAAAATGCAGGTGCGGGCCCGTGGAGTACCCGGTGCTGCCGATCTGCGCGATGGCCTGTCCCTTTGCGACCTTCTGCCCGGCCGACACCAGCACCCGGCTGCAGTGGCCGTAGCGCGTCTCCATCCCGTTTCCATGGGAAAGCAGCACGCAGTTTCCGTAGCCGCCGCTGTTCCAGCCTGCCTGCTCGACCGTGCCGCCGTCCGCCGCGACAATCGTCCTGCCGAACGCGCCGCTTCCCGAAATGTCGATTCCGTAATGGAACGAGCCCCACCGCCACGTGAAATAGGTGGTGATGGTGTGCAGGGAGGGAACCGGCCATATCAGCTTTCCGCTCGGCACGCCCTTTTCGTTCTGCCGCTTTTTCGTCCCGACCGCCACCGTGCGGCTGACCGGCTGCACCAGCACTTTGCGGCTGACGGATTCGCGTGCGGTCTCCGTCCCGTTCACGAGATGCACGCGGTCCACGCAGCGCTGCCTGCCGTTCGTCCCCTCGCTGAGCACGCGCGTATAGCCGGTCTCGCGGGTCTCGTCGTTCTGGGTCACGGTGGCATACGGGACGGCCTTCTCATAAGTCACGGTTTTAATCAGCTCCACCCCGAGGTTTGGCACCGCGACCTCCAGCGTAATCAGGTCGCCGGGATGGATGGAATCCCCGAGGGTTTTCCCGTTGATTTTATTCAGCTCTTCCACAGTGGTGCGGTTGGCCTTCGCAATTGAGCTGACGGTGTCGCCGGGCCGTACAAGATAGGTCGCGCCGGATTTTGAAACGCCGTTGATTTTCTTTTCCATCTCTTTCGTCTCAACGATGGAGGTGGTCGGGAAAAGGCCGTTCACGACCTCCACGTTGCGAACGAATCGGGCCTGGGCGCCGGAGTCCCCGCCGCGCGCGGCGTCCAGGCGGCTCTGCAGCAGGTAGCGAAGGTCGGCCGAGTTTTTGACGGCGCCGGCAAGCTCGCCGTCCACATAAAGGCCGCTCGCCTCCTCGATGATGCCGTCCGACTGCCGAATCAGCAGGTCGCAGACGGAGGCGGCCGTCGCAAAACCGGTACCGCCCGCTTTGCTCAGCCGGAACTCCGGCGCGAATTTTACGCCGTCCTCCCGCTTCGCCGAATCGTGCACCATGCGCTGCCGGACCATTTCCGCCGCTTTCTCATAGATGCTCTCATCCCGGATTACGGCGACCTGCCGCCCGCCGTTCGTCAGGCACAGGCCGAACGCCCGGCGGCTCCAGTACCGCACCGTGCCCGCCAGGAGCAAAACGGACAGGACGGGCGCGGCCGCCTTGAGCAGGACCGGAAAAAAGCGGCCGCAGGCGGCAAAAGCGCCGCGCAGGGCGGAGAAAAACTCCCGGAAGACATAGAAAAGGCCTTTTCTCCGTGCCAGGGTCAAACGCCTGCCCGCGGCGGAAAGGCGATTCCGCAGGGAAGCCGCACTTCGACGAAGGCGGAGCAGCTTTTTCCCTGCGGAAATAAAATAGAACGTGCGTACAAGCTGCACGAAAGGCCGCCAGAAACGGACGGTCCTGCGCAGGATTCGTTTCTCGATGCGGGTGCTCTGAATCCCGACGACATATAAAAAGCGGCAGCCGCAGGCAAAAGAATCGCTCAGCGCCCCGCCGCACGACGGCAGAAAAGCGCTGTGATTTTTCTTCCTTTGCAACCGCATGGGGCAACCCTTTCCCTCGCTCTATAATCGTTACAACTTTGTAACTTTTATAGTTATAGCATAAAAAGTGCGGGATTGCAACCCTTGCGGCGGGATTTTCCCGGGCTTCGGAATCAGTTGCGGTAGGCCAGCTTGGTCTCGTCCCAGTCGCGGATGACGGGGAGGAACGCCTTGGCCTCGGCGACCGCGCCCGCCAGGTCGTGCTCGCGGTAATTTCCGCATTCTGCCGCGCTCGCGCCCGGGATGGGGCCCTGGTACGCGGCAATCTGCCCGAAGACGCGCCGGATCAGGCGCACGGCGTCGGCCTTCTCCACATTGCGCAGCAGCAGGTAAAAGCCCGTGCGGCACCCCATCGGGCCGAAGTAAATCACCCGGTCCCCGTACTCCGAGTTCCGCGCGAATGTGGCGAACAGATGCTCGATGGTGTGGAGCGCCGCATTCGGAAGGTACGGCGGCGTATTCGGTTTGCGCATCCGGATGTCATAGGTGATGATGTCCCCGTCCACACGGGAGACGTAAATGCCCGGAAGCAGCTTGGTATGGTCTACGCGAAAGCTTGCAATCTTTTCCATCGCTGAAAACTCCTTTGTCAATCGATTTGTGCCGCCCGGCGGGCCGGGAGCGCATCTGGGAAAGCGCGGCGCAAAAGCCGGGCGGTTCCCCCGTTTGAAAGCCGGCGGGGTGCCCGTCGGCCCTCGTGAACCGGCAAAACGGGGATACGGCAAAAACCGTATCCCCATCTTACCACAGCGGCGAAGCAAATTAAAGGACCTTTGACAGAAAGTCGCGCAGGCGCGGATTTTTCGGATGGTCGAAAAACTCTTCCGGCGGGGCCTCTTCGGCGATCCGCCCGTCCGCCATGAACAGGACGCGCGTCGCCACCTCGCGCGCAAAGGCCATTTCGTGCGTGACGACGACCATCGTCATGCCCTCCTCGGCCAGCTCCTTCATCACGGCCAGCACCTCGCCGACCATCTCCGGGTCGAGGGCGCTGGTCGGCTCGTCGAACAGCATCACGTCGGGCTCCATGGCCAGCGCGCGCACGATGGCGACGCGCTGCTTCTGCCCGCCGGAAAGCTGCCCGGGGTATGCGTCCGCCCGGTCGGCGAGGCCGATTCGCCTGAGCAGGGCCATGGCCTGCTCATCCGCCCGGCCCTGCGTTTTAAGCCGGAGTGAAACCGGCGCGAGCGTGATGTTCTGCCGGATGGTCAGGTGGGGAAACAGGTTGAAATGCTGAAACACCATCCCCATCTTGCGCCGGAGCGCATCGACGTCGCATCCCGGCTTGTTCATCTGCTTGCCCTCGAACCAGACTTCCCCTTCCGTCGGCTGCTCCAGAAGGTTCAGGCAGCGGAGAAACGTGCTTTTGCCGGAGCCGGACGGCCCGACAATCACGACCTTTTCCCCCCGCCTGATGGTCTGGTCGATTCCCTTCAGGACGTGAATGTCCCCGTTCAGCGTGTGGAAGCTCTTGTGCAGGTTCTTAACGGTTATCACTGCGGTGCAGCCTCCTTTCAAAACGGGTCAGCAGGGCGGAAAGCGCAATCACGATGACCAGATACACCAGCGCCGTCATAAACAGGGGCGTATAGGGCTGATAGGTGATGCTGCGGATGGTGTCCCCGCCCTTCGTAAGGTCCTGGATTCCGATGTAGCCGGCGACCGAAGTTTCTTTCAGCAGGGCGATGAATTCGTTGCCGATGGCGGGCAGCACGTTTTTCAGCGCCTGCGGGAACACGATTTTGACCATTGTCGTCCTCTGGCTGAGACCGAGGGAACGCCCCGCCTCGACCTGCCCGCGGTCGATGGACTGGATGCCGCTGCGGATCACCTCCGCCACATAGGCGCCGGAGTTGATGCCGAAAGCGAAGATGGCGGTCGTGATGTCGCTCAGGCCCGTCGAGCCTAAAATGATGTAATACATGATCATCAGCTGAACGACGACCGGCGTGCCGCGGATCACCGTCAGGTACAGGGTGCACAGCCCGTTCCAGAACTTCAGCCTGCCCGGGTTGTTCGCGTGCGCGACCTTGACCAGCGCGACGAGCGTCCCCAGCAGGACGCCGATCAGCACGGCGAAGAGCGTGATCACAAGGGTGTTCCACAGGCCGGTCACAAGGTACAGATACCGGTTGCTCTCGACCAGCGACTGGTAGAACTCATCGCCCAGCCTGAAGAAAAACTGCCGGACGCCCTCGGCCGCATCCGCGAAAAACGGAGCGGAAACAGCGGTTGTCAGCGGATTCATTCTCAGCCTCCTCAAAGCATCTCGATTCCAGCACAAATGCAGGGAAGCGGAATCTCTCGCCCGCCGCCCTGCATGGAGCCGGAACCCCGGTTTTTATTCCCCTTCCAGAGAGGATTTGTAGTTCTGGACGATTTTGTCCAGCTTGCCGCTCGACTTCAGCTCTTTGAGCACCGAGTTGACGACGTCCAGCATGGCCTTGTCGCCCTTTTTGACGGCGATGGCGTAATGCTCCACCGTCAGGGCGTCCTTGAGCTTGACAAGCTTTTCCGGGTGCTTGGAAACGAACTTTTGGGCGGGGAAATCGTCGATGACCACCGCGTCGATTCTCCCGTTCATCAGGTCGGAGATGGCGTCCGCGCCTTTGTTGAAGCGCTTGACCTCACCGACCTTGATGTCGTTCGTGCCCTTTTCATTGGTGCAGTAAGTATCGCCCGTCGTCCCCTGCTGCACGCCGACCTTCTTGCCGTTCAGGCCGGTGCGCGACTGGATGGGGCTCCCTTTCAGCACGATAATCGACTGCGTCGCGTCGAAATACGGGTCGGAGAAATCGACGTTTTTCTGCTTGTCCGGCGTGATGGTCATCCCGGCCGCGACAAAATTGCATTTGCCCGTCTGCAGCTCCATCGTCAGAGAGTCGAACGCGACGTCGTTGATTTTGAGCTTGACGCCGCCCAGCTTCTGCGCGATGGCATTTGCGATATCCACGTCGATTCCGATGATTTTGTTGCCGTCTTTATATTCAAACGGCTCGAACTCCGCGTTGGTGGACATCACCACCGTGCCGGAGGATTTTATCTGGTCCACGCTGGTCTGCGCGCCGGACTCCGCGGTCTTCGCCGACTGCGCGCCGGACGACGCCACGGTCTCCGCCGACTGCGCGCCCGAAGACGACTGGGCCTGCGAGCAGGACGCCATCGACAGGACGGCCGCCGCCCCCAGCACCAGCGCCGCAATCTTTTTCACTGTTTTCATCCCGAATACCCCTTCCTGAACCTGTTTGCATGTTTTCTGTGGGAACGACCCTATTATAGCGCATATTTATTCACAAATCAAGGCTTTATTTAAAATTTAATGAAAAATTATTCATTTCATCCGGGAAAGGCGGCCCGCAGCAGGGCGGCCATGTCGGCGGGCGGGGCGCTGCGCAGGCGCAGCAGCCGGCCGGTGACCGGCTGCCGGAAGCGGACGGCGCAGCAGTGGAGCGCCTGACGGGAAATCTCAGCCAGGCTGCCGCCGTACATGTCGTCCCCCGCGAGCGGGTGCCCGAGGGCGGAAAGGTGGACGCGGATCTGGTGCGTGCGCCCCGTTTCCAGTTTCAGGACGAGCAGAGAATGCGCTTTCCCCGCGCGCAGGCAGCGCCACCGGGTCACGGCGGGCGCGCCGCCCGGAACGGCGGCGCGCTGGATGCTGTGCCCCGGCTTCAGGGCGATGGGCAGGTCGATTCTTCCGCCGCCGGTCAGGCGGCCCTCACAGACGGCCAGGTACAGCTTGGACACGTTCCCGGCTAGACGGGAAGCGGCGTAGGCGTGCTTGGCCAGGACCACGAGGCCCGTGGTGTCTTTGTCGAGCCGGTAGACGGGGCGGAACGCGAAGGCCTCCCCGCGCTGAGCCTCGCGGCTGCCGACCGCGTTGAAAAGGCTGTCCCGGTCATGCCCCGGCGACGGGTACATCGGCATGCCGGCCGGCTTGTCCACCGCCAGCAGGTCCCCGTCCTCATAGATCACGGCGAGCGGAAGCGGGGCCGGCTCCGGGATTTGCTCGTCCGGAAAGGTCAGCGCAACGCGGTCGCCGGCCCGCAGCACGTCGGGCGCGGCCGCAGGGCGGCCGTTGCGGGTCAGCCCGCCGGGCACGCGCTTCAGCTTCGCCATCTGCCGCGCGGAAAGACGGCAGGGCCCGCGCAGAAAGCCCTTCAGCTTCACGCCGTCATAGCCCTTCGGGACGGAAAACGCCACGCGCCGCATACGGCCCTCCTCCCCACAGAACGGGAGCGGCGGAAAAATCGCCGCCGCTCCCTGCATAAGCTCCGAAATTATTTTACCTCGACGGTCCAGCCGAACGTGTCCTTGATTTTGCCCCACTGGATGCCGGTCAGCGTGTCGTAGAGCTTCTGGGAAACCGGGCCGATTTTCCCGTCGTTGATCACCATCACGTCGTCGCCCCACTTCAGGTGGCCGATGGGGGAAATCACGGCGGCGGTCCCGGTGCCGAAGGCCTCTTTCAGATGCCCCTGCTTGGCGGCGTCGGCCAGCTCCTGAATCGAAATCCGGCGCTCGGAGACCTTCATGTTCCAGGATTTCAGCAAATCGATGGCGGACATTCGCGTGACGCCCGGCAGAATGGAGCCCTGCAGTGCGGGGGTGACAACCTCGTCGTCGATTTTGAAGAAGACGTTCATGGTGCCGACTTCCTCAATGTACTTGCGCTCCACGCCGTCCAGCCAGAGGACCTGCGTGTAGTCCTGCTTTTCGGCCTCGTCCTGCGCCTTGAGGGA
>DHOB01000045.1:0-6340 GCA_002409675.1 Ruminococcaceae bacterium UBA5401
CATCGGAGCAACCGGCAGATTTACAGGAATCCCCGGCTTCTGGCGGGAACATATGTTCTGACCTTTCTGCAGCTCACCGCGCTTTTTCTGGTTCCCTACTGCATTTTCCGCGCGTTTGACATCGGCCGGGCGTCGGTGCTCAGGATGCTCTGCTACCAGGCCTTTGTGACGATGGTGTCTTCGCTTTTTCCGCTCCCTGGGTCCGCGGGGGCGGCCGAGACGAGCTTTTACTCGTTCTTTTCTTCCTTTTTCACCCCGGAAACCATCAAATCCGCCGACCTGCTCTGGCGGGTAATTTCCTATTACCTGGTGCTTCTGGTCTGCGCGCCTTTTTCAAAAATCGGAAAGAAACTGGAAGCAGAGCAGGGATAAGGGCCCGGCCGGCGGCGTCTGCGGCGCGATCCTTCGGGCGGCCGGGCCGCCGCACCTTTGGGCTGCCTGCCGAAAGAGCGCTTCCACGATTTACGGCATACCTATGCGGTGGCCTCTATCCGGGCCGGGGACGACCCGAAAACCGTATCAGGCAACCCCCCTTGCCATGCAACCCTCGGCCATGCGTCCGTTGCCTTCACGCTGGACGTGTATGGACACGTTACGGGCAATATGAAGAGCAGCAGCTCGCAGCGAATGCAGGAATACATTGAAAAGCTGAAAAAATAAGCCCCGGCTGATAAGGCCGGGGTTATCTTTTGCATTTTGTAAGGGTAAATTAAAGGGTAAAACTGTTTTCAGGGCGAAGAAAAAGCCCGGAATTCCGCATGAAATCCGGGTTTTTTACTGTGTCATTTGCTCAATTTAGATGCAGGCTGCGGCGCGAGCGTCTAAGCGAGAAATAACGAAAAAGCCCCCACACGCGAATTGCGTGTCGAGGCTCTCGACTGGTGGAGATGACGGGAGTCGAACCCGTGTCCGAAGATCATTTGCCAGGGCTTTCTACAAGCTTAGCCTGTGTTTTAAAATTCCCTCGGCGCAGCGCCCAAAGGCAGGCTCTGCGCGTCCGGTAGCCTTTTGGTCATGACCGGGGCCAAGGCGCTCCCCGGTTCACGTTCACCGCTAATCGACGCCCTTAGCCAGGCCGCGGTGCTCCCGGTAAGGACGGCAGCTTAATTAAGCTGCGTACGCCACCCTATAGTTATAGTTAGCGTTGTTCGTTTTGTCAGTTCATTTTGTTTGCGAAAATAAAGCGTTCCGCGGCGCTGCCTGCTTACCATGGTTCACAATCCCCGTCGAAGCCTTTACATCCCCAAATCAATACCGGCTGCGTTCCTTCATGGCGCGGTCGATGTCGCGCCTGGCGTCGCGCGCCGCCATAGCCGCGCGCTTGTCGTAGAGCTTTTTGCCCTTGCACAGGCCGACCTGCACCTTGACCATCGAACCCTTGAAATAGAGCGAAATCGGAATCAGCGCATATCCGCTCTGCCGGACGGAGCCGAACAGGCGCAGGATCTCGCGCTTGTGCATCAAAAGGCGGCGCACGCGCGTCGGATCCTCGTTGAAAATATTTCCCTCGCGGTAGGGGCTGATGTGCATCCCATTAATCAGAAGCTGCCCGTTGTCGATGGAACACCAGGCGTCCTTGAGGTTGACCTGCCCGCGCCGGATGGACTTGACCTCCGTCCCGCGCAGCTCGATGCCGGCTTCTATCGATTCCAGCACAAAGTAATCGTGAAACGCCTTTTTATTTTTCGCGATGGTTTTCAGCGATTCCTTTGCCATTTGGGAGCCTCCGTTTCTCCGGGATTATAAAGATAGCATATTTCCCGGTTTCTGTCAAGCATTATGTCAACCGTCGCGGCTATAATTCGCTGCGGCCCGCCAGCGCCCGCGAAAGGGTTACTTCGTCGGCGTACTCCAAGTCGCCGCCGACCGGGATTCCGTAGGCGAGGCGCGTGACTTTGACCCCGAGCGGCTTGAGCAGGCGGGAGATGTACATTGCGGTCGCCTCGCCCTCCACGGTCGGATTTGTGGCCATGATCACTTCTTTGACCGAGCCGTCCTTGACGCGCGCCAGCAGCTCGCGGATATGAAGCTGGTCCGGTCCGACGCCGTTCAGCGGCGAAATCACGCCGTGCAGCACGTGATAGGTCCCTTTATAGTCCTGCGTGCGCTCCATCGCGACGACATCGCGCGGATTTTCCACCACGCAGATGGTGGAATGGTCCCGCGCCGGGTCCCGGCAGATGGAGCAGGTCTCCTGGTCCGTGAGGTTGCAGCAGACCTTGCAGGTGTGGATTTTTTGGTGCGCTTCGAGAATGGAATCGGAGAGCTGCTTCACTTCCGCATCGGAAAGGCCGAGGACGTAATAGGCCATGCGCTGGGCGCTTTTGTACCCGATGCCGGGAAAATGCTCGAACTGCTCGACCAGCCGCGACAGCGGCGCAATGCGATACTCCGCCATCGGCTTAAAGCATGCCCGGCATGTTCAGGCCGCCCGAGATTTTTTCCATCTGCGCCGCCTTGTCGGCCGCCGCGGCCCGCAGGGCCTCGTTGACGGCGGCCAGCACCAGGTCCGAGAGCATCTCCACGTCGTCCGGGTCCACGACCTCCGGCTTGATTTCGATGGACTTGATTTCCATCTTCCCGGTCGCGGTCGCCCGCACCGCGTCGCCGCCCGCCGAGGCGGCGTACTCCTTCGCCTCCAGCTCCTCGGTCGTCTTTTTCATCTGTTCCTGCAGCTTCTGCGCCTGGCGCGCCAGCTGCTGCAGATTGGAAGCTCCGCCTCCGCCGTATCCCTGCGGCAGTCTTGCTTTCATGGTTTGGACTCCTCCTGTTTTTCTTCAACTTTGATGCCGGCTTTTCTGGCGTCCGCCGCGAGCTGCGCCAGCGGGTCGCCGCCTTCCGCCTTAGGCGCCGCCTTTTTGCGGTACGGACCCAGGTTGAACGCCCGGCCGGTCACCCGCTGGATGGCGGCGCGCATCCGGTCGCGCTGCTCCGGCCTGCGCAGAAGCTGGAACGCGATTTCGTTCGGCGCGTCGATCAGCACGTAGCTGCCGCTCACATAGGCGGAAGAACCGCTGAATGCCGCCCCCGCGGAAGGGGACGTCTGCCGGATGATCTGCAGGATTTCCGGCCATTCGGCCAGCTTCTGTGCGCTTTTCTGCAGCCGGGTGAACTTGTCCTCCGCATTGCCCGGCGGCGCGGGGGAAACGGCCTTTTCCGGTTCTTCCGCCTTTTCCGCTTCCCGGCGCGGCGCTTCCCGCTGTTCCGGGGCAGGGGAAGGGGGCTGTGCCGGCGCCTTCCGGGGGACGGCCTGCCGCGGCCGTGCGGGCGCTCCCTGCTCCAGCGCCTCCACCCGGCGCAGCAGGGCGGCCGGCGAAGAATCCAGCTTCGGCGAGCAGAGGCGCAGCACGGCCAGCTCGAAGACCGTGCGCCGGTCCGCGCCGCGGGCCATCTGCTCCAGCGCGCCCTGCAGGGTTTCCATCCCGTGCAGCACGGCGGAAAGCGGAACGGAAAGGGCCTGCTTTTTGAGCCGTGCGTATTCGGCTTCCGGCACGGCGAGCATCTCCCGCGCGTCCTTCATCAGTTTAATCAGCATCATGCCGCGAAAATGGGAAGACAGCTCCTCGCACAGACGGGCCATGTCCTTGGATTCCCGGTACAGCCGGTCGATGAGCTCCAGCGCGCGGGCCGAATCGCCCGCCGCTATGGCTCCGCTCAGCGCGAACAGGGGCTCGCGCCCGACCAGGCCGGCCGCTTCCGTAACCACCTGCTCCGTGACCGTTTTGCTGCGGCCGAGGCACTGGTCCAGAAGGGAGAGCGCGTCGCGCATTGCCCCGTCCGAGAGCCGGGCGATCAGCAGGGCCGCCTGCGGGTCGAGCGACGCCTGCTCCTGCTGCGCCACGTAGGTCAGCCGGCCGGCGATGTCCTGCGGGGCGATGTGGTGGAAATCGAAGCGCTGGCACCGCGACCGGATGGTCGCGGGCAGCTTGTGTACCTCGGTCGTCGCCAGAATGAAAATCACGTGTGCGGGCGGCTCCTCCAGCGTTTTCAGCAGCGCGTTGAAGGCGCCGATTGAGAGCATGTGGACCTCGTCGATGATATAGACGCGGTATTTTGTGACGGTGGGGGTGAAGTTCGCCTCTTCCCGCAGGGTGCGGATGTTCTCCACGCCGTTGTTGCTGGCGGCGTCGATTTCGACGACGTCCAGCACCGAGCCGTCGTCGATGCCGCGGCAGATCTCACATTCGCCGCAGGGGTCGCCGTCCACCGGATGCAGGCAGTTGACCGCTTTGGCCAGAATCTTCGCGCAGGTGGTCTTTCCGGTTCCGCGGGAGCCGGTGAACAGGTAAGCGTGCGCAATCCGCCCGGACTTCAGCTCGTTTTTCAGCGTGACGGTCACCTGCGGCTGGCCGACCACCTCGGAGAATTTTTTCGGGCGCCATTTCCGGTACAACACCTGGTACAACCAGAGGACACCGCCTTTCCAAAAGAAAATAAAAAGCAGGGCAGGCCGCCCCCGCGGCTCATGCGACCGGATATGCGGACGGACCGACCGCCTGCATCGCGCGGGGCATTCCGCTTAATGCTGCTCGGTTCCCCGCCTGACATGGTTCACGGCGCCCCGCCGCACAGAGCCGGACCGCCCGCATATCCCCGCCGCACGCATTTCTGCCTTGCATCGGGCTGAACCGCCGTTTTGCCGGGCCGGCTCAGCTTTTTTATTATAACCGATTTTGTGCCGAAACGCAACTCTTTCCGCCCCGATTTTTTCTGCCCGCAGGGATGCGGCGCTCCCGGCAAAAAGGCGGCGGAAAAAGGGGTGAAAATGGCAAAAGCCCTTTCGGAGCGCTTGCGGAAAATCCGGATTGCGGGTATAATTTGGAAAAGAAAGGCGGGAAATTCTGTGGCGGCAAAAGAAGAAATTCTCAGGGCCCTGCGCGAGAGCGGCGGGTTCGTTTCCGGCGAAGAGCTCAGCGCCAGGCTGCACGTTTCGCGCACGGCGGTCTGGAAAGACGTCAACAGCCTGCGCGAAGAGGGCTACGGCATCGATTCGGCGACGAACCGCGGCTACCGGCTGGTCTCCTGCCCGGACCGGCTTTCGCCGGAAGAAATCGGGGCCGGGCTTGGCACGGAATTCCTGGGGCGGAAGGCCTTCTGCTACGCCAGCATCGATTCCACCAACGAGGAGGCCAAGCGCCGGGCGCTTGCGGGCGCGCCGAACGGCAGCCTGTTCGTCGCCGAGCGGCAGACGGGCGGCCGGGGGCGCCTGGGGCGGACATGGGATTCCCCGGCCGGCACCGGCCTGTGGTTCACGGTGCTGCTGCGCGCCGGCTCGCTGCCTCTGCGCCCGACCGCAACCACGCTGCTGGCGGGGCTGGCTGTCTGCGGGGCCGTGCGGTCCGTCTCGGGCTGCGACGCGGCGATCAAATGGCCGAACGATATCGTCGCGGGGACGCGGAAGGTCTGCGGCATCCTCGCCGAAATGAGTGCGGAAATCGACCGCGTTGAATTCATGGTGGTCGGCATCGGCATCAACGTCAACACTGCGTCGTTCCCGGAAGGGCTTCGGGAAAAAGCGACGTCCCTTCTGCTGGCGAGCGGAAAGCCGGTCCGCCGGGTCGCTCTGCTGCAGGAGATTCTGCGCCGCTTCGAGGCGCTGCTGAAAGCGAATGCGGCCGCCCTGACGCCGGAATTTCTGAAAGAATACACGAGGCGCTGCGTGACGCTCGGCCGGCGGGTGGGCTTCCGGCGCGGCGGACGAAAGCTCTCCGGCACGGCGGAAAAAATCACCCCGCGGGGGGAACTCGTCGTGCGCCTGCCGGACGGCAGGCGGGAAACCGTTTTCTCCGGCGAGGTCAGCGTGCAGGGAATCTATGGAGAATGATGCGAAAGGGGAAAATAGGATGAAGTGGAGCAAGCGGAGGAACTTTTTGTGGCGGAAGATAGGAGGCCCGGCCCTGTCGCTGGCGCTGGCCTTTGCCTGTCTGCCGCTCGGGGCGGCGGAGGCGCGCGCGGCGGACGGGAACTGCGTTATCGACATGCACGGCGCGAGGACTTATGCCGGCCTTTCCTCCGCGTGGGGAAAGAAATGGGATGAGGACAATTTCACGGACGTGACGGACGGCACTTTTGACTGGGACGGGGACCTGACGGTCAAGGCCGGCTCGGTGGACAGCGTTTCCGTGACGGACGGGAACTCGCGGCTCACGGTTTCGGGCGGGACGGTCGGCGAGGCGGTGAGCGACGGCAGCGTCACCGTGACCGACGGCACGGTCAAATCCGTTGCGGCGGAAGGTGACGTCAGAATCTCGAAGACCGATATCCGCCGGGACGTGACCTCCGATTCCGGCGACGTGGAGCTTTCCGGAGACCTGCGGGTCGGCGGGGACGTTTCCGCGGG
>DHOB01000045.1:6645-8999 GCA_002409675.1 Ruminococcaceae bacterium UBA5401
GCGGTGCTCGACCTTTCCGGCTATAAAAGCACTCTGCCCGCCCTTGAGAATATGCGGGAAATCATTTTGGAATCGAACGCGACTGCCACCGCCGACCATACGGTCACGGCTGACTCGCTGGTGCTCAAGAGCGGCTCGGAATTTACGGCGACGGACCCGATTGAGCTGGGCAGCCTGGAGGGTCCCGGCGTGCTGTGCTTTCATGCGGGCGAGCTGACCGTCCACGACGAAATCGGCGGCAGCCCCCGGCTGGTGCTGGACAGCGCCGCCGGCAGCGGGGACACGGCCTTCCGGGCCGACAGCGGGGCTGTTTCCGAAGATGACGCGGCCGTCGTCGGCTTTGACCTTGAGAAGACGCAGTCCGGCGGGATGGATGTGTTCCGGCTCGCACTGCCGGGCTCCGACGGCCTGACGCTGGACCGCAGTTCCGCCGCTGTGGAGCCGGGGTATCCGGTGAAAGTCACGGCGTCGGTCCGGCCCAAACTCTCCGAGTACGCGACGGGCACCAAAATTATATGGGAGCTGCACGGCGACGCGGCCGCGTTCTCCAAAAGCGCGTCGGGCACTTCCTGCACCGTTTCGGTCCCGTCGCAAAATGCGGGGCAGCACCGGGCGGTGCTGGTGGCGTATCTCGCCGACCAGCGCGGGGATATCCTGGACGGGTACCGGGCGGATTCCTGTGCACTGACCACAGGTTCCGCCGCGCAGCCGGGCGATGTCCAGCTGGACACGTCCTATGTGTCCATTCTGGTGGGCGACCGGTACGGCGTGCTGGCCACCACGAACGCGGCGCTGATGCCGGCGGCCGTTTCATACCGCCCGTCCGTCGCGTCGGTCGGCGGCGGCAGGGCGGTGCTGAACTCGCGCGGGCAGCCGGGGTGGTTCTACACTGTCACCGGCGTCTCGCCCGGCGACACGACGGTCGATATCGCGGGGCAGCAGATGGCCGTGAAAGTCAACAGCGGCGTGATGATCGACACCCTGTCTTACACCATGGGGCCGGGCGCGCGCTACTGCATCGGCCTGCTGAAAAAGGGCCTGGATGAGAGCCGGCTCAGCGTCAGTTCGACGGACGGCGCCTGCGTCTCCATCGAAAAATACCGCGAGGGCAAAGACGGCGTCTGCCTGTACCGCATCACCGGAAAGCGGGCCGGGTCGGCGGACGTCGTCTTTCAGGTGGCCGGCGGGCAGACCGTCCGCACGCATGTGACGGTCAGCAGCGTCGCCAAGCCCTGGGGCAAAAGCGCCCGGCTCGTCGCCCTCGCGGGCTGACTGCGGGCAGCGCCCGCCAGCACATCAACGTCTTAAATTTAAGAAGAGAAAAGAGAAGCAGCACAGAGCTGTTCCCCAATACCGGCTGTTCCTTGCTCACCAGCCGCTTGGACACAATAAGAAAAGGGCCCCCGCCTTAGGGGTCCCTTTCTGATTGGTCGAGGTGACTGGATTCGAACCAGCGGCCTCTACGTCCCGAACGTAGCGCTCTACCAAGCTGAGCCACACCTCGAAAGAAAAGACCCGCGGCAGGGTCCCTTGGCTGCGGAAGAAGGATTCGAACCCTCACAAACAGAGTCAGAGTCTGTCGTGCTACCTTTACACAATTCCGCACAGTTTATTGAAACAGCAAGATTCATTATACCAAAACCAGCGAATTTGTCAACCCTTCCGGCAATTTTTTTCGCTACTTCCTGCCGCTCGGCCATTTTTTGCCCCGGACGCAGAAAAATGGGCCGGTGTTTTCCCGTCCGTTTTGAAGACTGAAAATGCAGATTTGTAAAATATCTTCCCGTTTCTGCACGCTTTTTCTTTACTTGTCCAAGATGTATTGTAGTCCTACAGGTTTTCTGTCTTAAAGGTTCAAAAAGCACTTGACAGCGGCTTTGAAAAAGCGTAACATAAATAGCAGAAAAGACATATATAATTACTATGTAATACAGAAGGAGGACACATCCTTGCGGAATTGCTTTTTGACCCGTTTCAACAGCTGTAACTGTTCGGCCGAGGCAAAAGCCTGCGGCTGTGCTTGTTGCTGCCTGAAAAGGGAAAGAGGCAATTTTTCTGCCGATGTTGTCCTCATGTGATAAAATCGCAGCTTGAGGAGATCGGGCAGGCAATTGCCGCCCGGTCTCCTGTTTTTTGTTTTGGAAAGGATGAAATAAATGAAGGGCAAAGCACAGAAATTCAACACGCGGCTGATTCACGGCGGCATCGACGGCGACGCGCAGACGGGGGCCGTCAGCGTGCCGATTTACCAGACTTCCACTTTCCGTCAGGACGGCCTGGGGGAAAGCAGGGGGTATGAGTATTCACGCACCGGAAATCCGACCAGAAAATCGCTTGAAGAGCTGATTGCGCAG
>DHOB01000070.1 GCA_002409675.1 Ruminococcaceae bacterium UBA5401
AATAAGGAAGGTGCTTTAATGGAGTTTCTGTCGCAGCTTATAAACGGGCTTGGCATCGGCAGCATCTATGCCCTTGTCGCGCTCGGGTACAGCATGGTGTACGGCATCGTGCAGCTCATCAACTTCGCGCACGGCGACATCATCATGGTGGGCGCGTACGTCACCTACCTGGTCCTCGTCAGCGCGGGGGCGCCGCTGTGGGGGGCCGTCCTCGCGTCCATCGCGTTCTGCGCGCTGGCCGGCGTGCTGATTGAAAAGCTGGCGTACAGCCGGCTGCTGCACAAGGGTGCCCCGCGGATTTCCCTGCTGATTACGGCCATCGGCGTCAGCATCTTTCTCGAGAACCTGTTTCAGCTCCTGTTCACATCGTCGGCAAAATCCATGCCCAACCTGTTCCCGGGCCCGGCGGTCTCGCTGGGCGGGCTGCAGATCGGCCATGTGACGGCCATCACTCTGGCGACCGCCGTCACGCTGATGGTGCTGCTGCAGCTGCTGGTCAGCCGCAGCAAAATGGGCAAGGCCATGCGCGCCGCTTCGGAAGACACCGGCGCGGCCAAGCTGATGGGCATCGACACGGACGCGGTGGTCGCGTTCACGTTCGCCGTGGGGTCCGGCCTTGCGGCGGTCGGCGCCATTCTCTACTGCGGCGCCTACCCCCTGATTAACCCGTACATGGGCAACATGCTCGGGCTCAAGGCCTTCGTCGCGGCCGTGCTCGGCGGCATCGGCAGCATCCCGGGCGCAATGCTCGGCGGCTTTCTGATCGGCATCGCCGAAAGCCTGACCAAGGCGGCCGGCGGCTCGCAGATTACGGACGCCGTGGTGTTCGGGATTCTGATTCTCGTCCTGCTCTGCCGGCCGGAAGGCCTGTTCGGCAGGAACGTCCGGGAAAAAGTGTAAGGGGGCGGCGAGATGGAAAAACAAATGGAGAGTTCCCGCCTTTCCGGCGCGCCGAAAAGCGCCGCGAAAGGGAAGACGTGGCTGCTGGATTTTCTGCTGGTCGTCCTGCTGTACGCCGCCGTCGCGATTCCCATCGCGAACAAGACCATCAACCGCTATTACAGCGGCATCCTGATTATGATCTGCATCAACATCATCCTGACGGTCAGCCTGAACCTGGTCAGCGGCTTTTTGGGGCAGCTGGTGCTCGGCCATGCCGGGTTTATGTCCGTCGGCGCCTACACGGCCGCGCTGTTCGCGATGAATTCCGGTCTGCCGGAAGGGGCGGCCTTCCCGCTGGGCCTGGTGGCCGGGGGGCTTATGGCCGCGCTGTTCGGCTTTCTTATCGGTGTGCCGGCGCTGCGCCTGCACGGCGACTACCTCGCGATTATCACCCTCGGGTTCGGCGAAATCATCCGGGTGCTGATTCTGGCCATGCCGTTCACGGGCGGGGCCCGCGGCCTGACGGTAAAGACCCGGATTTCCCGCCAGCCGTCCGTCTTTTTTACATGGTCGTTCTTTCTCGCCGCGCTGGCGGTGTTTGTGGTCTATTCCTACATCCATTCGCGGCACGGGCGCGCGGTCATCGCCATCCGCGAGGATGAAATCGCCGCAGAGGCGTCCGGCATCAACACCACATATTACAAGCTGATGACCTTCGTGCTTTCAGCGTTCATGGCGGGCGTTGCGGGCGGGCTTTATGCCAGCCATGTCGGCGCCCTGACGCCGGTGAAGTTCGACTTCAACTACTCGACGGAGCTGCTGGTCATGGTGGTGCTGGGCGGCATGGCGTCCGTGACGGGGTCGATTATCTCCGCCAGCGTCCTCACCGTGCTGCCGGAGCTGCTGCGCGATTTTTCCGCCTACCGCATGCTGGTGTATTCCATCATCCTGATTATCGTGATGCTCTTCCGGCCCTCCGGCCTGATGGGGGAGCGCGAGTTTTCCATGAAACGATTCATCGGCTTTCTCCGCGCCCGCAAAAACGGGCGCGGCCGCAGGCCGAACGGCAGTAAAGGAGATGCGTGAACATGGCCGTATCCGTACTTGAAACCAAAAACCTCGGCATCGCCTTCGGCGGCCTGCAGGCGCTGGACGACATCCATTTCACCGTGAAGCCGGGCGAGATCATGGGCCTCATCGGCCCGAACGGCGCCGGGAAAACCACGGTCTTCAACCTGCTGACCAGCGTCTATTCCCCTTCGGAAGGGCAGATCCGCCTGGGCGGGCGCAGCATCGTCGGCGAGAAGACGTTCCGCATCACCCGCAACGGAATCGCCCGCACGTTCCAGAATATCCGCCTTTTCAAAAACATGACGGTGATCGAGAACGTGAAAATCCCCATGAACAGCCAGATGCACTATTCCGTGCTGTCGGGCGTCTTCCGCCTGCCCTCATCCCGCCGGGAAGAGAAGCAGGTCTCGGAGCGCGCGCACAAGCTGCTGCAGATTTTCGACCTGGATTCCTGCGCGCACAGCCTCGCCAAAAACCTGCCCTACGGCCGGCAGCGCAAGCTGGAGATCGCCCGCGCGCTCGCCTCGGAGCCGAAGGTGCTGCTCCTCGACGAGCCGGCCGCCGGCATGAACCCGACCGAGACCAACGAGCTGATGCAGACCATCAAGCTCATCCGGGACCGCTTCGGCATCGCCATTCTGCTCATCGAGCACGACATGAACTTCGTGATGGGCATCTGCGAGCGGATTGTGGTGCTCGACTACGGCAAAATCATCGCGGAGGGCACGCCCGAGCACGTCCGCCACAACCCGAAGGTCATCACCGCGTATCTTGGGGGTGAATAGGGTGGGCGTCATGCTGTCGGTCCAAAACCTGGAGGTCTACTACGGCGCCATCCACGCCCTGAAGGGAATCTCCTTCGAGGTCAATGAGGGAGAGATCGTCACGCTGATCGGCGCCAACGGGGCCGGGAAGACGACGACGCTGCACACCATCTCCGGCCTTGTAAAGCCGCGCAGCGGCGAAATCACCTTCTGCGGGCACGACCTGCGCAACACGGACGCCCACCGCATCATCCGCCTGGGCCTCGCGCAGGTACCGGAGGGCAGGCGCATCTTTTCGCAGATGACCGTTCAGGAGAATCTGGAGATGGGCGCGTTCATCCGCAAGGACCGCGACAAAATAGCGCGGGATTTCGAGCGCGTCTACGAGCGCCTGCCCCGCCTGAAAGAGCGCCGCAGGCAGGTCGCCGGCACCCTGAGCGGCGGCGAGCAGCAGATGCTCGCCATCGGGCGCGCGCTGATGAGCAACCCGAAGATGCTGCTGCTGGATGAGCCCTCGATGGGGCTTTCTCCGCTTCTGGTCAACGAGATTTTTGAAACCATCCAGCAGGTCAACCGGTCCGGCGTCACGGTGCTGCTGGTGGAGCAGAACGCGAAGAAAGCGCTGGAGGTCGCCGGCCGGGCCTATGTGCTTGAGACCGGCTCCATCGTGATGCAGGGCGACGCGGACACTCTCGCCGGCAACGAGCAGGTCCGCCGCGCTTACCTCGGCGGCTGAGCCGGGCAATCTTTTCTGAGAAAACATAAAAGCGGCTCCCGAAGCGAAAACTTCGGGAGCCGCTTTTTGAGCCCCAGAAATCACTGGAGAAATTTCTGCAGGGCCTTGTTCTTCTGAATCAGGATGGCGAGCGGCAGGCCGAGGATTGCGAGGACCAGCAGCTCCGACCAGCCGACGGAAAGCGCCGTCGCCCAGAACTCCCCCCAGACGAAGCCTTTGGGCGAAAGGAACGTGATTTCGGCGCCGACCACGACGCCGTTCACCACGATGGGCGGCAGGAACGAGAGAAGGGGAATCCCCTTTACGCGGAACCGGCGCAGCGCGCGCGTGAGCACCGCCGCCAGCAGGGTCGCCAGCGTGCCGAAGACCATGTCCGCGGCGCCGTAGCTGCTGAACAGGTTCCCCAGCAGGCAGCCGACCGTGAGCCCCGGCACTGCCGCGGGCAGATAGGCGGGGAGGATGGTCAGCGCCTCCGAAAAGCGGAACTGCACCGGCAGGTAGGCCAGCCCGGGCAGGGCCGCCAGATAGGTCAGCACGACGTAGGCCGCAGCAATCAGGGCCGCCTGGGTCAGGCGGCGCGTGCGGGAAGACGATGGTTTCATTCTTTTGTACCTCCGTAGTTTAGTTTTAGGTCAGGATGTTGCGACTGACCAAACCGCGCCGCCGCCGGCGAGCGGGTTCCCGCCTCCGGCAGCGGCACAGGTTTTTATGAAATTGATGCGTCCTTCGGCTTTTTCCGCCGCGGGGCTGCCTGCGGCGGAGGCGCTTTTTCAATCAGCACGCGCGCGATGCGCCGGTCCTCCATCTCCGCGACTGTCAAAGTCAGGCCCTTTACGCGCACGTGCGGGTGTTCGTTCGGCTTCGGCACGCGGCCGAGGCGCTCCATAATCAGCCCGGCGATGGTGTCGTAGTCCCCTTCCGGCAGCTCGACGCCCGTCAGGCGCGAGACCTCGTCCACCGGCGCCGTGCCGTCCACGCTGAAGCGGTTGTCGCCCTCGCGCTGGAACTCGTCGTCCTCGTTGTCGTACTCGTCCTGGATGTTGCCCACGATGGATTCCAGCAGATCCTCCATGGTGACGATTCCCTCCGTGCCGCCGTACTCGTCCACCACCACGGCAATCTGGAACCGGCGCGCCGTCATCTCGGAGAACAGCTCGCTGCACAGCTTGCTTTCCGGCACAAAATAGGCGGGGCGCATCAGGCTTGTGATGCTGATGCCCGGCTTGAGCGCCTTGCCCACGAATTTGAGCAGGTCCTTGACGTAGATGATGCCGAGGATGCTGTCTAAATCCTCGTGGTAGACGGGGATGCGGGAGTAGCCCTCCCGCATCGAGAGGGCCACCACGTCCGCGACGGAAGCGGTGTCTTCCACCGCGCCGACCTCCGTGCGGTGGGTCATGGCCTCGCCGACCGTGCTGTCGCTGAAATCGAAGATGTTGGAGATCATGTCCTTCGCGTCCTCGTCCAGCACGCCCTTTTCCTCGCCGGCGTCCACCATCATCATGATGCCCTCCTCCGTGACGGTCGGCGCGGAGGAGTTGGGGTCGATGCCGAACGCCCGCAGCACCGCGTTGGTGGAGGCGGTCAGGAACGAGACGACGGGGCGGAACACGGCGGCCGTCGCGCTCAGGGCGCCGGCGAATTTGAGGGACATCTGCTCGGCGCGCGCGGTCGCGACCTTTTTCGGGACCAGCTCGCCGAACACCAGCGAGAAGTAAGACAGAAGCAGCGTGATTAAAACCGAGGAAAGCCCTTTGACGAACGCGGGCGAAAACGGCAGAAAAGCGAGCTGCGCCGCCAGCCCGTCGGAAAAGCTCTCGGATGCCAGCGCCGAGGCGAGAAAGCCCGCCAGCGTGACGCCGATCTGGATGGTGGAGAAAAAACGGCTGGAGCTGGCGGTGAGCCGAACCAGCTTTTTGGCCCGCACGTCCCCCTCCTGGGCCATTTTCTGAAGTTTTACCTTGCTCAGGGAAACGACCGCGATTTCACTTGCGGCAAAAAATGCGTTGACCAGTGTCAGCAGAATCAGCAGAAAAACGGCGAGGGCGGGGCGCACGGCGGGTAGCCCGGCGCCGCTCAGCGCCAGCAGTAGCGGAACAGTTGAACCGTCAGGTTCGGGTGACATAAATTTTCCCCTTTCGGAATTTGGAAACCGCGGATGAAAAAGACCGCAAAAAGCTCGGTATTGTGGACTCGATATAAAAGAAAAGAAACGGCAGAAGCTGTTTCTCAGTCGATTTTCTTCTGTTTCCCTTTTTATATTTTATAATTTTCGCGGGGACCTGTCAAGCGAGCGCAGGTCCGGCGCCGCCGCGCCGCCCCGGATGGGGCGCTTTTGGGGGGATTTTCCACCCGGCGGGCGAAACTTCGTTGTATTGCGGCGGGAAGGGGTGTATAATACAAACTGTTTTGATATCGCTTTTACTGCCGGTGCCGGCACCCGGCTTGAAGGAGGCCGCTATGGGAGAAAGACACGTCGTCGAGCAGATTCAGGACACCGTCCGCGACAATCTGGAGCATGTGTTCGGGGTGGCGCTCGAAAATGCAACCAACGAGCAGTGCTACAAGGCGGTTGCCCTCACCGTTCGGGACCGTTTGGAAAACATCCGCCATGAGTATGTGGAAAAGGCGGAAAAAGAGCGCACCAAGCAGATTTATTACCTGTGCATGGAGTTCCTCGTGGGGCGCTCGCTCAAAAACAGCCTGTACAACCTGGGGCTGGAGGACGCCTACCGCAAGGCCCTCGCCGGCATGGGCCTGAAGCTGGACACGCTGTATGAGGAAGAGCCGGACGCCGGCCTCGGCAACGGCGGCCTGGGCCGCCTGGCGGCGTGCTTCATGGATTCCCTCGCCACGCTCGGCTACCCCGCCACGGGGTATTCCCTGTGCTATGAGTACGGCGTCTTCCGGCAGAAGCTGGTGGACGGCTGGCAGACGGAGCTGCCGGATTTCTGGCTGCCGGGCGGGAAGATCTGGCTTCGGTCCGAGCCGGAAAAAAGCGTGGAGGTCCACTTCGACGGCCATATTGAAGACTATTGGAACAACCGGTTCCACGTTGTGAACCATAAGGGCTATAAAAAGGTCATCGCCGTGCCGTGCGACATGTACATCGCCGGCTACGGCGGAAAGGGCGTCAGCCGCCTGCGCCTGTGGAGGGCCACCAGCTCCGAGTTCGACATGAAGCTGTTCAACGGCGGCGACTATATGCGCGCGATGGAGCAGAAGGCCATGGCGGAGATCATCACCAAGGTCCTCTACCCGGACGACAACCACCTGGAAGGGAAGAGCCTGCGGCTCTCGCAGCAGTATTTTCTGGTCTCCGCCGCCGTGCAGGACATCATCCGCCACCACCTGTTCACGCACCGCACGCTCGACAGCCTGCCCGACCTCGCGGCCATCCACCTGAACGACACGCACCCCGTCCTCGCCATCCCCGAGATGATGCGCGTGATGCTCGACGAGTGCGGCTACGGCTGGGACGACGCGTGGGAAATCGTGCAGCGGGTCTTCGCCTACACGAACCACACCGTGATGCCGGAGGCGCTGGAGTGCTGGGGCATCGACCTGTTCCGGATGCGCCTGCCGCGCATCTACCAGATCATCGAGGAAATCAACCGCCGCTTCTGCGCGGGGATGCACAACCGCTGCGTAGACGGCTACAAGGTCGGCCGCATGGCCCCGTGGAACGACGGCTATGTGAAGATGGCGAACCTCGCCGTGGTCAGCTGCCACAGCGTGAACGGGGTCTCCAAGCTCCACAGCGAAATCCTCAAAAACAGGATTTTTCACGACTTTTACACCGAGATGCCCGAAAAGTTCACCAGCGTGACCAACGGCATCGCCCACCGGCGCTGGCTCTGTCAGGCGAACCCCGGCCTTTTTTCCCTGCTGACCGAGCTCATCGGTGACGGGTTCGTGCTGGACGCCTCCCGCCTTCAGGACCTGATGAAATACAAGGACGACCCCGCCGCCCTGCAGAAGCTGGCGCAGGTCAAGCGGCAGAACAAGGTCCGCTTCGCGCAGTACGTCAAGCGCGTGCAGGGGCTCGACATCGACCCGGATTCCATCTTCGACGTGCAGGTCAAGCGCCTGCACGAGTACAAGCGCCAGCACCTGAACGCGCTCCAGATTCTGACGGATTACCAGCGCCTGCGCGAAGACCCGAACGCCGACTTCGTGCCGCGCACCTATATTTTCGGCGCGAAGGCCGCGGCCGGGTATTATTTTGCGAAGCAGATCATCCGCTTTATCGTCGATTTGGGCAGAACCATCAACTCCGACCCGCGGGTGAACAAAAAGATGCGCGTCGTCTATCTGGAGGATTACCGCGTGACCCTCGCGGAGCTGCTGATGCCCGCCGCCGACATCAGCGAGCAGATTTCGCTCGCCGGGACGGAGGCCTCCGGCACCAGCAACATGAAGATGATGATCAACGGCGCGGTCACGCTCGGCACGCTGGACGGCGCGAACGTGGAGATCCGGGACGCCGTGGGCGAACAGAACATGATTCTGTTCGGCATGACCGCGGAACAGGCCGCCGCGCTGAAGCGGAACGGCTACAGCCCGCGGGCGTTCGCCGACCGCACGCCCGCCCTCGGCGGCGCCCTGCGCGAGATGGGGAACGGCCTGTGCGGCGTGAGCTTCCGCGACATCGTGGATTCGCTGCTGGGCTCCGACCCCTACATGGTCCTTGCGGATTTCGCCTCGTACGCGAAGGCGCGCGCCAGATCGGCGCGGCTGTATTCCGACGCCGGCACGTGGCGGAAGATGTGCCTTGTGAACGTGGCGCAGGCCGGCCGCTTCTCTTCCGACCGCGCCATCCGCGAGTACGCGGAGCGCATCTGGAACGCCAAGCCGGTCCCCAACCTGAAAAAACGGCCGTGAATCCGGCCCCGGAGGTTTGTGCCCCTTGATGCTGTTCAGTTCCCGCAGCCCCGCCTGCCGCCGCCCCGCGGGCGCGGTGCCGGCCGGGACTTCGGTCCATTTCAAAATCATGCTGCCGCGCGGCTGGCGCTGCTCCGCGGCCCGCCTTCTGCTGGAAAACGGGCTGACCGGCGAAAAGCCGGAGCGCGGCATGTTCTGGTGCGGAAAAGACGGCGAGCGGGCCGAGTGGTGGGAGTGCGATTTTTCCCCGGCCTCGCCCGCCCCGTATTTTTACCGCTTCCTGCTGAGCACGGGCCGCGGGCCGGTCACGCTGGCGCGCGGCCCGCGCGGCGAAGCCGTCCCCGACCGGACCGCCCCGCCCTGGCAGCTCACGGCCTACGACCCCGCGTTCGCCACGCCGGAATGGTTCGCCGGCGGCGTGGTATACCAGATTTTCCCCGACCGCTTCCACCGTTCAGGGGAGGAGAAGCGGGGCGTCCCCGCCGACCGCAGGCTGCGCGGGGACTGGGGCGGCCAGCCGGAATGGAAGCCCGGCTCGGACGGAAAGGTGACCAACAGCGACTATTTCGGCGGAGACCTGCGCGGCATTGAAGAAAAACTGCCGTACCTCAAGTCCCTCGGCGTGACCTGTCTGTACCTGAACCCGATTTTCGAGGCGCACTCCAACCACCGGTACAACACGGCGGACTACCTCAAGATCGACCCGCTCCTCGGCACGGAGGAGGATTTCCGCCGCCTGTGCGCCGCGGCGGGCAGGCTCGGCATCCGTGTGCTGCTGGACGGCGTGTTCAACCACACGGGCAGCGACAGCGTCTATTTCAACCGCGAGGGCCGCTACCCCGGCCCCGGCGCGTACCAGTCGAAGGAATCGCCGTATTTTCCGTGGTACCGCTTCAAAAAGTGGCCGGATGAGTACGAGAGCTGGTGGGGGTTCGACACCCTGCCGGACGTGAACGGCACCGACCCCGGCTACGACCGGTTCGTCAACGGGCCGGAGGGCGTCGTGCGGCGCTGGCTGCGCGCGGGGGCCGCCGGGTGGCGGCTGGACGTGGCGGACGAGCTGGCGGACCCGTTCCTCGACCACCTGCGCCGGGCGGCGAAGGCGGAAAAGGCGGACGCCCTGGTCCTCGGCGAGGTGTGGGAAGACGCCTCCAACAAAATCGCGTACGGCAGGCGCCGGCGCTACCTGCTGGGGGACCAGCTCGACAGCGTGATGAACTACCCGTTCCGTGAGGCCGTCCTCGCCTTTCTGGCCGGCGGGGACGCGGCGGGCAGTATGGAGCGCATCCTCACCGTGCTGGAAAACTACCCGCCGCAGGCCGTGCGCGCGCTGCTGAACAACATCGGCACGCACGACACGGAGCGCGCCCTCACGGCCCTTGCGGGCGAGCCGGCGCGCGGGCGCGGGCGGCGCTGGCAGAGCGAGGCGCGGCTCACGCGGGAGCAGCGGGCCCGCGGCCTGGCGCTGATGCGTCTGGCCTCGCTGATGCAGTACACGCTGCCGGGGGTGCCCTGCGTCTATTACGGGGACGAGGCGGGCCTGGAGGGGTACCGCGACCCGTTCAACCGCGGGTGCTTCCCGTGGGGCCGCGAAGACGCCGGCCTGGTCGAATGGTACCGCGGGCTGGGCCGCCTGCGCGCCGGATGCTCCTGCCTGAAAAAAGGGGCGTTCGTCCCGGTGGCCGCCGAGGGGGACGTGATGGCCTACCTGCGCCGGGACGGGAACGGCGCGCTGCTGTGCGCGTTCAACCGGGGCGGCGTGCCCCGCACCGTCACGCTGCCGGCGGAATGGGGCGGCGCCGAGGCCCTGCTGGGGAACGCGCCGGACGCGGGCGGGCACCTCGCCCTGCCGCCGATTTCGTGCGCGGCGTGCCGGCTCCGTTACGAAAAGCGGGAGTTATTTTTGAATTTTTAAGATGCGCGCCCTTGACTTCCGGCGGGGAATCGGGTACAATAAACCTTTGCGAGCAGGCTGGACGGCCGCGGGCGCAGCGCGAAAGCGCGCGCCTGAGGAAAGTCCGAGCTCCACAGGGCAGGGATAGCGGCTAACGGCCGCCGGGGGCGACCCCCGGGAAAGTGCAACAGAGAGATACCGCCGCATTTGCGGCAAGGGTGGAAAGGCGGGGCAAGAGCCCACCAGCGCGCGGGAGACCGCGCGGCTCTGCAAACCCTATCCGGAGCAACACCGCAGAGGGGCATCGTGCGCCGGCCCGGCGCGCCCCGAGAAGGTGGCATCGAGCCGTGATGGCGACATCCGGCCAAGATAGATGGCCGTTCACGACAGAACTCGGCTTACAGGCCTGGTCGCACAGAAAAACAAAAGCTCCGCTCGTGCGAGCGGGCTTTTTTTATGCCCGGAGGAAGTGAGGATTTTTTGGATGGCACGCCCTGAAATACGTTTTTTTGATATAAAATATAGAATAATGTGGTATACTTACCGTAAGACAAGAATGAATCGGGAGTGATTG
>DHOB01000046.1 GCA_002409675.1 Ruminococcaceae bacterium UBA5401
AGCAGTCATCCCGAAAGGGGTTGGTTGCTTCGGCTTTTTGCTTTAGAATGAAAGCGAAAATTTCAACAGTTGACGCTCCCGATGGACATGGAAATTACAATACCGCAAGAGGATCCGGTACGGCTTGTCAGCGCCCAGCTTGAGGAACTGGATTACAGGGAACTGTACCGCGCCTATTCTTCCCGAGGAAGAAAATCCGCGCGGCCGTGTCCATTCCCATCGTCGCCATCGGCGGCATCAATCTGCGCACCGCCCCGCTTTTCCGCGGGACGGGCATCGACGGCTTCGCCGTCGTCTCGGCGATTCTCGCCCGGAAAGACATCCGGGCCGCCGCGCGCGGGCTGAGGAACATCCGGATTTCATGAGTGAAAAACTGAAAATTCAAGCGACATCCCAAAAAGGGCCGCACCTGCACGATGCAGGCGCGGTCCCCCTTGTGTTTTTTCTTGCTTTTCTTTATTTCCAAAAGAAAAGCAGCAGTCAGCCGTACAGCGGGCCGTATTTGCGGCAGGCTGCGTAATCGGCGGCCTGTTTGTCTTCAGTGCCGAACGACGCCCAGGCATGCGGGCGGTACACGTGCTCCTGCGGGACGTTGTGCATCGTGACCGGAATCCGCAGCATGGAAGCCAGCGTGATCAGGTCCGCGCCCACATGGCCGTAGACCGTCGCGCCGTGGTTCGCACCCCAGTTCGCCATCACGCTGTACACGTCGGTGAAAGCGCCGTGCCCGGTCAGCCGCGGAGCAAACCAGACGGTCGGCCAGGTGGGGTCGGTGCGCCTGTTGAGAATCTCGTGCGCCTTTTCCGGCAGCGTAACCGTCCACCCTTCGGCAATCTGCAGCACGGGGCCGACACCGTCCACAATGTTAAAGCGCAGCATGGTGACGGGCATCTCGCCCTGGCAGCGGAAGTGGCTGGAGAAGCCGCCGCCGCGGAAATACTCGTAATTGGCGCGGCACCAGTCGGTGGCTTTCAGGCAGGCCCGGATGTCCTGCGGCCTCATCTCCCAGAACGGCTTCATCACGGACTCGCCCTTTTCGTCCTTGCAGGCGCCCGTCTCGTCCAGCGCCGTCGCGCCGGAATTGAGCAGGTGCATAAAGCCGTTTGCGGCCTTGCCGGCCGGTTTCTGCCCCGTGACGCGCTCATACGCCTCCGGGCTCCAGTAGGTGCGCACGTCGTGGAATCCCGGCGCGCTGTGGCTGACCAGAGTGCCGAGCAGCATGGAGATGCAGTTGCAGGTGTCGTTCTCCGTGGCGAAGGGCGTCGGCTGCTTCGGGCCGTTCCAGTCGAAGGTGGAAGCCAGAATCGCCTCGCTGAAATCGGCGTTCGGCAGCCAGTCGGTCCACTGGCGCTGCCCCTGGAAGCCGCCCGCGACCGCGCTGCGGCCCAGCGCCTCCTCGTGCCAGCCCATTTCGTCCAGCTTGGGGTTGCCGAACAGGATGTCCCGGATAATCAGGGTCATTTTGGTGATGAAGTCCCAGTCCTGGTCGGGCGGAACAACTTTGGATTTTTTGATGATGCCGGCCAGGTTCTTGCCGGCGTTGCAGTCGAAGCCCTCTCTGCAGTTGGTCCTGACCCACTTCAGGGCCTTTTCGGCCTCTTCGCGGTCGTAGATGCCCAGCTTGATGCGGCGCAGGATTTCGACCATGTCCACCCATTCGGTGCGGATGCCGAAGTATTTCTGGAAGACGTTGGCGTCGCAGTTGCTGCCCGCGATGCCCATCGGCACGGCGCCGAGGTTCACGTACGACTTGTTCTTCATCCAGCCGACGGCGACCGCGCATCGCGCGAAGCGCAGGATCTTCTCCGCCACGTCGGCCGGCACCGTGTTGTCGGAGGCGTCCTGCACGTCATGCCCGTAGATGCTGAAAGCCGGCAGGCCGCGCTGGGCGTGGGCCGCCATGATGGCGGCCAGATACACCGCACCCGGGCGCTCGGTCCCGTTCAGGCCCCAGACCGCCTTGATGGTGGAGGGGTCCATGTCGAAGGTCTCGGTGCCGTAGCACCAGCAGGGCGTGACCGAAAGGGTCGCCACGACGTTCTGGGTCGCAAACTGCTCGGCGCAGGCGGTGGCTTCGGCGCAGCCGCCGATGGTCGTATTGGAAATCACGACCTGCACCGGCGTGCCGTCCGGATACTTCAGGTTCTCGGTGATCAGCTTCTCGGCATTGTGCGCCATGCGCATGGTCTGGTTTTCAAGGCTCTCGCGGATGCCGCCCCAGCGGCCGTCGATGATGGGGCGGATGCCGATTTTTGGATACAGCATTATTGCTCACTCCTCAGTGTTAAAATTTTGCGATAGGTTTCATAGGCGTTATCCCACGCGTCCGTGTCGGCGGGCGCGTAACGCTTCAAAGGTTCGCTACGGGCGATGGCCGCCCGGCCGGAGGCGAGGTCCGGCAGCGCGCCCAGCGCCACAAGCTGGATGATGAAATTGCCCAGTGCCGTGGCTTCGACCGGCCCGGCGACGACGGGAAGGCCGGTGCTGTTCGCGCTCATCTGGCTCAGCAGGCGGTCTTTGGTGCCCCCGCCGAGGATGTGCAGCACCGCAAAGCGCCTGCCGGTCGCTTTCTGCAACTGCTCCAGTGCGCTGCGGTATGTAAGCGCGAGGCTCTCGTAGATGCAGCGCATGATTTCGCCCACCGTCTGCGGCACGGGCTGCCGCGTGCGGCGGCAGAATTCCCGCACGCGGCCCGGGATGTCGCCCGGCGGGGTAAACTCCGGCGCGTTCGGGTCGATGAAGCTGCGCAGCGGCCGCGCCTCCCCCGCCAGACGCTCCAGGTCGGCGAAGGAAAATTCCTGTCCCCGGCGGCGCCATTCCCGCCGGCTCTCCTGAATCAGCCACAGGCCGATGATGTTTTTCAGGTAGTCGACCTTCCCGTTCGCCCCCAGCTCGTTGGAAAGACCGAACGCGCAGCTCTCCTCCGTAAGGACGGGGGCGTCCAGCTCCGTACCGAGCAGGCTCCAGGTGCCGCAGGAAAGGAATGCCGCATCCGGAACCCGGCTCGGCATCGCCGCCACGGCGCACTGGGTGTCGTGGCCCGCCGCGGCAATCACCTTCGCGCCGCCCGGCAGCGCGCCGGTCACGGTGCCGCTCGGCACCGGCGAAAGGAGAATCCGCTCCGGCAGGCCGAACGCCTCCAGCACGTCGGAACGCCACCGCCCCGTCCTCGGATCGAGCATCTGGCTGGTGGAGGCGATGCTGCGCTCGCAGGCGGCTTTTCCGCACAGCGAATAGGCGAACAGGTCCGGCATGAACAGCAGCGTTTTCGCCTTCCGGAGCAGCTCCGGCTGCTCCCGTTTCAGCGCCAGAAGCTGGAACAGCGTGTTGATGGCCATAATCTGGTTGCCGGTCCTGGCGTACAGCTCCGCGGCGCCCATTTTTTTCAGGGCCGGCCCCAGCACGTCCTTCGTGCGTGCGTCCCGGTAATGCACCGGGGGTGCCAGCAGCTTTCCGTCCCGGCCCAGAAGGCCGAAGTCCACGCCCCAGGTGTCGAAGGCCACGCTGTCGAAACTTCCGGCCTTCTCAAGGCCGGTTCGCACCTGCGCCAGCAGGGCGTCGAAATCCCAGCAGAAGTGGCCGCCCGTTTCGCGGGGGCTGTTTTCAAAGCGGTGGACCTCCCGGTAGGACAGCCTGCCGTTCTCATAGACGGCCTTCATCGCGCGGCCGTTGGAAGCGCCGATGTCGAAGGCCAGCACCGCTGCCCGGCCGCTCATTCCACGACACCCTTTTTCAGCAGGATATTCGCGTAAATCGCCGTCTCTCCGGTGGCGACGATGGCATAGGCTTTTTTCGCGCGCTCATAAAACGCGAAGCGCTCGACCATCTCGATGGCCTTCGGGTCCCCCCCGTGCCGGGCGATGGTCGCCTTGTAGTCGTCCCAGATGGTCGGCACCACGGGGTCGCCGGGCACCACGCTCATCAGGGCGACCGGCTGCTTGCTGTACTTGTCCAGCGGCAGCAGCGCCAGCACCGCGTCCAGCAGCTCGTTCACGCCGTGGCCGTCCGCCCGGACGACGATCGCGTTTTTCCCCACGCTTTCGGCCGGAAAGTTCCCGTCCGCCAGCACGATCTCGTCGCCGTGGCCCATTTCGCACAGGACTTTCAGCAGCTCTGGAGAAAGGATGGAAGGCACGTTTTTCAACATGGAATAACCCCCTTAAAAATCGGCCGTATTCGGTTCTTCAAAATTCCGGTCCCCCGGTTTGTTCCTGATTCTGTCTTATTTTCTTTTGCCCAGTTCTTATTATACTGTTGAATCTGCCCATGCGCTCGGTGTATAATGAGAAAAAGTAGCACAATATTCACTTTCAGGAGGCGGCCATGCGTTACCTTGCCTATCACGAGCGGGCTGTTCGCGGCACGTTCGATTTTCCGATTGAACTGTATTATGTGGACGCGACCCACCCGCGCTATGAGATGCCCTTTCACTGGCATATGGAATGCGAGCTGATCCTCGTGCTGCGCGGCGGATTTTCGCTTTCGCTGGGCGGAGAAAATCTCTTCCTTCAGCCGGGGGAATCCGCGTTCATTTCATCGGGCGTCATCCACGGCGGAACCCCGCATGCCTGCACCTACGAGTGCATCGTGTTCGACATGGACCGCTTTCTGCAGGACAGCACCATCTGCCGGGCGCGCTACGCCGCCGCGCTGGGAAACGGCGCGCGCATCCGGACGCATTTCGCACCGGGCACGCCGGCCGGGCGCATTGTGGACAGGCTGTTTGAAACGATGGAGAAAGAGCAGCCGGGCTACGAGTTCACCACGACCGGCCTGCTGTGGCAGTTCATCGGCACGGTGCTCCAGCAGCGTCTCTACACCGGCCCCACCGAGGAAGAGCGGCGCGGCAGCCGGCGCAGCCGGCAGATGAAAAACGTCCTGCTGCGCATCCGAAAGGACTACTCTTCGCCGCTCACGCTGAAGCAGCTGGCCGACGAGGCCGGTCTGGCCCCCCAGTACTTCTGCCGGGTCTTCAAGCAGGTGACCGGCCGCACGCCGATCGACTACCTCAACTACTACCGCATCGAGTGCGCCGCAGAGCTGCTCTGCGCCACGGAAGACAGCATCACGGAAATCGCCCTTTCCTGCGGCTTCAACGATTTAAGCTACTTTATCCGGCTGTTCCGGCAGATGAAAGGGATGTCGGCCGGGCAGTTCAGGAAGCGGCACAGGGGCGCATAGGCTTTCTCCTTTAAAATGGTAATTGAGCGCCCGCGACGGGGCGCTCAACTGCGGTTTTATGGATGAGTGAAAATCAGTCGTACAGGTTCTGCGCAATCTCCGGGCTGCCGATATTCTCAGAAGTGTAGAACGCGCAGCCGGTGTCCTTGTCTTTTACGGACTGGCCTTCCGCGGCGGCGGCCATCAGGTCGACGACCGTGGAGCCGATCGACACAGGCGCCTGGGTGACGGCGCCGTACATCGAGCCGCCCGAAACGGCGCCCTTCAGCACGGAGCCGGAATCGAAGCCGACGGCGATAATCTGGTCGTCCCCCGTGCCGCAGACGTGCAGGGTCTCATCCGCGGTCACAACGCCTTCGGCGCCGGTCTGGTTGGTCCCGAAAATGGCGATGGTGTCGGATTCGTTCAGAATCACGCCGGCCTCCGTCGCACAGAGCTCCGTGGTGGTCTGCGAGGGGACGCGCACTTCAAGAATCACGTTGGCGTTGGCCTGCGTGCCGGTGCTGCCCTTGCTGTCGCCCACATACTTCTGGTTGCCGGTCACGAAGACCTTCAGGCCGTCGGCGGTCAGCTTTTCAATCATGCCGTCGATAAAGCCGAGGCCGCGGTTTGTGATCGACTCGGAGGTCGCGTCCTGGCTGACGACGCCGATGCGGACTTTCTTGTCTTTGCCGAGGCGTCCCTTGATTTTTTTGTACATCCCATCGGCCGCGACCTTGCCGGCCGCGTAGTTGTCGGTGGAAGCGTTGGCGAGCACGGCGCCCTTCGGGGCGTTCGGCACGCCGGAGTCAAAGCCGATGATCGGGATTTTTGCTTCCTGTGCCTTCTTGATGGAGGCGAGCAGGGCGTTGACGTCCAGCGCCGCCAGCCCGATCGCGCTGGGCTTGGCGTTCAGCGCGGAGGTGAACTGCTGCACCTGGGCCGCCACGTCGGATTCGGAGTCGGGCCCGACAAAGTTCATGCTGTACTTTTCATAGCCGGCTTTGTCGTTGAGCTTTTTGATCTCACTCTGAGCGCCCTTGTAGACGGCCTGCCAGTAAGTGGACTGGAAACCCTTGGAGACGACCTCGAAGTGATAGGTTTTGCCGCTTCCGCCCTTTGCCTCGGATTCCGCGGTCGACGCGGCGGAATCCGCTGAGGCGGAGCTCGCGGTCGTTCCGCCGCCGTTGCTGCAAGCAGCGACGGAGAGCGCCATTACCGTGGCCAGAACAAGCGCAATGGTCCTTTTCATGTGTTGTTTCCTCCCAATTTTATTATTTGTATTGTAAAGTTAAATGAAAGTTGAGGACTCGTCAGCCCTTCTGGT
>DHOB01000062.1:0-31845 GCA_002409675.1 Ruminococcaceae bacterium UBA5401
CTCGCGGGGCTGAACCAGCTTTGCACCATCAGAAAGGGGAATCGCCATGAAGCCGGTCAATGAAATGTCGGTGTCGTTCTTGAGCTGCTCCGCAAACGAGGCGTTCGGCCGCGCGGCGGTCGCGGCTTTCGTCGCCCAGCTGGACCCGACCGTGGACGAGCTCTGCGACATCAAGACGGCCGTTTCCGAGGCGGTCACGAACTGCATCGTCCACGCCTACCGGGAGACCATCGGTACGGTTTACATAAACTGCAAGCTTTACGGGGACGGCCGGGTCGTCGTGAAGGTCCGGGACCGGGGGTGCGGCATCGCGGACGTCAAGCAGGCGATGCAGCCCGCCTTTACAACCGCGGAGGGGGAGCGCGCCGGCCTCGGCTTCGCCGTGATGCAGAGCTTCATGGACCGGCTGCACGTCACGTCCAAGCCGGGGAAGGGGACCTCCGTCATCATGCAGAAAGCCATCCGGCGCCGCACCGCCGATGGATAGCGAAAAGGCCGTCCGCGACAACATCGGCCTTGTTCACGCATGCGCGCGCCGTTTCCGGGGGCGCGGCATCGAGTACGACGACCTGTTTCAGGCCGGGTGCCTCGGCCTGGTGAAAGCGGCCGGCAACTTCGACGAAAGCCGGGGCGTGCGCTTTTCCACCTATGCCGTGCCGGCCATTCTGGGGGAAATCAAGCGTCTTTTCCGCGACGGCGGCACCGTGAAGGTGGGCCGCAGCCTGAAGGAGCTTTCCCTCCGCGCCAGGCGGGAGTCGGCGGCGTTCCTGCAGCGGGAGGGCCGCCCGCCCACCGTGGGGGAGCTCGCCGAGCGGCTCGGCGTCGAGCCAGAGCAGGCGGCCGAAGCCCTCGGCGCGGCGCAGACCCCGGTCTCCCTCACGGCGAGCGACGAAAACGGCGCCGGTCAGATCGACATCGGCGTCGAGCCGGAAGACGACAGAATCGCGGAGCTGCTCTCGCTGCGCCAGGTCGTGACGGAGCTGGAGCCGAGGGACCGCAAAATCATCTTTTTCCGGTATTTTCAGAGCCGGACCCAGACGGAAACGGCCAGCGCGCTGGGCATGACGCAGGTGCAGGTCTCCCGCCGGGAGAAGAAAATTTTGAGCGAACTGCGGCGCAGGCTGTCCTGAGCGGCGGCCCGCCGTTATACCCCGGAAGGGATTTTGTCCGCCATCAGGCTGCGCAGGTTCAGGGTTTCGCCGTTCACGGCGAACGTCCCGTCGCCGTTCGCGTGGAACGTGCGGCGCTCTTTGCGGTCCGGATTGACCCAGGCCCGCTCTCCCTGCAGGATGAAAATCCCCTGCGGCTCCAGGTAATCGGCGACCCGGCATTCCAGGCATGCCAGGCACTCGGCAATCAGCGGCGCCCTGACCGCTTTGCCCGGCAGGGGCGTCAGCCCGAATTCTTTGAATTTGTCCACGTCCGCACCGGAGCAGTCGCCGATGCGGACCGTTTTTTCCGCAAGATCGACCGCCGGGACGTTCAGCACGCATTCCCGGGTGGACATCAGCGCGTTGAACGAATAGTTCCACGGCCCGGTCGCAAGCGCGACCCGCGCGGAAAAATCCAGCGCCATGTGCCACGAGATGGTCATGATGTTGTTCCGGCCGTGATTTTGAGTCGTGACCAGCAGCACGGGCCCGGGCTCAATCAGCATGAACGCTTTTTCAATCGGAAGTTCCGTCAGCGGCATAGCGGTTTGCCCCTTTCTTTTTCGTTTTTCATTCCATTTTTTATCCCACCCTGATTATATACCGGTTTTCGGCTTTTGGGGAGAATTTTTCGGCGATTCGGGTAAAAATAAAACGTCGGTCCGGCGGAGCTTTTCTTCTTTTTGCATGTTTATTTTTGCGTGTTTACGGAGGGGCGGCGGTAAAATCGGTTATGATTTGCTTTTCGCTGCCGGGCGGGGAATAGACGAAGCGCTCCATCCGGTTGCCGGTGAAAAAATATTTCGGCGGGGCCGGCCGGTAAGAGCAGTCGAAAGTGTCGATGATGACCAGTTTGACCTTCATGCGCGCCGGGAGGATGCTTTTGATGTAGACGCTCGCCTGCTGGCCGGGGAAGACGTCCTCTTTCGTTTCGGCCAGCCCCGCCAGATTCGGCGTGAGCTCCACGAAAATGCCGTACGGCTCCACCGAGCGCACGATTCCGGCGACGGTTTCGCCGGGGGAAAACAGGGCCGCGTTTTCTTCCCAGGTGCCGAGCAGCTCCTTGTGGCTCAGGGTGATGCGCCCGGTCCCTTTGTCCACGGCTTTGACGACGGCGCGGATGTCCATCCCGACCGAGAAGCGCTCCCGCGGATGGTCGATGCGGGAGACGGAGATCGCGTCGATCGGCAGCAGGGCGACGATGCCGCAGCCGATGTCGGCAAAGGCGCCGAAGCTTTCCAGGTGGGTGACGCGGGCGTCGATTACGTCGCCCGGCCTCAGCCTGGAAATCCGCTCTTCCCGGCATTTCTGCTGGGCCGCCCGCCGCGAAAGGACGGCGGTGACTGTTCCGTCCTCTTTCTTTTCAAAGCCGGTCACAAGAAAACAGACCGGGCGGTTGACCCTCGACAGAATGGCGATGTCCCGGACCGTGCCTTCCCGGATTCCGAGCGCCCCTTCGGCGCGCGGAATGACCCCTTTCATGCCTCCCAAATCCACCCAGAGGTTGTGCGTGCTGTCGCAGACCACGGCGCGCGCCTCCAGAATCCGGCCGTCCCGGCAGGCGTCGTTCAGCGAGGAGAAGTTCTGCAGGGCCGCGCGGTTTTCCTGGGTGTCGATTTTCCATCCTTCCGGCTCGTAGTGAAGCATTTTATTCCCTCCCTTTGTCTTTCATTCACTTATATGCGCCGGCGCGGAAGGTAATACACGCGCCGCCCATTTGCCTGCCGCGCGTCGTGTGGAAAAAGCCGGAATTTTCTGTTGCCAGCTTTTTGAATCTATGGTATGATAATGCCATAAAACAGGGTAAGCCTGTAAAATTATTGTGGGGATTGGAGGAATACCATGGAAACCAGAGCGATTAAAATCCGATCGGATAAGAACCCGGAGATTTCAATCTCGATTATCCCCGGCCATTTTGTGACGGCTCATTCCCATGTCAATTTCTATATCGACATGACGGCGACCAAGCACCGGCACGATATGGCCGCGCAGGCCGCGAAGTACCTTTCAAAACGGTACCGGGAGGGGAACGTCGCGGTCGACACCGTCATCTGCATGGACGGCTGCGAGGTCATCGGCGCTTTTCTGGCCGCCGGCGTCGCGCGGGACGGGCATACCCCGGTCCATGTGATCACGCCGGAATACAACCCGAACGGGCAGCTGCTTTTCCGCGACAACGTGCAGCGGATGGTCTGGGGCAAGAACGTCGTGCTGCTGGTCGCGTCCGCCACGACGGGGAAGACGATCCGGCGCGCTCTGGAATGCATCCGCTACTACGGCGGAACGGTGGTGGGCACGTCCGCCATTTTCAGCGCCATCGGCGAAGCGGGGGGCGTGCCGGTCGATTCGGTGTTTACAAGGGACGACCTGCCGGATTACCGCACCTATTCCCATCAGGACTGCCCGCTCTGTAAGGAAGGGCGGAAAATCGACGCCATCGTCAACAGCTACGGCTACTCCAAAATGTGAAGCTAAAAGAGTATACAATAGAATTCTGCATCAGGTTTCCCGCTTCCCCGGAACCTGATTTTTTTAAAGGCACAATTCCCATTTTCGGGTCGATGGGAAGGACTTTTACAACGAATTATCTTATTGAAAAGAATTTCTTTGCCAAATGTGTTGCATCTCAAAGATAATTGTGATATATTTAACATAGTGCTGTGAAGGCACTGCCACATAGAACATTTGTAATTTTTTGGTACGCACGAACCCTATCTGCAAAATGAATGGAGGAAAGACAATGTCGAAAAAAATTGTTCTCGCCGGTGCCTGCCGCACCCCAATCGGAAAGATGGGCGGCATGCTCTCCAACACGCCGACTCCGCAGCTTGCGACCATCGTTGTCAAAGAAGCTCTGAAGCGCGCGGGCGTGGCGCCCGACAAGGTCGACGAAGTGATTCTCGGGTGCGTCTATCAGGCCGGTATCGGCCAGAACGTCGCGCGCCAGGCCTCCGTCTACGCGGGGATCCCGGTTTCCGTTCCCGCCTTCACCCTCAACAACCTGTGCGGCTCCGGCCTCAAGAGCGTCAACGTCGCGGCGGCCCTGATTCAGGCCGGCGAAGCGGACGTCGTCGTCGCGGGCGGCGCGGAAAACATGTCCGGCGCGCCTTATCTTCTGAAAAAAGCCCGGTTCGGCTACCGTATGAGGGACGGCGTCCTGGTCGATTCGATGATTAACGACGGCCTGGAGGACACCTTCCACCACTACCACATGGGCATCACGGCGGAAAACGTCGCCGAAAAATACGGCATCACCCGCCGCATGCAGGACGAATTTTCCGCAGACAGCCAGCAGAAGTGCCAGAAGGCCATCGCCGAGGGCAAATTCAAGGAAGAAATCATCCCGGTTGAAGTCAAGCTCAAGAAGAAGCAGGTCCTGATGGATACCGACGAGGCTCCGCGCGCCAACGTGACCGTCGAGAGCCTCTCCGCTTTGCGGCCGGCGTTCAAGCAGGGCGGCACCGTGACGGCGGGCAACTCCTCCGGCATCAACGACGCGGCTTCCGCGGTGGTTCTGATGTCGGAAGAAAAGGCGAAAGAGCTGGGCGTAAAGCCGATGGCGACGTGGATTGCGGGCGCTTCCGCCGGCGTGGACCCGGCCTACATGGGCCTGGGGCCGATTGACGCGACGCACAAGGTGATGAAGAAGACCGGCCTGAAGGTCGAAGACATGGACCTGATTGAGGCGAACGAGGCGTTCGCCGCGCAGTCCATCGAGGTCTGCCGGGAACTGAAGTTCGACATGAGCAAGGTCAACGTGAACGGCGGAGCCATCGCGCTGGGCCATCCGGTCGGCTGCTCCGGCTGCCGCATTCTGACGACCCTTCTGTACGAGATGCGCAGAAGGCAGAGCAAGTACGGCCTTGCCACCCTTTGCGTCGGCGGAGGCATGGGCGTTGCGACCATCGTGAAAATGGGCGACTGATTCCTCATGGACAGCACGGTAAGAAAAGAGGGTCTGCTTTTATGAGCTATGTCAAATATGAACAGAAAGATTTTGTGGGCGTCGTCACCATCGACCGCCCGAAGGCTCTGAATGCCCTGAACCCCGAGGTCCTGAACGACCTCGAAGCCGTTGTCGACGCGATAGACGCGGAAAAGACGCGCTGCGTGATCATCACCGGCGCGGGGCCGAAGTCCTTTGTGGCCGGCGCGGACATCGGCGCCATGCGCACGATGACGAAGGACGAGGGCCGCGCCTTCAGCGCGCGGGGCAACGCGGTCTTCCGCAAAATCGAGAAGCTCCCCATGCCGGTCATCGCCGCGGTGAACGGGTACGCCCTCGGCGGCGGATGCGAGCTGTCGCTCTGCTGCGACATCCGCATCGCCTCCGAGAACGCGCGGTTCGGCCAGCCGGAAGCCGGCCTCGGCATCACGCCGGGGTTCGGCGGCACGCAGCGCCTTGCCCGGACGGTCGGCGTCGGCAAGGCCAAAGAGATGATTTACACCTGCCGCAACGTGAAGGCGGAGGAAGCCCTTTCCATCGGGCTGGTCAACGCCGTTTACCCGGCCGACCAGCTGATGGCGGAGTGCATGAAGATGGCGGAGCGCATTGCGGGCAATGCGCCCATCGCCGTCCGCCAGTGCAAGAAGGCCGTCAACCTCGGCCTGCAGATGGACATCGACTCCGCCACGGCGCTGGAGCCCGAGCTGTTCGGCGCCTGCTGCGACACGCAGGACCAGAAAAACGCCATGACGGCGTTCTGCGAAAAGCGGAAGCACGATCCGTTCGTGAACCGGTAATCTTTAGGTAATCTTTACGGAATAAAATCTTAGAAATGGATTCCAGAAAAAATCGAAGGGGGATTTATGATGATCGTCGGTATTATCGGAGCGGGAACCATGGGCTCTGGCATTGCGCAGGCTTTTGCCCAGACGGAAGGCTATACTGTAAAGCTGTGCGACATCAACGAGCAGTTTGCCGCCAACGGCAAGGCGAAAATCACCAAGTCGCTGAAAAGGCTGGTTTCCCGCGGAAAGATGGAGCAGCCGAAAGCGGACGCCATCCTCGCGAAAATCACCACCGGAACAAAAGAAATCGCCTCGGACTGCGACCTTGTCGTGGAGGCCGCCCTCGAGAAGATGGACGTCAAGAAGGGCCTGTTCAAAGAGCTGCAGGGCATCTGCAGGCCGGATACGCTCTTCGCGACCAATACCTCGTCCCTCTCCATCACGGAAATCGGCAGCGGGCTGGACAGACCCGTCTGCGGCATGCATTTCTTCAACCCCGCCCCGGTCATGAAGCTGGTCGAGGTCATCGCGGGCATCAACACGCCCGACAGCCTGGTGGAGAAAATCAAATCCATTGCCAGGGCAATCGGCAAAACGCCGGTGCAGGTCAAGGAAGCGCCGGGATTTGTCGTGAACCGCATCCTCGTCCCCATGATCAATGAGGCCATCGGCGTCTATGCGGACGGCACGGCGTCCGCCGAAGACATCGACACCGCCATGAAGCTCGGCGCCAACCACCCGATGGGCCCGCTTGCCCTGGGCGATCTGGTCGGCCTCGACATCGTGCTGGACGTGATGGAAGTCCTTCAGGCCGAAACCGGCGACCCGAAATACCGTCCTCACCCCCTGCTCCGCAAGATGGTCCGCGGCGGGCTTTTAGGCAGAAAATCCGGCAGGGGATTTTACGACTATTCCAAGAAGTAACGATCGATCACCGACAGATTTGGAGGAACGAGTATGGACTTCACACTGAGCAAAGAACAGGAAATGGCCCGCACCCTCTTCAGGGACTTCGCGGAAAAGGAAGTTAAACCTTACGCGCAGGAGCTGGACGAGGAGGAGCGCTTTCCGAGCGAGGCGCTTGAAAAGCTGCGCAAGTACAAGTTTATGGGCATCCCGTATCCGAAAGAATGGGGCGGCGCCGGGTGCGACAACCTGACCTATACCATCTGCATCGAGGAAATCTCCAAGGTCTGTGCCACGACCTCCACGATGCTTTCCGCGCACGAGTCGCTCGGCACCTGGCCGATCTATAAATTCGGCACGCAGCAGCAGAAGGAAAAATACCTGAAGAAGCTCTGCACCGGCGAATATCTGGGCGCTTTTGCCCTGACGGAGCCGAACGCCGGCACGGATTCCTCCGCGCAGCAGACCAGGGCGGTGCCGGAGGGCGACCATTACGTGCTCAACGGCAGCAAAATCTTCATCACGAACGGCGGTTATGCGGATACATACATCGTGTTCGCCATGACCGACAAGAGCAAGGGCAATCACGGAATCTCCGCCTTTATCGTCGAAAAGAATTTCCCGGGCTTTACGTTTGGCAAAAAAGAGAAAAAGATGGGCATCCGCGGCTCCGCCACGCGCGAGCTGATTTTTGAGAACTGCATCGTCCCGAAGGAAAACCTCCTCGGCCAGGAAGGGAAGGGTTTCCCCATCGCCATGATGACGCTGGACGGCGGCCGCATCGGCATCGCCGCGCAGGCCCTCGGCATCGCGGAGGGCGCGCTGAACGAAACCATCAAGTACGTCAAGGAGCGCAAGCAATTCGGCCGCCCGCTCGCAAAATTCCAGAACACCAAGTTTGAGATTGCCGACATGGCGACAAAGATCCAGGCTGCCCAGTACCTGACCTATCGCGCCGCCATTGCGAAAGACACGCAGAAGAGCTGCTCGCTGGAAGCCGCCATGGCAAAGCTGTACTGCGCCTCCACGGCGATGGACGTCACCACCCGGTGCGTCCAGCTGCACGGCGGCTACGGATACACCAGAGAGTACCCGGTGGAGCGCATGATGCGCGACGCCAAAATCACCGAAATCTACGAGGGCACCAGCGAAGTCCAGAAGATGGTGATTTCCAAGTACGCCCTGAAGTAAGGCGGGAAACTCTAAGGAGGGAAATTCTTTGAATATCGTCGTTTGCATCAAGCAGGTACCGGATACCAACGAAGTAAAAATCGACCCGAAGACCGGCAGGCTGATCCGCGAGGGCGTCCCCAGCATCATCAACCCGGACGACAAGGCCGGCCTTGAGGCCGCGCTCCGCCTGAAGGACTCGCAGGGCGCGCATGTGACGGCCGTCTCAATGGGCCCGCCGCAGGCGGACACCGCCCTGCGCGAAGCGCTCGCCATGGGCGCCGACGAGGCCGTCCTCATCACCGACCGGGCGTTCGGCGGAGCCGACACGTGGGCCACCGCGCACACCCTTGCCGCCGCCCTGAAAACCATTCCGTACGACCTGATTATCACCGGCCGGCAGGCCATCGACGGCGACACCGCCCAGGTCGGTCCCCAGATTGCGGAGAATCTGCACATCCCCAACATCAGCTATGCCGAAGAGCTCAAAGTGGAGGGCGAATATGTGACCGTCAAACGCCAGTTTGAGGACCGCTACCATATTCTCCGGGCAAAAATGCCCTGCCTGATCACCGCGCTGAGCGAGCTGAACGAGCCGCGCTATATGACCCCGCAGGGGATTTTCGACGCCTACCGCGAAAAACAGGTCAAAACGCTCACCCGCAAGGACCTCGACGTGAAGGACGGGGACATCGGCCTGAAGGGCTCGCCGACAAGGGTCATCCAGACCTTCACCAAGAGCCCGAAGGCGGCCGGCACGCTGGTCAACAACCTCACTTCCGAAGAAGCGGCCGAATACCTGCTCGACAAGATGAAAGAGAAATTCATTATATAGTTTGAAAGTGGTGAGCAAGATGAATATTCAGGAGTATCAGGGCGTTTACGTATTTGTTCAGCAGGTGGACGGCAAAGTGGCCGGCGTTTCCCATGAGCTGCTCGGCAAGGGAAAGGAACTGGCGCAGAAGATGGGGACGCAGGTCACGGCCGTGCTGCTCGGCAGCGGCGTGGCCGGCCTTGCCGGCGACCTCGCGAGCTACGGCGCCGACAGGATCGTGCTGGTGGACAACCCCGACCTCAAGCTGTATTCCACCCGGCCGTATGCCTATGCGATGTGCAGCGTGATTGAAAAATACAAGCCCGCCGTGGTTCTGTACGGTGCCACGGCCAT
This sequence comes from Ruminococcaceae bacterium UBA5401, assembly GCA_002409675.1. Taxonomy (GTDB): domain Bacteria; phylum Bacillota; class Clostridia; order Oscillospirales; family Acutalibacteraceae; genus Thermocaproicibacter. Next base: position 9,127 of record DHOB01000062.1, read on the forward strand.
CGGCCGCGACCTCGCCCCGCGCGTCGCCGCGCGCATCCGCACGGGCCTGACCGCCGACTGCACCAAGCTGGACGTCGCCGACGACGGGACGAAAAACCTGCAGATGACCCGCCCCGCTTTCGGCGGGAACATCATGGCGACCATCATCTGCCCGGACTACCGCCCGCAGATGGCCACCGTGCGCCCCGGCGTGATGCAGAAGATCAAGCCGGTCGCGGGGGCGAAGGCCCCGGTCGAAAAGCTGGACGTTGTGATTCCGGAATCCGAAAAGGACGTTCAGATTCTCGACGTGGTCAGGAAAGAATCCCACAAGATGGATATCCAGGATGCGAAGGTCCTGGTGTCCGGCGGCCGCGGCATGGGCAAGCCGGAGAACTTCAAGCTGCTGGAGGGCCTTGCGAAGGCGCTCGGTGGCACGGTCAGCTCTTCGCGCGCCGCGGTTGACGCCGGCTGGGTCGAAAAGGACCTGCAGGTCGGCCAGACCGGCAAGACCGTGCGCCCGAACCTGTATCTCGCCTGCGGAATTTCGGGCGCGATCCAGCACCTTGCCGGGATGGAGGAATCCGACGTGATTCTCGCCATCAACAAAGACGAGGGCGCTCCGATTTTCGAGGTCGCCGATTACGGCGTGGTGGGGGATGCGCTGAAGATTGTCCCCATCCTGACCGAGAAGGTCAAAGCCGCGATTGCGGCCCGCAACAAATAAGTTTTCCTCTTTCCTTTCAAAAGCCGCCCTGCGCAGTCCGCACAGGGCGGCTTTTTCTGACCGGAAGGCCAGCGGGGCGCCGCTTTCCCGGCGCGGCTGCCGGAGATTAATAATCGGAGGGGAAGTCCAATATATATAGTTCAGGCGGCTTCACAGCCTGGTCCCGCAGCGCGGGCAGTACCGGGCGTCCAGAGGAACGGGGGAGCCGCAGTTCGGGCAGAAATTTGCCGCGCGCCCGGATGAGACGCGGTGCATCCGCTCCGGGTCGATTTCGGCCGCGGGGTCGCGCTCGATTCGGCGGCCCTCCTCCGGTTCGATTTCATACACCGCGCCGCAGTTCGGGCAGGAGACGAAATACCGCCTGCCGAAGCGGAAAAGGGGGATGAAAAAGAGGATGAACCGCTGAAAGACGCAGGTGACGGGGGCCGTCGCGCCGACCGTCCCGCAGCAGGGAAAACGGCCGCACCGCCGCAGGCCGAGTTCTTCCCTGCCGCTGACCACCGCGATGAAAAAGAACATTTCCGCACCCCCGCTCGCTTGGATTTCCGCAGATATCCTACACGATAAATCCGCGTCTGTCAAATCGGAAGCCCTCCCAAAGGAAAGGAAGAAAATATGGTCATCCGACTGTTTCGCCGCCATCTCGTCCTGGCATGCGTCTGCATCCTCGCCGTCGCCGTGGCGGTGACGAGGGCCGTGAATTACAACCGCAGCGAACCTGCGGCGCAGGCCGGCCTGCCCGTTTCGCAGGGGGACCCGCCCTCCGCTTCCGCCCCAGCAGAATCCCCCGCTTCTTCTTCCGGCGCTTCCGGCGAGATGCGCGCCGTCTGGGTGCCGTATATGAGCCTGGACATGAGCCGTGAGGCGGACAGGAGCGAAACGGCGTTTCTCAGGAAATTCGATTCCATCATTCAGGTCGCCAAATCCTGCGGCATGAACACGCTCGTCGTTCAGGTCCGCCCGTTCGGCGACGCGCTTTATCCGTCGGAGTATTTCCCGTGGAGCCACACCGTCGGCGGGACGCAGGGAGTCGACCCGCGGTACGACCCGCTGAAGGACATGGTGGACGCCTGCCACAAAGCCGGCCTGAGCATTCACGCGTGGGTCAACCCCCTGCGCATCCAGACGACCGGTACGCCGTCGATTCTCGCCGCCGGCAATCCGTACAACAAATTCCGGCAGGACGCGGCAAAAGCCGATTTTGTCGTGGACTGCGCCAAGGGCAAATACTACAACCCCGCCTATGAGGAAGTGCGGAAGCTGATTGCCGACGGCGTGCGGGAAATCGCGAAAAAATACGATGTGGACGGCATCCAGTTCGACGACTATTTTTACCCCGTCCCCGACGCTTCGTTCGACCAGAAAGCCTACGCGGCCTACTGTGCTTCGGCCAAGAAAACGGGCACGCCGCTCGCCCTCGGCGACTGGCGCCGGGGAAACGTGAGCGCGCTGGTTTCGCTGGTTTACCGCTCGGTGAAAGCCGTCAGGCCGGACCTGCCGTTCGGCATCGCCCCGCAGGGGAACGTCCGGAACGACCTCGGCATGGGCGCGGACGTGGCCTCGTGGTGCTCGGCCCGGGGCTATGTGGACTATATCTGCCCGCAGCTCTATTATAATTTTGAGAACCCGACCCTGCCGTACGACGCGGCCGCCGAAACGTGGCGCAGGCTGGTCACAAACCCGGGGGTCAAGCTCTATTTCGGGCTTGCGGCGTACAAGGCCGGCTCCGATGCGGACAGCGGAACCTGGAAAAAATCGACGAACATCCTCGCCAGCCAGGTCGAGTACGGCCGGAAAATCTCCTGCGACGGGTTCATGTTCTATTCGTGCGATTCTCTGAAGGGCGAGCAGACAAAGCAGGAGGTGCAGAACGTAGTCAAGCTGCTACGGTGACGGCTCCGGCTCCCCAAGGCAGAAATCGTCTTCCGCGCGCGTGATGCGCACCGGGACGATCTGCCCGCAGAGACCTTCCCGGCTGCGGAAGCGGACCGGGGTGTAGTTTGCGGTGTAGCCCTCGTATTCGCCGTCCGGCGCGCGCCGGCGCTCCACCAGGACCGGTTCCGTAAGGCCGGTCTGGGTCCCGAAAAACGCGCGCCGCATCTCCCGCGCGGCGGCGAGCATACGGCGGCTGCGCGCCTGGCCGGTTTCCGGCGGAATCTGGCCGGGCAGACCGGCCGCCGCCGTGCCCGGCCGGCGCGAATAGATGAATACGTGCATCTTGGCAAAGCCGATTTCCCGCACGAAGTCGAGGGATTCGCGGAAATCCCGCTCCGTTTCCCCCGGGAAGCCGACCATCACGTCCGTCGTGAGGGCGGCGTTCTCAAAAGAAGCCCGCAGGTTCCGGACGATTGCCAGATATTCGCCGGCGGTGTAATGGCGGTTCATCCGCTTCAGCGTGCGGTCGCAGCCGCTCTGCAGCGAAAGGTGAAACTGGGGGCAGAGCTTGGCCTGCCGCCGGAGCCGGGCGACGGTCCCGGCGTCCAGCCGCTCCGGCTCCAGCGAACCGAGCCGCACGCGCCGGATGCCGTCCGGTTCGCCGGCGGCTTCCACCGCGTCGCAGAGCGTGAGGCCGAATTCCTGCCCGTAGGCGGAGAGGTTGATGCCGGTCAGGACGATTTCCCGGTAGCCGTTCGCGGCGATTTCGGCGGCCTCCCGCCGGAAGTCCCCCAGCGGTTTGGAGCAGACCCGGCCGCGCGCGTAGGGGATGATGCAGTAGGAGCAGAACCGGTTGCACCCGTCCTCGATTTTCACAAAGGCGCGCGTCCGCTCGTAAAAGCGGCCGACGCACATCGGCTCGAATTTTCCGGTGTGGGGGGCGATGTCGACAATCCGGCGGCGGTTTGAGAGAAACGCGCGGATGTCGCCCCGCAGGGCGGCGTGGTTCGCGTTGCCGAGGACGATGTCGGCTTCCTTGAGCTTTTCGGCCGCGGCGGGGAAGGCCTGCGGCATGCAGCCGGTCAGCACGAGGACCGCCCTTGGGTTCTCACGGCGCGCCCGCCGCAGCGTCTGGCGGACCTTGCTGTCGCTCGCGGCGGTCACGGTGCAGGAGTTTACGAGGATCACGTCGCTGTCCGCCGCCCTTTCGCAGGCGGTGAATCCGGCGGCGACCAGGCCGCTCAGCATGGCCTGCGATTCGTACTGGTTGACTTTGCACCCGAGCGTAATCACACAAACGCGCATGGCTTCACCTTTTTAAAATTAGATATTTTGGTCTTTCACTGATGAAAATGTATGGCCAATTTGTACATTGACCAGGCCGGACGAATGGGCTATATTAAAATATATTTGTAGGCAACAGACATCTGAAAGCACGGAGGGAATTTGAATGTATACAGCGTCCATCCTTTTGTCCAGCATTGAGGCCGTAAAAAAATTTGTTACATTGACGAACCGCTACGATTTCCCAATCAGTCTTTCGACGGACCGGTACGATGTCGACGCCAAGTCCATCATGGGGATTTTCAGCCTTGATTTGTCCAAGCCCCTCAGGGTCGAAGCGCACAGCGAAGACCCTGAAAGGGCGGAGGATTTTCTCCGCCGCCTGCAGCCCTTCTGTGTGGAGCAGGTCTCCAGCCAGCCGTAAAATCTGAAAATTAAATCGATTTTTAAGACAGGGAGAAGTCCGGCGGACGCCGGGCTTTTTCTATTCTCCGGACTCCTGTGCAAGGCTGCTCCAGCGCTGAAAGCGGGCCTCGTTTTCTTTTTTCAGGCCGGAAATCTGCGCGGTCAGCTTCATGGCCGCCTCGTAGTCGCACGCTTTTTCCGGCGTGGCGAGGAGGGCCTCCAGCCGGCGGATCTGCAGCTCCGACTGGTCGATCTGCTTCTCGAGCCGGCTCATCTCCGCCTTCTTTTTCCGCAGGGCGGCGGTTTTCCGCCTGCGCCTGAGGTAGGCGCTTTTTTCGGCGGAGGGCGCCTTTTTCGGCGCGCTCTGCCGCCGGTTTTTGAGCGCTTCGGCATAGCCGTCGTAATCGCCGTCGAAAACCGAGGCCCCGGAAGGGGAGAGGGTATAGATCCTGTCGGCCAGCTTGTTGATTAAATACCGGTCGTGCGAGACGACCAGCAGGGTGCCGTCGTAGCTTCGCAGCGCGTTTTCAAGCGCTTCGCACGAAGAGATGTCCAGGTGGTTGGTCGGCTCGTCCAGCATCAGAAAGTTGTCGCGCGAAAGCATCAGCCGCAGCAGCAGGACCCGGGCGCGCTCACCCCCGCTCAGGGCGGAGACGGGCTTGAACACGTCGTCGCCCTGGAACAGGAAGACCGCCAGGGCGCTGCGCACCTCGGTCTGCGACAGCTTCGGGTAGCGGTCCCAGATTTCGTCGAGGACCGTTTTGCCGGGCTGCAGGCCGGTCTGGAGCTGGTCGTAATAGCCGACGGAGATGCCCGCGCCGAAGCGGAACGACCCCGCGCAGGGCCTGTTTTCGCCGAGGAGCGTTTTGAGCAGCGAGGTTTTGCCGCAGCCGTTCGGCCCGAGCAGAAAGACATGCTCCCCGCGGTGAATCTCCATGTTCACGTTCCGGAAAAGCTCTTTTTCCCCGAACCGGAGCGCGAGGTTTTCGACCTTCAGCACGTCGTTGCCCCCGCGCCGGGCCGTTTCAAACCGGAAGCGGAGGGCCTTTTCCTCTTTTTCAGGCTTTTCCAGCGTGCCTTCCAGCCGCCGGATGACCTTGAGCTTGCTTTCGGCGGTTTTGTAGTTCCGCTCCTGGTTCCAGCGGCGCTGCTGTTCCACGACGCCGTTCAGCCGCCGGATTTCCTTCTGCGTGTTCTCGTATTTCCGCTCGGCGGAAAGCGCCTGCTCGTCCCGGAGGGAAAGGTAGGCGGAATACTTTCCCGGGTAAATTTTCAGCCGCGCGTTTTTCAGCTCGAAAGTCCGGCCGGTGACGCGGTCCAGAAAATACCGGTCGTGCGAGATGACGATGTAGGCGCCCGAAAAGCCGCGGAGAAACTCCTCCAGCCACTCGACGGCCGCGATGTCCAGATGGTTGGTCGGCTCGTCCAGCAGCAGCAGCCTGGCGCCGCAGAGCAGCAGCTTCGCGAGCTGCAGCTTCGCCCGCTGGCCGCCGCTCAGAAAGCCGACCGGCATGGAGAATTCGCTTTCGGAAAATCCGAGGCCGGCCAGCGCCGCCTTCGTCCGGCTGCGGAAGGTCAGGCCGCCGCCCGCGTCGTAGCGCTCGGTCAGCTCGGCCTGCTTCGCAATCAGCGCGTCCATGTTCGCCGGCTTCGCCTGAAGCCGGCGGGAAAGCTCCTCCAGTTCCCGCTCCATCCGCATCAGCGGGGCGAAGACCGTCAGCACCTCGTCCAGCGCGCGGCGGTCCGGGTCGCGGCAGACGTGCTGCTCCATGTACCCGAGACCGGCCCGCCCGGCCACGCTGACTTCACCGCGGTCGGGGGCCAGCTCGCCGGTCAGGATCTTAAAGAGCGTGGTTTTCCCGCAGCCGTTCCGGCCGATCAGGCCGACGCGGTCGTTTGCCTGTATTTCAAAGGAGACGTTCTCCAGAATGCTGTTGCTTCCGAAAGATTTGCAGATTCCGCCTGCGCTGAGCAGAGCCATTTGCGTTTAACCCCTTGCCTATGTAGGAATGCGGGCCCCGCGAAACAGGCCCCGCATCCCGGAATACTCCCCGTTATTATACCGAAACGCCGGGCTGAAATCAAGCGCGGGAGCTTTACAGGAACTTCTTGAGCCGGTCGATGTTCTTCTCTTCCGCGCCGATATAGCCTTCCGCCAGCCTGTGGACCTGGGTTCCGTCGTCGGGCGAGCGGTTGAGGGCGCTGGTCATGTTCACGATGCCGAGCGTCGAGCCCTTGATCATCAGGTTGGCCAGATGGCGCGGACTTCGGTCGAGCAGGGTGTTCATCCGCACCGAGCTGCGCAGCATCCCCCGGGCCGTCCTGCTCACTCCGGCGGGCTCCTTCCCAATCTGGCGGAGCATGGCGTGTGCCCGCTCCATCGTGTTGATATAGGTTTCGTCCTGGCGTTTGATCTGGCCGCGCAGCTCTTCGTCATGCACCCTCGGCAGCATGATTTCGGACGCTTCCATCCCCATTCTCGACGTCTTGTAGAGCTCGTCCAGAATCTGCGTCTGGGTTCTTTCGCGCCGCATTCCGGTCGCCTCCTGCTTCAGTTTTTAAACTTTCTCCAATAGGTTTTCCCGTTTTCAGTGCGTTTAAACTGGACAGCCGGGCCGGTTGGGAATATAATAAATTTTATTGCGAGGTGAATTGTATGCGGGCCGGCATTTCGACAGCGTGCCTGTATCCCATGCGGCTGGAGGACTCGTTCTCCAGGCTGATTTCCCTTGGGTTCCGCTATTTTGAGGTGTTTGTGAACACCTGCAGCGAGCTGAAAGAAGGGTATCTGAAACGCCTTCGGAAAATGGCCGACGACAGCGGCAGCGCGGTCAAATCCCTGCATCCGTTCACTTCCGGGTATGAGAATTTTCTGCTTTTTTCGGAATACGAAAGGCGCTTTTCCGATTCGCTGGAATTTTACCGCCGGTATTTTCAGGCCTGCAACATCCTGGGGGCGGACCTGCTGGTTCTGCACGGCCAGCGCAGCGACCGCCGCAGCATTTCGGAAGCGGAAACTTTCGACCGGTACGCGCGGCTGTATGCGCTGGGGCGGACGTTCGGCGTCACCGTCGCGCAGGAGAACGTCAATCTGTTTTCGAGCGACGACCCCGGCTTCATCCGGCGGATGAGGCGCGCGTGCGGGGAGCGCTGCGCGTTCGTCCTCGACATCAAGCAGGCGGTCCGGGGTGGGGCGGACCCCATGGCGCTGTGCGACGCCATGGGCGGGAAGCTCGTCCATGTGCATATCAACGACAACAGCGCCGCGTCGGACTGCCTGCTGCCCGGCTTCGGGATGATGGACTATGCGCCGCTGATGCGCCGGCTGCGGGCTTTCGGATTCGGCGGTGCCCTGATTATAGAAGTGTACCGCAGCAGCTTCGGCGCCGTGGGCGAGCTGCTGGACGCGAAGCGCACGGTGGAGGGGCTGATCGGTGCGCCGTACGGGAAAAAAGCAGGCGGCGCTTGATATACCCTGGGAGCTTATGGTATAATCGTACAAACCGGCTAAGGGGATGAGGGTATGAAATGTCCATATTGCGGATATGGGGAAAGCAGAGTGGTCGATTCCCGCCCGACGGACGAGGGCGAGCGCATCCGCAGGCGCAGGGAATGCCTGAGGTGCGCAAAGCGGTTCACCACGTATGAAGTGATAGAGACCGTGCCGATCGTCGTGATTAAAAAGGACAAATCCCGCGAGACGTTCGACCGGAACAAGCTGCTGAACGGCCTTCTGCGCGCCTGCGAGAAGCGCCCCGTTTCACTCGAGACGCTGGAAAAGATTGTGGATGAAATCGAGAATATGCTCCAGAATTCGCTGGACCGCGAGGTGCCTTCGAGCCTGATTGGCAAATATGCGATGGAGAAGCTGAAAAACGTGGACGAGGTCGCCTACGTCCGGTTTGCATCCGTTTACCGCCAGTTCAAGGATATCAATTCCTTTATGGAGGAACTCAGCCGCCTGATGAAAAGCAAAAAATAGCCGCGCGGGTCCGGTCGTCACCGGCCCGCCGGAAAAGCCGCCGGGGCCCGTGCTTTCTGGCGGCTGTTTTTTCGGGCGGAAGGTTGTTTCCAAACTGTAAAAATTGGAAGCCCGCCGGCCCCCCGGGCCTAAAATGCCTTTACTTTGCCCGGGGCTTATTGTAAAATGAATGTGTTTGATAGGAGTGTTGAGCTTGCATCCGAAATATAAACGTATTTTACTCAAGCTGAGCGGCGAAAGCCTCGCCGGGCCCCACACGCACGGCATCGACTTCGACACGGTGCTGAAAATCAGCCGCGCGGTCAAGGAATGCGCCGATATGGGCGTGCAGATCGGCATCGTCGTGGGCGGCGGAAACTTCTGGCGGGGCCGCTCCAGCGGGACGATGGACCGCACGCGGGCGGACCACATGGGCATGCTGGCCACGACCATCAACGCGCTCGGCGTCGCGGACGCCCTGGAGCAGGTGGGCCTGACGGTCCGCGTACAGACGGCGATTGCGATGCAGCAGATTGCGGAGCCGTATATCCGGAACCGGGCCGTCCGGCATCTGGAAAAGGGCCGGGTGGTCGTGTTCGGCTGCGGGACGGGCAACCCGTTCTTCTCGACCGACACCGCCGCCGCCCTGCGCGCCGCCGAGATTGAGGCCGACATCATTCTGAAAGCCACCATGGTCGACGGCGTTTACAGCAGCGACCCCAAGAAAAACCCGGACGCTGTGAAGTACAGCACCGTCAGCTACCTGGATGTGCTGAATAAAAATCTTCAGGTGATGGACAGCACCGCGGCTACCCTCTGCAAGGATAACCATATCCCCATCCTGGTGTTCAGCATCGAAGACCCTGAAAATATCGTCAGGGCCGTCTGCGGGGAGCCGATCGGGACCATCGTAACGGAGGAGGAAGCATAATGGAAAAGGTTTTGGCAGATGCGGAAAGCCGCATGAAGAAGAGCGTGGCCGTGTTGTCTTCCAATTACGCGACCATCCGCGTGGGCAGGGCGAGCCCCGCCGTGCTGGACAAAATCCGGGTCGATTATTACGGGGCGCCCACCGCCATCAACCAGCTTGCCGCCGTCTCTGTCAGTGAGGCGCGCACCCTGACCATCCAGCCGTGGGACGCGAGCATCTGCAAGGCGGTCGAGCGGGCGATTGAAACCTCGGACCTCGGCATCAACCCGCAGAGCGACGGGAAGATCATCCGGCTCACCTTTCCGCCCCTCTCGGAAGAGAGGCGGCGCGACCTCGTCAAGGAAATCGCCAAAATGGCGGAAGAGGGCAAGGTGGCCGTGCGCTCCATCCGCCGGGACACCATGGAAAAGCTCAAGGGCATGAAGAAAAAGTCCGAGCTGACCGAGGACGATCTGAAGCAGGCCGAAAAGGAAACGCAGGACCTCACGGACCGGTACTGCAAAGAAATCGACAGGGTCTTTGAAGACAAAAAACGGGACATTATGGAGATATAGCCGCCGATGACAAACAGGGTTTTACCCCGGCACCTGGGAATTATTATGGACGGGAACGGCCGCTGGGCAAAAAAGCGCGGTTTGCCGAGGTCGGCGGGCCATGCCGCCGGGGCGGCCGTTTTTAAGACGATTGTGCGGTACTGCAGCAGAATCGGGATTCAGTACCTCACGGTCTATGCGTTTTCCACGGAAAACTGGAAGCGCCCTCACGACGAGATCCTCGCGCTGATGAACCTGTTCAGGCAGTATATGACCGACGCCCTCACCAGTTTGCTGGACAGGGACATCCGCATCCGCTTTCTGGGCGACACCAGCGTCTTCGACCCCAGGCTGCAGGACCTGATTGCACAGGTCAAGCGGCGTTCTGAAGACAGGACGGGCATGGTTCTGAACATCGCGCTCAACTACGGCGGCCGGGCCGAGCTTGCGCGGGCCTGCCGCCTTCTGGCGCAGGACGTCCGGGAAGGGCGGCTCGACCCCGGCCAGATTGACGAACAGGCGATTTCCGCCAGGCTCTATACCGCGGGCGAGCCGGACCCCGACCTGATTATCCGGCCGAGCGGGGAAAAGCGGATCTCCAATTTCCTGCTGTGGCAGTCGGCCTATGCGGAATACGTCGTGATGGATATTCTGTGGCCGGATTTCAGGCCGAAAGACCTGGAGCGCGCGCTGGACGAATATTCTGCCCGCCACAGACGCTTTGGGGGAATTTAAGTGAAAGTCATAGTGAAAATGCGGGAAAGGGTCGTTTCCGCCATGACGCTGGTCCTTTTTCTGGCGGCCATCGTCGTGTTCAACCGAATCTTTCCCCCGGCGCTGAACATGGCCGTCGCGCTTGTTTCCGTTCTGGGCGTGTATGAGATCATCCTGGCGCTCGGGCTCGCCAGGAACCTGGTCCTGCTGATACCCAGTCTGCTGTTCGCCGTCGCCTTTCCGTTTCTGGAGACCGCCCTGGCGCGCGGCATCGCCTATTTTGCCTATACCGTCGTGATTTTCGGCGCCCTGATTTTCAACCACGCCGTGATTACCTTCCGCGAGGTCGGCGTGATTTACAGCATGTGTCTGCTGATTCCGACGGCGCTGGAAACCCTCGTGCGGCTGCGGGAGCTCGGCGGCCCCCACGGGATGTTCTATGCGCTGATCGGCATCTTCTCCGCGTGGATTTCCGACGTGGGCGGCTATCTCGCGGGCAGCCTTTTCGGCCGGCACAAGCTCTGCCCGAGCATCAGCCCCAAAAAGACCGTGGAGGGCGTGGCCGGCTCTTTCGCCCTGAACATCGCGGGCATGCTGCTGTTCGGCTTCGTCTTTCAGGCGATATACTATGCGGAAGGGGTGCGGGTCTCCTACCTTTCGCTGTTTCTGATAGGTCTGTTCGGCACGGTGCTCTCCATCCTGGGGGACCTGAGCTTTTCCCTCATCAAGCGGAGCTGCCACATCAAGGACTTCAGCGAGATTATCCCTGGGCACGGCGGCATCCTCGACCGGTTCGACAGCGTGATTTTTGAGGCGCCGTTCGTCTATCTGCTGGTCCAGTTCCTGCCGATTATAAAATAGCGCCCGCTTTCGTGCAATAAAAAAGACGATTGGTGAATACTAATGAAAAGATGTTTATCCGTTCTGGGCTCCACCGGTTCCATCGGGACGCAGACGCTCGACGTCGCGGGCCGGCTCGGCGTAAAGGTCTGCGCGCTGGCCGCCGGAAAAAACGTCCGCCTGCTGGAAGAGCAGATTCGCCGGTTTCGGCCTTCGGTCGCGGCGGTGTACGACCCGGACGCCGCAAAAGCGCTGAAAATCTCAGTGGCGGATTTGCCCGTCCGCGTGGTGCAGGGGATGGAAGGGCTCTGCGAGGCGGCCTCGCTGCCGGAAGCGGACCTCGTGTGCAACTCGGTCGTCGGGATGGTGGGCCTGCGGCCGACGCTGGCCGCCGTCGCGGCGAAAAAGGACGTGGCGCTGGCCAACAAAGAGACGCTGGTGGCGGGCGGCGCGCTCGTGATGCGGGCCGCCCGTGAGAACGGCGTGAGGATTTTCCCCGTCGACAGCGAGCATTCCGCCGTTTTTCAGTGCCTGCAGGGCTGCCCCGGGAAAAAGGCGCTCAAGCGCATCATCCTGACGGCCTCCGGCGGGCCGTTTTTCGGCATGACAGCCCGCGAGCTTCAAAGCGTCACGCCGGAGCAGGCCCTTCGCCACCCGACCTGGCACATGGGGCGCAAGGTGACCGTCGATTCGGCCACCATGATGAACAAAGGGCTTGAAATCATCGAGGCTTCCTGGCTGTTCGGCCTCCCTTCCTCCCGCATCGACGTGCTGGTCCAGCGGGAGAGCGTGATTCATTCGATGGTGGAATATCTTGACAATTCAATCATTGCGCAGCTCGGCGTGCCGGACATGCGCCTGCCGATTCAGTACGCCATCACATGGCCGCAGCGGCTGCCGTCGCCGGTGCAGCCGCTCGACCTGGCAAAGTACGGCAGTCTGACGTTCGCAAGGCCGGATGCGGAGACCTTCCGGTGCTTCGGCGCCTGCCGGCGCGCGCTGGAGCGCGGCGGCCTCGCCCCCGCGGCCGCAAACGGCGCGAACGAGGCCGCCGTTCCGCTTTTTTTGAACCGCGGCATCGCTTTCCCGCAAATCGGGGAGCTGGTCTGGAAAGCCGTGGAAAACCAGCCGGACGTGCAGGGCGGGTTTTCCGTCGAGGATATTCTTGACGCCGACGCGCGGGCCCGCCGCTTCGTCCTCCGGTCCGCCGGCGCACAATGAGGTGATTTGTCATTATCAAAGTCCTGTTAATCGTCATAGCAATTTTTCTGTTCGGATTTATGATTTTCATCCACGAGTTCGGCCATTTTTTTACGGCGAAGCTCGCCGGCGTGCGCGTGAACGAATTCGCCATGGGCATGGGCCCGCTGCTGTGCCACTTTGAAAAAGGGGGAACCCAGTATTCGCTGCGCCTGTTTCCCATCGGCGGTTTCTGCGCCATGGAAGGGGAAGACGAGGACAGCGCGGACGAGCAGGCGTTCAACAACAAGCCGGTGTGGAAGCGGATTCTGGTCGTCGTGATGGGCGCGGTGATGAACATCCTGCTCGGCCTCGTGCTGATGATGGTCCTTCTGGGGCAGCAGCCGGTGTTCAACTCCACGACGATTGCGCAGTTCACCCCCAATTCCGCGCTGCAGGCCGCCGGGCTGAAAACGGGGGATACCTTTGTCTCGGTGGACCAGTACCGAATCTACGGCGACAAGGACCTGACGTTCGCGCTGGCCACGGCCAACCCGAAGGCCGTCGACATCGAAATCCGGCGCGGGAAGAAGCTCGTGCGGTTCAACGATGTCAAATTCCACTCCCGCTCCGTCAAGGGGAAAAACTATGTCACGCTCGATTTTTACGTGCAGCCGGTTCTTAAAAACGCGGGCACGCTGATTGCGAAATCCGCCCAGGACACCGTCTCGACGGTGCGGATGGTCTGGTACAGCCTGATAGGCCTTCTGACCGGAAAATACGGGATCAACGACATGGCCGGTCCCATCGGCATGGCGGACGTCGTCGGGCAAGCGGTCACGGAAGGGCTCAAGCAGAACTTCATCGCCGGGCTGAACAACGTGATTTATATCATGATGATGGTCACCGTGAACCTCGGCGTCTTCAACCTGGTTCCGTTCCCCGCGCTGGACGGCGGCAAGCTGCTGTTCCTGATAGTCGAGGCCGTCCGCCGCAAGCCGATTCAGGCCAAGTACCAGGGCGCCGTGGAGGCGGCGGGGTTCTGCATCCTGATCGGGTTTATGCTGCTGGTCTGCTACAGCGACATCCTGCGGCTGGTCACGGGAAAGGGGCTCGGAGGATGAGAAGGGCTTCGCGGAAAGTCATGGTCGGGAACACCGCCGTGGGTGGCGGCGCAAAGGTTACGGTGCAGTCGATGCTGAACGCGCCGTCGCGGGATTTTTCCGCCTGCGTGCGGCAGGCGAAAGCGCTGGCCGCCGCGGGGTGCGACATCCTGCGCGCGGCCGTTCCGGACGAGGAGTCCGTCGGGCTGATTCCGGCGGTCAGGCGCGCGGTGCCCCTCCCGCTGGTGGCGGACATCCATTTCGATTACCGCCTGGCTCTGGCCTCCGTCAAAGCGGGGGCCGACGCCATCCGCATCAACCCGGGCAACATCGGCTCCGACGACCGCATGCGCGCGGTGGCCGATGCCTGCAGGGAGCGGGGGCTGCCCATCCGCGTGGGTGTCAACTCAGGGTCGGTGCCCAAGGACCTGCTCGCCGAATACGGCGGGCCGACCGCCCGCGCCCTTGCGGAGGGCGCCCTGCGCCACGCGGCGCTGCTCGAAAAGTTCGGTTTCCACGACATTGTGCTCTCCATCAAGTCCTCAGACGTCAACACGATGATCGACGCGAACCTGCTGGCCGCGGGGCGGTGCGGGTATCCGCTGCACCTCGGCGTGACGGAAGCCGGCACCGAGCGCGCCGGGATGGTGAAATCCGCCGTCGGCATCGGGTGCCTGCTCCGTCAGGGAATCGGGGACACCATCCGCGTCTCCCTGACCGCGGACCCGGTGCGGGAAGTCGGCGCCGGAATCGAGATTCTAAAGGCGCTCGGCCTGCGCGGGGGCGTGCGGGTCGTGTCGTGCCCCACCTGCGGAAGGACTCGGATCGACCTGATCCCGATTGCCGAGGAAGTGGAGCGGCGCCTGGCCGGATGCCGCCGGAACCTCACGGTCGCGGTGATGGGGTGCGCCGTCAACGGCCCGGGCGAGGCGCGCGAAGCCGACGTCGGCCTCGCGGGCGGCGACGGCTGCGGCCTGATTTTCCGAAAGGGAAAAGTCGTGCGCCGCGTGCCGGAAGGCCGGCTGGTCGACGGCCTGATGGAAGAAATTCAGAATTTGGAAAAGGAAGCTGCCCCGTGAAGCGTTTCGGCGATTTTTTCAGTGCCTACATAAAGACGGACGGCCTGCCCCGGCAGGTCCTCGAGGGCGAGATCGCGTCCCTGCGGATCGACCCGGAAAAACGGGTCCTTGCGGCGCAGGTGCGTTTTCCCGGCTTTGTGGAGCGCCCGGTTCTGGACCGGGCGGAGCAGAGCATCCGAAGCTGCGGCCCGCTGCGGCTTTCAGGCGCCGAAATCCGGCCCGAGTTCCCGAAAGAATGTTTTTCGGCCGAAAATTTCCCCAGCCTTGCCCTGGAGCTGAAACGCCGCGAAGGCAGTATCAACGGCACGTTCAAAGACGCCGGGGCGCGCCTTGAGGGCGGTACGCTCGTCGTCACGCTCCGGCACGGCGGCGGCGAGCTGCTGCGTTCCCGCCGCATCGGCCGCCTGCTGGAGGGGCTGATTCGGGAGGAGTTCGGGCTTGAGGTTCCCGTCCGGTTCGACGGCGCTTTGAGCCTGAAAGACGCGGCCCCGGCCTATATTGAGCGCAAGAAAAAGACGGAGGAGAAAAAGCGCCGGGAAGCCGCCGTAAAGCGGATGGCCGACGAGGAACCGGACGGTCCGGCCGACGGTCCGGCCGGCGTCGTCAGCGTCCGGAAAGGGGAGACCCTGCTGCCCCGCATGATTCCGGGAAGCGCGCGGGAGTTTTACGGGCATCTTCCGAAATCGAAGCCCGTCCCGATTTCCCAGGTCACGCCGGACATCGGCAGCGTGACAGTCTGGGGCGAGGTTTTTTCCGTCGAGCGTCGGGAAACGCGCGACAAGCAGCGCAAAATCTACTCCGTCAATATTACGGACTACACCGGCTCCATCACGCTGAAAATCATCGAGATGGCCTCGCAGTGCAGAATGCTGGACACGCTGGCGAAGGGGATGTCCCTTCTGGCGCACGGCAGCGTGGAATTCGACAAATATGAGCATGAGGTCGTGCTGCGCCCGCGGGGCATCGCCACGGTCCGGCAGCTTAAAGTGACCGACGGCGCCGAGCGCAAGCGCGTGGAGCTGCATCTGCACACGAACATGTCCGCGATGGACGGCGTCAACTCCGCGGGCGACCTGGTCCGCCGCGCGGCGGAGTGGGGGCACCGGGCGGTCGCCGTCACCGACCACGGCGTGGCGCAGGCGTTTCCGGACGCGATGAACGCCGCCGACGAGATGAAAAAGAAGGGCAGGCCGATCAAAATCCTCTACGGCATGGAGGCTTATTTTGTCAACGACCTGGTGCCCGCCGTGAAGGGAAAGACCGGCAAGTCCTTCCGCGACGAATTCATCTCGTTCGACATCGAAACCACCGGCCTGAGCCCGACGGGAGACCGGATTACGGAAATTGGCGCCGTGCGCATCCGGAACGGCGCGGTCGCCGACTCGTTCGACACCTTTGTGGACCCGGAGCGCCCCATCCCGCCGAAAATCACGAGGCTGACCAGCATCACGGACGAAATGGTGCGCGGCGCGCCGAAAGAGAAAGAAGCGCTGGAGGCCTTCTTCGCCTTCTGCGGCGAAAACCCGGTGCTCATCGCCCACAACGCCGATTTCGACACCTCGTTCATCCGCATGGCGTCGGGCCGCTGCGGCATGAAGTTCGACTGCCCGTATATCGACACGGTCCCCATGTGCCGCTCCCTTCTGCGGGGCATCAAAAACTGCAAGCTGGACACCGTGGCCAAGTACCTGAAGGTCGGTGATTTCCACCACCACCGCGCCTGCGACGACGCCGCCGTTCTGGCGCAGATTTTCCTGCGCCTTCTGCAGCGCCTTTCGGAGGACACCGGCGCGGAGAAAATCATGCAGATCAACACCTCGCTCGCGGGCGGCGACGTCAAAAAGATGCGGCCGTACCACATGATTCTGCTGGCAAAAAACAACACGGGCCTGAAAAACCTGTACAAGCTGATTTCCAGCTCGCACCTGAATCACTTCTACCGCAACCCGCGCATCCCGAAAACGGAGCTGATGCGCCACCGGGAGGGGCTGCTCGTCGGCAGCGCCTGCCAGGCGGGGGAGCTTTACAGCGCCGTGTTCGGCGCGCAGCCGTGGGGGACCCTGTGCGACATCGCGTCTTTCTACGACTATCTTGAAATCCAGCCCGTCGCCAACAATGAGTTCATGGTGCGCGAGGGGATGGTCCCGGATGACGAGAAACTGCGGGACTTCAACCGCACCATCGTCCGCCTGGGCGAGACCCTGCACAAGCCGGTCGTCGCGACCTGCGACGTGCATTTCATGGACCCCAAGGACGGTGCCTACCGAAAGATCCTGATGACCGGCCTCGGCTATAAGGACACCGACAACCAGGCGCCGCTCTATTTCCGCACGACGGACGAGATGCTGGAGGAGTTTTCGTATCTCGGCAGGGAAAAGGCGTATGAGATTGTGGTGGAAAACCCGAACCGGATAGCGGACGAGGTGGACGATATCCGGCCGATTCCGGAAGGGACGTTCCCGCCGTTTATCGCGGGGGCGGAGGAGCAGCTCACCAAAATCACCTGGCAGCGGGCCAGGGAGGTTTACGGCGACCCGCTGCCGAAAATCGTGAAGGACCGGCTGGACCGCGAGCTCGGCTCCATCACCAAGCACGGCTTTTCCATTTTGTACATGACGGCGCAGAAGCTGGTGGCGGATTCCGTAAAGCACGGCTACCTGGTCGGCTCGCGGGGGTCGGTCGGCTCCTCGTTCGTCGCCAACATGGCGGGCATTTCGGAAGTCAACCCGCTGCAGCCGCACTATGTCTGCCCGAAATGCAGGCACAGCGAGTTCATCACGGACGGCAGCGTCGGCAGCGGGTTCGACCTTCCGCCGAAAAAGTGCCCCGTGTGCGGCACGGAATACAACCGCGACGGCCACACCATCCCGTTTGAGACGTTCCTCGGCTTTGACGGCGACAAGACGCCGGACATTGACCTGAACTTTTCGGGGGAATACCAGTCCCGCGCGCACCGATACACCGAAAAGCTTTTCGGCAAATCCAACGTGTTCAAGGCCGGCACCATCGCCACGGTGGCGGATAAGACCGCCATCGGCTTCGTGAAAAAATACGAGGAGGAGCACGGCATGGTACTGCCCCGCGCGGAAGAGCTGCGGCTGGCCGCCGGATGCACCGGCGTCAAGCGCACCACGGGCCAGCACCCGGGCGGCATGGTCGTCGTGCCGAAAGGGATGGAAATCTACGACTTCTGCCCCGTGCAGCACCCGGCGAACGACCAGAACTCGGACAACATCACCACGCACTTCGACTTCCATTCCATCCACGACACCATCTGCAAGCTGGACGAGCTCGGCCACGACGTCCCCACCATTTACCGCTATCTCGAGGATTACACCGGCGTCCCCGTGATGAACGTCTCGATGAGCGACCCGCAGGTCATGTCGCTGTTCACTTCGACCAAAGCGCTCGGCGTCAAGCCGGAGGACATCGATTCCCCGACGGGGACGTTCTCGCTGCCGGAGGTCGGCACCAATTTCGTGCGCCAGATGCTGATGGACTCCAAGCCGAAGACGTTTTCAGACCTGCTGCAGGTGTCGGGGCTTTCGCACGGCACCGACGTGTGGCTCGGCAACGCGCAGGAGCTGATTAAAAAGGGCACCTGCACCATTTCGGAAGTGATCGGGACGCGCGACAGCATCATGACCTACCTTCTCGGCAAGGGCCTGGAGCCGAAAATGGCGTTTAAAATCATGGAAATCGTCCGCAGGGGCAAGGCGCCGGTCAAGCTGACGGACGACTACATCAAGGCCATGAAGGACCACGGGGTCCCGCAGTGGTACATCAATTCCTGCATGAAAATCAAATACATGTTCCCCAAAGCCCACGCCGCGGCGTACATGATCTCCACCCTGCGCCTGGGGTGGTACAAGGTGCACCGCCCGGTCGAATATTACGCGGCCTATTTTACCGTGCGCAGCGAAGAGTTCGACGGCGCGGTCGTGATGCAGGGGCGCGGCGAGGTGCGCCGCAAAATGAACGAAATCAGCATGAAGGGGAAAGAGGCCAGCGCGAAGGAGACGGCCGCCTACGCGACGCTTCAGATTGTGAACGAGATGCTCGCCCGCGGCATCGAGGTGCTCCCGGTGGATCTGTACCGCTCCGACGCCAAGAAATTCCTGGTCGAAAACGGCAAAATCCGCATGCCGTTCCTCGCCCTCGCCGGGGTGGGCGAAGCCGCCGCCAACAGCCTGGCCGAAGCCAGAAAGCAGGGCCCGTACCTTTCCGTCGAGGATTTGCAGGCGCGCGCCAAGGTCTCTAAATCCGTGATTGAGACCCTGGCCCAGTGCGGGGTGCTCCGCAGCCTTCCGGAAAGCAGCCAGATGACGCTGTTCAGTTGACAACGGCATTTTAGTATGGTATTATGTTAGCACACTAAAGTAACTGCCATACGGGAGCGACACGCATGAAAAATTACAGCCGCATTACGCCGGAGGGAACGCGGGACTACCTCTTTGAGGAGTGCCGGTCCCGGCATCGGATTGAAAAAAAACTGTCGGATATTTTTTCGGCCCGGGGGTTCCGCGAGGTCGTGACCCCGGGCCTGGAATATTACGATGTTTTTGACCCCGCGTTTTCCGGCATCGGGCAGGAAGTCCTGTTTAAGATGAGCGACCGGCAGGGCCGCATCGTGGTGATGCGGCCGGACAATACCCTGCCGATTGCCCGGCTGGCGGCCACCCGCCTGCAGAACCTGAGAAAGCCCCTGCGGCTGTTTTACGTGCAGCCGATTTACCGCAGCCATCCCGGGCTGGCCGGCCGCAGCAGCGAGGACGTGCAGGCCGGCGTCGAGTTGCTCGGCGCGGGCGGGTTCCGCACGGATCTTGAGGTCCTCGCCACGGCGGTGGAGGCCCTGAACGCCTGCGCGCCCGGATTCCGGATGGAGATCGGCCACGCCGGCTTTTTCCGGTCGCTGGCGAAGAGCCTTCCGGCTTCCGGCGATTTCCGCGAGCGGGTCCGCGGCGCCGTCGAATCCAAAAATTACGGCGCGCTGGACGTCTGCCTCTCCGGCCTTGGGGATTCCCCGCAGATTCGCGCACTTCGGGCGCTTCCCCGGCTTTACGGCGGGGAAGAGGTGTTTGAAAAGGCGGCCCCGTTCTGCACGGGGGAGCTGGAGAAAACGCTCCGCTCCCTGCACCGCCTGTACCGGACGCTCGCCGGGCTCGGCCTCGGCGGCAGACTGATGGCGGACCTCGGTCTGGTGCAGCGCAACGACTACTACACCGGCATCGTTTTCAGCGCCTACCTGGAAGGGTGCGGCGACGCCGTGCTGCGCGGCGGCCGGTACGACGGCCTGCTGGAGCATTTCGGCGAGCCGATGCCGGCGGTCGGCTTCGGCGTCGACGTGGACGCCCTGACGAGGGCGGCGCTTGAGCGCCGCGCGGCGCGGACGCCTTCGCGGGCGGACGTGCTGGTGCACGGCGGGGACGGCTACGAGCTTGCGGCGCTGAAACATGCCGCGGAGCTGATTGCGAAGGGCCTGCGGTGCGAAACCAGCGTCTTTCCGACGGAAGAGGACGCCGCCGCTTACGCCCGCGCCTGCGGAATCCGCCGGATGGACGTGGTGGGCAGCGGCATTCGGACCGTGCGGTTCGGGGAGGGAAAAGCATGAGGCCGCTCAGAATCGCCCTGACGAAGGGCCGGCTCGAAGAAAAGGCCGTGTCGCTGTTCGAGCGCGCCGGGTACGACTGCTCCGCCCTCCGGAACAAGGGGCGACGGCTGATTCTGCCCCTCGCGGGCGGCGAAATGGAGGCGGTGCTCTGCAAGGCGCCGGACGTGATAACCTATGTGGAGCACGGCGTGTGCGACGCCGGCGTGGTCGGCAAGGACACCATTCTGGAGAAAGGCGGCACTTTTTACGAGATGCTCGACCTCGGCTTCGGCAGATGCCGCTTTGCCCTTGCCGGCCCGAAGGGAACCGATTTTTTCAGCGGATATTCCGCGCGGACCGTCGCCTCCAAATACCCGAACGTGGCGGCGAATTATTTCGCCGGCAAGGCGATGGACGTGCGCATCATCAAAATCGAAGGTTCTGTGGAGCTGGCGCCCCTGCTCGGCCTTGCCGACGCGATTGTGGACTTGGTGGAGACCGGCACGACGCTTAGGGAAAACGGCCTGCAGGTCATCGAGACCCTCTGCAGCGTTTCGGCGCGGTTCATCGTCGGCGCCTCCAGCCTGAAATTCCGCCGGCAGGAGATCGAGGCCCTCGCGTCCCGGCTGGAGCGCGCCGCGCAGGCGGGGGGACCGGAAAGGAAGGCACAGTCATGATACGGATATGGAAACTGAAGGACGGCGCCGGGCGGGAGCTGGCGTCCCGGCTGAAAGAGCGGGGCAGAAAAGAGGACCCGCGGGTGGAGGCCGCCGTCGCAGGCATCATCGAAGGCGTCCGCCGCAGAGGGGACGCCGCCGTGCGGGACGATACGCTGAAGTTCGACGGGGCCCTGCCGGAAAAGACGGAGCTTTCCCCGGAAGACATGCGGCGGAGCGCGGCCGAATGCGGGCGGGATTTTCTGGACGCCCTGGGCCGCGCGGCCGAAAACATCCGCCGGTTCCACGAGAGGCAGAAGCAGCAGAGCTGGTTCGTGACCCGGCCCGACGGCGTGATGATGGGCCAGAGAATCCGCGGCCTTTCGCGCGTGGGGATTTACGTGCCCGGCGGCACGGCGGCGTACCCGTCCTCCGTGCTGATGAACGCGATTCCGGCCAAAATCGCCGGCGTGGGGGAGATTGTGATGGCGACGCCGCCGGCCGCGGGCGGGCGGCCCAACCCGGCCATCATGGCCGCCGCGCTCCGGGCGGGCGTGGACCGCGTGTTCCAGATCGGCGGGGCGCAGGCCGTCGCGGCGCTCGCCTTCGGGACCGAAACCGTCCCCGCCGTGGATAAAATCGTCGGCCCCGGCAACATCTACGTGGCGACCGCGAAAAAGCAGCTCTTCGGCACCGTGGGCATCGACATGGTGGCGGGGCCGAGTGAAATCCTGATTCTGGCGGACGGTACGGCCAACCCCCGTTTTCTCGCCGCCGACCTGATGTCGCAGGCCGAGCACGACCCCCTCGCCTCCGCGATTCTGCTGACCCCGTCGGAGGAAATCGCCTCCGCGACGGTCCGGGAAATCGACCGGCAGATCGGCGGGCTCTCCAGAAAAGAAATCATCGAAAAATCGCTGGACCGGTACGGGGCGGTCGTCGTCTGCGGCACCATGGACGAAGCGGTGGATTTTGCGAACGAAATCGCGCCGGAGCATCTGGAGGTCTGCGCCGAAAACCCGATGGAGTTTCTCGGCCGCATCGACAATGCCGGCTCCGTCTTTCTGGGGAATTATGCCCCGGAGCCGCTCGGCGACTACTACGCGGGGCCGAACCACGTCCTGCCGACGGGCGGGACGGCGCGGTTCTCCTCGCCGCTTTCGGTGGACGCCTTCGTCAAAAAATCCAGCTTCCTCTATTACACGAAAGAGGCCCTCGGACGCGCGGACGCGGACATCGTCGCGCTGGCGCGTGCGGAGGGGCTGACCGCCCACGCCAATTCCATCGAGGTCAGGCGGCCTGCGGGAAAGGAGCCTGAAAAATGAGAACGTCTGTCCAGCGGCGAAAGACGAAGGAAACGGATGTTTCCGTGCGGCTGAGCCTTGACGGCGGCGACGTGCGGATAGAGACGGGCATCGGCTTTTTCGACCACATGCTGACCTCGTTTGCCGTGCACGGCGGCTTCGGCCTCGCCGTGAAGACGGCGGGCGACCTGAACGTGGACGGGCACCATACGGTCGAGGACACGGGCATCGTGCTGGGCCGCGCGTTCGCGCAGGCGCTCGGCGACCGGTCGGGGATTGCGCGCTTCGGCAGCTTTTTTGCGCCGATGGACGAGTCCCTCGCCTTCGCCGCGGTGGACATCTGCGGCCGCCCGTTCCTCGTGTTTTCGGCGGATTTCGGGCAGGAGCGCGTGGGGGACTACGACGCCTGCCTCACGGAGGAGTTCTTCCGCGCCTTCGCCTTCAACGCCGGGATGACCCTGCACCTGAAATGCCTGTACGGCTCCAACGCCCACCACCAGACGGAAGCCCTGTTCAAAGCGGCGGCGCACGCCGTGAAAGCCGCCGCCGCGCCCGCCGG
>DHOB01000062.1:32093-34450 GCA_002409675.1 Ruminococcaceae bacterium UBA5401
CGCCTGCGGCGCGGCGATTTTTCTACGGCCGAGCAGGTGGCCGGCGACCCGCTGGAGACCGCGCGGGCATTCCGCGCGGCGGGCGCCCGCTGGCTGCACGTCGTGGACCTGGACGGCGCCAAAAAGGGCGCGCCCGTTCAATCGGAGCTGATTTTCCGGATTGCGCGGTCCTCGGGCCTCGCCGTGGAGGTCGGCGGGGGCATCCGCAGCATGGAGGCCGTGGACCGCTATCTGCAGAACGGGATTTCCCGGGTAATCCTCGGCACGGCGGCGATAGACTCGCCGGACTTCGTTCGCGCGGCCGTGGAAAAGCACGGTGAAAAAATCGCCGTCGGCATCGACGCGAAAGACGGCATGGCCGCCCGAAACGGATGGACGGGGACGTCGGGCGCTTTTTACATCGACCTGGCGCAGCGGATGGAGCGGCTTGGTGTAAAGTATATCATTTTTACAGACATCGGCCGGGACGGGATGCTCTCCGGACCGAATCTGGAGCAGCTGGACCGGCTGAACCAGGCCGTCCCCTGCCGCGTGACTGCGAGCGGCGGCGTGGCGAACCTCAAAGACGTGGCAAACCTTCTGGACCTGGGGCTGTACGGAGCCATCTGCGGCCGGGCGCTGTACGCCGGCACGCTGGACCTGAAGGCGGCCGTCGCCCTGTGCGGGAGCGGAAAAGAGCGGGCGCCCGAAGACGACAAGATGAACCGCTTTACAGACAGGCTGTTCCGAAAATCGGAGCTGGTCCCGGCCGTGATTCAGGAGGCCGGCACCGGGCAGGTTCTGATGGTCGCCTATATGAACCGGGAATCGTTCCGGAGGACGCTTGCGACCGGCTATACCTGGTTTTACAGCCGCTCCCGGAAAAAGCTCTGGAACAAGGGCGAAACGTCCGGGCATTTTCAGAAAGTACTGCGCGTCTGGAGCGACTGCGACGACGACACGCTCCTGCTTTCGGTGGAGCAGACGGGGCCGGCCTGCCACACCGGCCACCACAGCTGTTTCTTTCACAAGATATGGGGGGATTTTGATGCCTGATGTTTTACAGGAACTGTACGCGACCGTGCTGAGCCGCAAATCCCAGAAGCGGGAGGGCTCCTACACCTGCTACCTGTTCGAGCAGGGGCTGGACAAAATCCTGAAAAAATGCGGCGAGGAGTGCAGCGAAGTGATTATCGCCGCCAAGAACGGGAAGAACGGGGACACTGTGGCGGAGCTCTGCGACCTGCTGTACCACCTGACCGTGCTGATGGCGAACGAGGGGATTGCGCCCGAAGACGTGGAGGCCGAGCTGGCCCGCCGGAGCCAAAAGACCGGCAACCTCAAAAAATTCCATCAGGTGGACAGAAATACGTGACCCGGCCGGGTCCGGGCTTTCTTTGAAGCGCGCGGGGGGGATTTTTTAAAACCGGTAGAACTTGTCCAGGAACCAGATGTTTTTCGCCTTGAATTCCCTTCCGTTCAGGTAGTCCAGCATCCCGGCGCCGCCCGTGAACTGGAACTTCAGCTTGTACGAGTACAGTGCCTGGTAGGGGAAGCCCGTCTTTTTGTTGACCGCGTTCCTGCCGTATTTTCCGTCGCCGGCCAGCGGATGCCCGAGGAACGCGAAGTGCGCGCGGATCTGGTGGGTGCGACCGGTCAGCAGCTCCACTTCCAGCAGGGTGAAGCCGCCGCGCTCCGCCAGCACGCGGTAGCGGGTGCGGATGGTTTTTGCGCCTTTCTGCGGCCGCGCTGAGATAAATGCCCGGTTCTGCTTTTCGTTTTTAAAGAGATACGCCTGCAGCGTATCTTCTTTTTGTTCCAACGTTCCGCATACGACGCACAGGTACCATTTCTTCACTTCCCGCGCCCGGACCTTCGCGTCCAGGATGCGCAGGGCCTCGGCGTTTTTCGCCGCCATCACGAGGCCGCCGGTGTTGCGGTCGATGCGGTTGACCAGCGCCGGGGCGAAGCTGTTTTCCCCTTCGGGGCGGTATTCTCCGCGGGAATAAAGATAGTGCTGCACGCGCGCGATCAGCGAGTCGAAATGATAGGTTTTGTCCGGATGCACGAGCAGCCCGGGCTGCTTGTCGAGAATCAGAATGTTGGCATCCTCATACAGGATGTTCAGCCGGTCCGGCGCCTTGAGAAAATCGAACTGCTCCGGCTCCGTCTGGAAAAATTCGTCCTTGAGGTAAAGGGTCAGGACGTCGCCTTTCTGCAGGCGCTCCGAAATCGCGCAGCGCCTGCCGTTGCGCTTGATGTCCTTTTTGCGGATGCTTTTATACATCATCGACTGCGGCAGGTTTGGAAAGGACTTCGTCAGGAACTTGTCCAGGCGCTGCCCGGCGTCGTTCGGTCCTACGGTTACGGTTTTCATG
>DHOB01000062.1:34655-35522 GCA_002409675.1 Ruminococcaceae bacterium UBA5401
GCCGGGAAAAGGCCGCGGAGCCTTTTCAAACCCGCCTTTTTAGGTTATAATAGACTGAAATGCGAAAAAAGGGGTTTTGATAAGGATGACACAGCAAAGGGCGCTGCAGATTTTCGAGGAGGCGGG
This sequence comes from Ruminococcaceae bacterium UBA5401, assembly GCA_002409675.1. Taxonomy (GTDB): domain Bacteria; phylum Bacillota; class Clostridia; order Oscillospirales; family Acutalibacteraceae; genus Thermocaproicibacter. Next base: position 34,782 of record DHOB01000062.1, read on the forward strand.
CGTTCTGATGAAAGGCCACTTTCTGCTGACTTCCGGCAGGCACAGTGACCGCTATCTTCAGTGCGCGCAGATTTTCCGCAATCCGAAGTACAGCGAAGAAATCTGCGGCGCCCTCGCCGAAAACTGGCGCCGGAAAGGAATCGAAATCGTAATCGGGCCCGCGATGGGGGCCGTGCAGATGGCCTACGAAGTCAGCCGCGCGCTGGGGTGCGAAAACTTCTTCACAGAGCGCGGCGCCAACGGCAAAATGGCTCTGCGGCGCGGATTCCGCGTGCTTCCCGGCCAGAAGGTACTGGTGGTGGAGGACGTGGTGACCACGGGCGGCTCCGTCCGGGAAGTGATGGAGCTGGTCCGCGCGGCGGGGGGAACGGTGGCCGGCGTCGGCGCGGTTGTGGACCGCACGGCCGGCAAAATCGATTTCGGCGTGCCGTTTCGGGCGGTCGCTTCGCTCGACGTGCGGTCGTGGGCGCCCGAGGACTGCCCGCTGTGCAGAGCGGGCGCGCCCGCGCCGGTAAAGCCTGGCAGCCGCAGGCTGTAATTTCGGCGGAAAGGGGTCGTGCCGCCTTGAAGAATAAAACCGGCCCGGCCGCAGCCGGCAGCCGGGCGGCGCCGCAGTCCGTGCACAGCGGGCACCGGGAGCGGGTCCGGAACCTGTTCCTCAAAATGGGGCTGGATTCGTTTTCCCCGCACGCCGTGCTGGAGCTGCTGCTGTTTTATGCGATTCCGCTGAAGGACACCAAC
>DHOB01000062.1:35767-37403 GCA_002409675.1 Ruminococcaceae bacterium UBA5401
CAGCTCTGCAGGCGGTACCAGGAGGACCTCGACCGCGGCAGGACCGTGATTTACAATTACGACGAGGCCGGCAGGCAGCTCGCGAAACGGTTCATCGGCAGACGGGACGAGACGGTTGTCCTGATGCTGCTCGACAGCCGCACCCGGATGCTTTACTGCGACGTCGTGAACGAGGGCAGCGCAACGGCCGCGAACATCTACATCAAAAAAATCGTCCGGCTGGCGGTGCGGTACGACGCCGTCTACGCCATTCTGGCCCACAACCACCCGAGCGGGAACTGCCTGCCGTCGAAGCAGGACCTGGACACCACGCGCTGGATTTACGAGGCGCTGGGGACGGTGGAGGTCCGGCTGATTGACCATATCATCGTCAGCGGAAACGATTTTCTCTCGATGGCAAAGAGCAGAATCTTGCCGGAGCTTTTCAATCCGGAACTGGACTTGGAGCAGGAATGAATTTTAAGCTGATTTCAAAATACCGGCCGACCGGGGACCAGCCCAAGGCCGTGCGCCAGCTGGTGGAGGGCCTGGAACAGGGCGACCGGGAGCAGACCCTTCTGGGCGTGACGGGGTCCGGCAAAACGTTCACCATGGCGAACGTGATCGCCCGGATGAACCGGCCGACACTCGTGCTGGCCCACAACAAGACGCTGGCGGCGCAGCTCTGCTCGGAATTCCGCGAGTTTTTCCCGGAAAACGCGGTGGAGTACTTCGTCAGCTATTACGATTATTATCAGCCGGAAGCGTATATCCCCACGACGGACACGTATATCGAAAAGGATTCCGCCATCAACGACGAGATCGACAAGCTGCGGCACTCGGCCACATCCGCCCTCTCCGAGCGGCGCGACGTGATTATCGTGGCGAGCGTCTCCTGCATTTACAGCCTCGGCGACCCGATCGACTACCGCACCATGGTCATCTCGCTGCGCCCCGGCATGCGCAAAAAGCGCGACGACCTGCTGCGCAAGCTGGTCGAAATCCAGTACGAGCGCAACGACGTCAACTTCGTCCGCAACAAATTCCGCGTGCGCGGCGACGTGGTAGAGATTTTTCCCGTGCAGTCCACCGAAAGCGCCGTCCGGGTCGAGTTTTTCGGGGACGAAATCGACCGCATCCGCGAAATCAATCCGCTGACCGGCGAAGTCAAGGCCGACCTGAAGCACGTGGCGATTTACCCGGCGTCCCACTATATCGTTCCCCAGGAAAAGATGAAGCGCGCCATCGGCGACATCGAGCGCGAGATGGAGGAGCGCGTCCGCTTTTTCAAGAGCAAAAACAAGCTGATTGAGGCGCAGCGCATCGAGGAACGCACACGCTACGACATGGAGATGCTCGCGGAGGTCGGCTTCTGCAAGGGAATCGAGAACTATTCCCGCGTTCTTTCCGGCCGGGCGCCGGGCAGCTCGCCGTTCACCCTCCTGGACTATTTCCCGAAGGACTTTCTGATGTTTGTGGACGAGTCCCATGTCACGCTGCCGCAGGTGCACTCCATGTATGCGGGCGACAGGGCCCGCAAGGACGCGCTGGTGAATTACGGTTTTCGGCTGCCGTCGGCCTACGACAACCGCCCGCTGAACTTCGACGAGTTTTACCGGCACATCAACCAGGTTGTTTTCGTCAGCGCGACGCCGGG
>DHOB01000083.1 GCA_002409675.1 Ruminococcaceae bacterium UBA5401
CAGACCGTCCTCAGGCCGGACGGGGACGTGCAACGTCTTACTCGCCTACGGCGACCCCGATATTGGCACTGCGAAAAATCCGCGCTGCGTGCTCGCACTGGGAAGCAGCGGCCGGGGCCTTCAGCGAAAATCGCACACTCGCACCGGGAGGCGGCGGCCGGGGCTTCTATGGGGTGCAGCCGCTGAAGCGGCATGTTTTTGGGAACTATTCTCCATAACCGGACACATGTGGGACACGTGTGGGACACATAAAAAAAGCCGGGAAGCCGCACCAGTACTGGGCTGGGACGCATGGGACGCGAAAAAGCGCATTTTCGCTCTTTCATACACGCACGCATACAGGTCCAATCTTGTTCTTGGCTCAATTTTATGCGTCCCATGCGTCCCATGCGTCCCAAGCTAATGTTCATGCGGGTTCCGGGAGTTTACGAAGCGTCCCGGATGCGTCCCGGGCCGAAACGGGCACCGCCCGCGGGAGCTGCCTCTGACCGTCCCGGCAGAGCAAACTTTCGATTTGTTCCGCGCTTTACGCCGGGCCGTGGGAGCGGCAACTTGCCGCCGGGCCGAAACCGGCTCTGCCGGCGGGAGTTGTCTTATCCTGTCCCGGCAGACTAAACTTTCAGTTTTCACCGTTCCCCACGCCGGGCCGGTGGGAGCGGCAACTTGCCGCTCAGACGGTGAGGTACTGGCCGGCGACTTTTCTGGCGGCGGAGATGTCGTCCGCCACGACCAGCAGTACATATTTTCCGTCCTGAACCAGCAGCGGGGTCTTCAGCTTCGTCATTTCCCGGGGCTGGTAATCCGCGAACGCCGCCTTCTGGTCTTCCACCCGCTCGGCGGCGGCCGCCCTGATGCGCTTCGCCGCCGCCTCGTCCTTCGCCTCGAAGGCGGCGACTTCCTCCGCCGTGGCGCCCGTGCTCTCGTACACCTTCGCCTTTGCCACGTCGGCTTCGTCCAGACCGTAGAGCTTGACCGCCGTCTTTTTCTCAAGGGCGGACATCTGGTCGCTGAACTTTACCGACCGGATGATTTCGTCCGCAATCTTTTCGACGTCCGCCGGTTTTCCACCGCCCTGCTTCGCGCATGCCGAAACGGCGGCAAGCAGGAGCAGCGCGGCCGCCAGCAGACAGAAAATCCGTTTTTTCAACAGAGCTCTCCTCCTAATTCCCCGTATGGGTCTTGAGATATTCGCACCATTTCCCGCAGTATTCCGCGTTCAGGTGTACACCGTCCACCGAGGCGCCCTCCGGCAGCGCGCCGGAAGCGTCGCCGACCGCGGCGTCCACCGCCAGGTACCGCGCCTGTTTTTCCTGCGCGAGCCGGCGGATCGCGTCGTTTGCGCGTTTGATTTTCGGGTTGGTATAGATGGTCTCCGACGCCGATTTCTCCGCGCTGACCGGCAGGATGGACTGCAGGTAAATCCGCGCGCCGGGCTGGTCCTTCTTCACGTCGTCCACCATTTTGGCGTAGTCCTTGAGGAAGGTCTCAAAGCTGGCCCACCCCAGCTCGTTCACGCCCAGCATGATGTACACCTTGCCGAACTTCCGCCGCTTCAGGGCCTGCATCACCGTCATCTTTTTGCCGCCCAGCTTTACGGCCGCCTTGGTGTAGACGGTGTCCACCATCAGCCCCTTTACGGCGAAGTAGGTCGCGTCGCCCAGGCCGTCGTAATTCCTCAGGCCCTCGGTCCGGCTGTCGCCGATGAACACGGCGTCGTCGAACCACTGCGTCCCCGCCGTCTTTTTCGGCTTGGAAGAAACCGCGCGGGGAGCGGAAGCGGGCGCGGAGGCCGCCTTCGGTGCCGAAGAGGCCGGCGCGGAGGGCGGCGGCGCGGCGGAAGAGGGGGCGGACGCCGGAACCGGCACCCGCTCGAAAGACGAAAGCGGGGCGGAGGAAACCGCCGGCCGCCGGGGGCCGGATTTTTCCAGAATCACATATGTTCCATCCGCCAGCAGCCAGACGATCGCCGCCCCGCACAGGCATACCGCCGCCCGCCGGAAAAACAGGCGGACCCTTTTTCTCCCGTTCTTCATGAAGCCGCACCTCGACAGCTATACCGAACAAACCGGGCGCTCCGCAAAAAGCGCGGCCCGCCTGATTTTCCCATCTGTTTTTTATTATACTCTGCTTTCGCGGCTCATGGAAGCGGAAAATCCAGGTATGACAAAACTGTTATTCCCGCGTTACCCTTTTGAGAGAATCCGCACGGGAAAACGGCTCCCCCGCGCGGGCCCCGGAACCGCCGCAGCCTGCGGACAGCTATATTATACACTTGCCTAACACCGAGGTCAAGGAGTTTTCCGCGCCGGACGGCCGCTTTTCATTTTCAGGGAAAAGAGGTATAATAAGGGACGTGAGTTTCCGCCCGCCGGCGGGCCTTTCGGGGCGCGGGGAGCGGGAATCGGCCGCATGAAACCATTAAAATCAAGATTGAGAGGATGTCCTGCACCGATGGGTTTTCTGGAAAATGTGATCGAAAAGGCGAAGAAAAACAAAAAGACCATCGTCCTGCCCGAAGGGAACGATAAGCGCGTGCTGACCGCCGCCGCCGAGGCGCTCCGGCGCGGCATCGCCGACGTGGTGCTGCTCGGCAGCGAAGCGAAAATCAAATCCGCCGCCGGCGGGCTGGATCTGTCGAAGGCGCGTATTGTCGACCCGGCGAACACGCCCCTGCACGACGACTACGCCCGCACTTTCTACGAGCTGCGCAAGGCCAAGGGCATCACGCCCGAAAAGGCCGACGAGACGATGCGCGACCCGACCTATTTCGGCGTGATGATGGTCAAGAAGGGCGCGGCGGACGGCATGGTCTCCGGCGCCTGCCATTCGACGGCGAACACCCTGCGCCCCGCCCTTCAGATTGTGCGCACCGCGCCGGACGCCAAGCTGGTTTCCGGCTTTTTCCTGATTTCCGTCCCCAACTGCGAATACGGCGAGGACGGCACGTTCATCTTCGCGGACTGCGGCCTGAACATCAACCCGGACGCGGAGGCGCTCTCCGAAATCGCCCTCGCTTCCGCCAAATCCTTCCGGACCCTCGTGGGCGCCGAGCCGAAGGTGGCCATGCTCTCCTTCTCCACCTACGGCAGCGGCAAGGACGCGCTGGTCGACAAGGTCGTGGAGGCCACGAAGCTCGCCAGGCAGAAAGCCCCGGACCTCCTTCTGGACGGCGAGCTGCAGGGTGACGCCGCGCTGGTGCCTGCCGTCGGCCGGTCGAAAGCGCCGGGCAGCAAGGTCGCCGGCCGCGCGAACGTGCTGGTCTTCCCCGACCTGAACTGCGGCAACATCGCCTACAAGCTGGTCGAGCGCCTGGCCAGGGCCTCCGCCTACGGGCCCATCCTGCAGGGCATCGCCAAGCCGGTCAACGACCTTTCCCGCGGCTGCAAGGCCGAGGACATCGTCGGCGTGATCGCCATCACCGCCGTGCAGGCAGGCTGAGCCTGCGCACGGCCCGGCGGCAAGTTGCCGCTCCCACCGGCCCGGCGCGGCGTGTCGCCGCCCCCACGGCCCGCCGTTCAGAACGAAGCGAATCGAAAGCTTTGTCTGGCGGGACAGTCAAAGACAACTCCCGGCGGCAAGTTGCCGCTCCCACGGCCCGGCGT
>DHOB01000026.1:0-882 GCA_002409675.1 Ruminococcaceae bacterium UBA5401
GCGCGGACCGGCCCGGAAATGCCCGCGGCTGGGAGCCGCCCGTTTTTTCGACAAAAATTCCCCCTGCCGCAGGGATGCGGCAAGGGGAAAATCTGTCTGCCGGCGGCCCTGAGCGCCCGGGCTTTTCCGCGCTTCAGGTTTTGCCGCCCAGGCTCGCGTAGATTTTGCCCAAGTTGCTCTCCACCCGTTCCAGATAGTCCTTGTTGTCTTCCGCGCTCTCGACGGTGTAGATGGTCTCGACTTTGGCGCCGACTTCATCTGCAAGCGTCTTCGAGACATCGGGGCTCGCCATCTCCTCCGCGAAGATCGTGGTCACCTGATTCTTTTTGCAGTACTTGACCAGCTCGGCGAGCTGCTGCGCGCTGGGCTCCCCCTCCGCAAAGGTGTCCTCCACGCTGTTCTGCTGCAGCCCAAAGTCCCGGCAGAGGTAGCCGAAAGCGGCATGTCCCGTGACAAAGCTCTTTTTGGGGACGGCTTTGAATTTTTGATCGTATTCCGAATACAGGCTCTCAAGTTTGGAGACGAACTCGCCGCAGTTCTTGCTGTAATAATCCTGATTGGCAGGGTCCGCCTTCGCAAGGCCGGCCTCAATGTTCTTGACCTCAATTTCGGCGCCTTTCAGGCTGAGCCAGATGTGGGGGTCGTACTGCCCGTGTTCCTTGACTTCGCCCGGGTCCGTATTCTTGAGAGGCTCCGCGCCTTTCGAGGCTTCGACCGCCACGAGGTCCGGATTGTCCGCGGACTGGACCGCCTTGTCCGCCCAGGCCTCCATCCCGAACCCGCTGTACACGAACACCTTCGCCTTGCCGAGGCTCACAAGGTCCTGCGCCTTCGGCTCAAAGTCGTGCGGTTCGGTGCCGTTCGGGATGATGGTGGTGACCT
>DHOB01000026.1:1170-3798 GCA_002409675.1 Ruminococcaceae bacterium UBA5401
ACGCTCACGGCGGCCGCGACGCTCAGCATGAGGGCCGTATACCGTTTTAACATGATTCCGCCTCCAAAAAATACTTGCAAATGCTTTCCATTTGTATTTCTAATATAATCCGAAGGCCTTTGTTTGTCAAGCGCGAATTTCGCCGCCGGGCAGCCCCCCAAAAACGGCCGGGCCGGCTTTGAAGCCGATTTTCGGCCGGGAATCCGCGCATCCGGGCGGGGCGGCCGGGCTCCCGGAAACGCGGCGGGCGCCCCGCACCGAATCCACAGTGCGGGGCGCCCGCCCATCGGGTGTCAATCCTCTATCTTTTCAAACTGGTCGGCCGGAACGCCGCAGATCGGGCAGGTCTTCGGGGGCTTTTCCCCCTCGAATATGTAGCCGCAGACCTTGCAGCGCCATTTTGTCACATGCTTCTTGGCGCTCTTGGGCGCGGCCGCCTTTTCCGCTTTTTCCGGCTCCTTCGCCTCCGCCGGCTTCAGCATCCCCTTGGGTCCGAGGTCGCCGCTCCGGTCCCGGTACGCGGTGTGCAGCAGCTGCCGGGCCCGCCCGCTCAGGGGTTTCCCGTAAAACACCCGGTAGACCCGCTGGATGTCCGGGTTTTCGTAGCTCATGCGGATTTTCTGGGACCGGTCCTTGCGGTAAAGCGAGGCGATGCGCTTGAGCCGGATCTCGTCGCTCATCGGGATAGCGGTCTTGGGCTGCCCGCCGCCGCCGATGCACCCGCCGCGGCAGGTCATGACCTCCACAAATTCATATTCCGCCTCGCCGGCCTTCATTTTCTCCAAAAGTTTCTGGGCGTTCGCCGTCCCGTGGGCGACGGCCGCCCGGACCCGGATTCCGCCGATGTCCAGCGACGCTTCCCGGATGCCGTCCATGCCGCGCACCGGCTTGAGGTCCAGAAAATCCTCCGGCGGATTTTTTCCGGTCACGTCATAGTAAGCGGTCCTCGCCGCCGCCTCCATCACGCCGCCGGTGTTCCCGAAGATGACGCCCGCCCCGGACGCGGCCCCCATCAGCGGGTCATAGCCGCTGTCGGGCAGGGAAGCGAAGTCGATGTTCTCTTCCCGAATCCACCGCGCAAGCTCTCGCGCGGTGATGACATAGTCCATGTCCCGCAGGTCCGGGATTCCGGTGTACGCGGCGGAGGCGTTCATCTCCGGCCGGCGGATTTCAAATTTTTTCGCCGTGCAGGGCGTCACGGCCACATTGACGATTCTGCGCGGGTCGATTCCGTTCTGCTCCGCAAAATAGGTTTTGACGGTCGGCCCCTGCATGCCGATCGGGCTCTTCACGGAGGAGATATTGGGCAGAAACTCCGGGTAGAACGTCTCCACGAATTTGACCCAGGCGGGGCAGCAGCTTGTGAACTGCGGCAGAGGCTTCGTCTTTTTCGTCAGGCGCTCGACCAGCTCCGCCGCTTCTTCCATGATGGTCAGGTCGGCCGCAAAGTTGGTGTCCAGCACATAATCGCCGCCCAGCGCCCGCAGGGCGGCCACCATTTTCCCCTCCACGAACGACCCGGCGGGCATCCCGAACTCCTCCCCCAGGGAAACGCGCACGGAGGGGGACGTGTTGAAAATAACGACCTTGTCCTTGCGCTTCGTCAGCTCGCGGACGGCCGGATACTCGTACACCTCGGTGATGGAATCGACGGGGCAGGCATTGGCGCACTGGCCGCAGTGGATGCAGATGGGAACGTCGCCGGTGCTTTCCAGGTCGTACAGCCTGCCGACCGCGATGTCGTTCTCACAGACGCGCCGGCACTGCCCGCATTTGATGCACAGCGCTTCAATGCGGCGGATGGCCGGATTGTTCGCCTCGATGGGAATCCGGATATTTGCGAAAGGATGTTTACTCATAACCGCCCTCCTGTAAAATCAAAACGATAATAATACTGTTTCTTGTATTATACAGGAAACGGTCCATTTTCTCAACGGCTCAGCGCCCGGCTTTTCAAAAAAATTTGTTTTTCCGCCGAAAAAGGCCGCCCACTTTCTCCCAGCCCATGTTAATTAATTGACAATAAATCGCTTTTCAGGTATACTGAATAGATGGAAATTGTGAGGAAAAGCGCGGCCTCAGGAACCTGAAAATTCCGCGGCCGTCCGGCTGCCGTAAGGGAAGTCCGCTTTAAAAGGGCGGCCCCGCCCGCGGCTTTCTCCGTTTCCTCTGTAATTTTAGAGATTCAGGACGCGGCTTTGCCCGTCCCGGCTTTGAGAGGAGAGTAAAATGAAACACATCAAAAAAGCGGCCGCGCTGCTGCTCGCCGTTTTTCTGCTTCTGGCAGGCGCGGCGGGATGCGGAACCGAAGCGGCCGAAAGCTCCGCCCCCTCCGCGGCTGTCTCCAGCCGGGCGGCGGCGCAGAAAACTCAAAAGCCCGTACTCCGCCTGGCCGCGCTGAAAGGCCCCACCGGCATCGGCATGCTGAAGCTGATGAGCGACAACGACGCCGGGAAGACGGCCAACGCCTATAAAATTTCGCTGGCCACTTCGCCCGACCAGATCGTCGCGAAAATCTCGTCCGGGGACGCGGACGCGGCGGCCGTCCCCACCAACCTCGCCGCCACCCTGTATAACAAGAGGGGCGGCAGGGACCAGCTTGCGGCCGTCAACACGCTCGGCGTCCTG
>DHOB01000053.1 GCA_002409675.1 Ruminococcaceae bacterium UBA5401
GTCCTGAAGGGCGTGAATTTAGAGGTGGAAAGGGGCGGCATCTTCGCCCTGCTCGGCTCCAACGGCGCGGGCAAGACGACGACCGTCAAAATCCTCGCCACGCTGCTGCGGGCGGACGGCGGCACCGCCGCTGTCAACGGGTTCGACGTGGCGAAGGACCCCGCCGGGGTGCGGCGGTCCATCAGCCTGACCGGGCAGTTCGCCGCCGTGGACGAAATATTGACCGGGCGGGAAAACCTCGTGATGATTGCGAGGCTGCGGCACCTCGGCAGCCCGCGCCGGGTGGCGGACGATTTGCTGAACCGCTTCGGTCTGGCGGACGCCGCCGACCGCAGGGTTTCCGCTTATTCGGGCGGGATGCGCCGCAGACTCGACATCGCCATGAGCCTGCCCGGCAATCCGGCGGTCCTCTTCCTCGACGAGCCGACCACCGGCCTCGACCCCCGGGCGCGCATCGAGGTCTGGAAGACGGTCAAAGAGCTTGCCGGGAACGGCACGACGGTGTTCCTGACCACGCAGTATCTGGAGGAGGCCGAGCGGCTCGCCGGCCGCATCGCCATCCTGCGCGGGGGAAGAATCGTGGCGCGGGGGACCCCGGAAGAGCTGAAGGCCCGGCTTCCCCACGGGCGCGTGGAGCTGCGCTTTGCGCGCGCGGAAGAGCTGCGGGCGGCGCTGGGGGCGCTGGGCGGCGGGTATCCCGCGAAGCCGGACGAAGCGGCCCTTTCCGTCGCCGTGGACACCGACGGGAGCGCCGGGCAGTTCGCCGACGTCCTGAACCGGATGGAACGGGCGGGGATTCCCGTCGCAGAATTTTCGCGGAAGCTGCCGACGCTGGAGGACGTGTTCCTCGCCGTCGTGGGCAAAAAGGAGGAAGCATGATGGAAAACCGCTTTTTCAGTGATTTGAGCGTGATGTTCGGCCGCTCCATGCGCCATGTTTTCCGCAGTATGGACACCGTTATTACGGTCTGCCTGGTGCCGATTGCAATGATGCTGCTGTTTGTCTACGTGTTCGGCGGCGCGATTCAGACCGGCGCGGCCGGGTACGTGAATTACCTGCTGCCCGGCATCCTGCTGATTGCGATTGCGAGCGGCGTCTCCTACACGGCGTTCCGCCTGTTCGCCGACGTGCAGGGCGGGATTTTCGAGCGGTTCCGCTCCCTGCCGATTGCGCGCTCCGCCGTGCTGTGGGGGCACGTGCTGACCTCGCTGGTCTCCAACGCGATTTCGGTCGCCGTCATCCTCCTCGTCGCGCTCCCGATGGGCTTCCGCTCCTCGGCGGGGGTCCTGTCCTGGCTCGCCGCGGCCGGCATCCTCGCGCTGTTCACGCTGGCCCTGACCTGGGTTGCGGTGATTCCCGGCCTGACCGCCAAAACGGTCGACGGGGCGAACGCGTTCTCCTATCCGCTGATTTTCCTTCCCCTCATCAGCTCGGCCTTCGTGCCGACCCGGACCATGCCCGGCCCGGTGCGCGCGTTTGCCGAGCACCAGCCGGTCACCTCCATCGTCGACGCCATCCGCTCCCTGCTCGCGGGGCAGCCCGTCGGAAACGATATTTGGGCCGCGCTGGCGTGGTGCGCCGGGATTCTGCTCGCGGCGTATCTCTTTGCGATGCGTGCGTACAGGCGCCGCGCGTCGGGCGCGGCCGCCCGCGCTTGATTGAGCGCCCCGGCCGGTATATAATTAAAATGGAGTATAAAACAGCCGTATGGAGCGCGCCCGAAGACCGAACGGAGGAGATTTAATGCCGAGCGGAATAACCCTTGACGAACTGCGGAAATTATGTAAGGATGAAACCATCCAGCTCACCGACCATGCCCGGCTGCGCTGTCAGGAGCGTGGCCTTCGATATTCCGACCTGAAGGCCGCCGTTCTGAATGGCGAAATCATAGAACAATACCCCTCGGATTACCCGTATCCCAGTTGCTTAGTACTCGGGACCAGCGTCGCCGGGCGACAGATCCACGTGGTCTGCGGAATCGGAAGCGGAAGGCTGTGGCTCATCACGGCCTACATTCCCGACCCGGCAAAATGGGCGCCGGACCTGAAAACAAGAAAGGAGAGCGCGCGATGACTTGCTTCTTTTGCAAAGGGGACATGGCCGAAAGCAGGACGAATTACTTCGTCACGCTGAAGAGCGGCTCCATGCTCATCGTCAAGAATGTGCCCTGCTACAAATGCACCCAGTGCGGCGAAATCTCTTACAGCGGGACCGTCGCGGCCCGGCTGGAGCGGATTGTGGACGCCATGGAAAGCGCCATGACCGAAATCGCCGTCGTCAACTACCCCGGCCGCGTGGCCTGACGCGCCTCTGCGGCGCTTGGGACGCATCCGGGACGCTTCGTAAACTCTCGGAACCCGCATGAACATTGGCTTGGGACGCATGGGACGCATGGGACGCGTACTTCCACTGAAAGTTATATAAATATATATTTGTATTGCGTATATATAAAGGAATATGGAACGATTTTCGCGTCCCATGCGTCCCAGCCCAGTACTGGTGCGGCTTCCCGGCTTTTTTCATGTGTCCCACATGCGTCCCACACGTGTCCCTACATGGGGCTGATTCCGTTTCGATGTTTTTTCAAGAGCTGAACGCCATAGAATCCGCGCGCCTGTTTGCCATCTTTTGGAACGTGATTGCTATAAAGAATTTTTAGTTTGTCCGCATTCTGCCGCAGGTAGCTGATGACCGTTTTTCTGGACCTCGGCATCTCCCCATTTTCCGAACACCAGCAGTCGTATTCGTTGCAGATGTCGGCGCTGAATTCGGATGTATCAGGCACGCCAAGGCGCACCGCGTCGTCCAGAAACGCCAAAAAGTTAAAGCTGTCCCGTTTGGATTGCTCCAGATTCTCCTTTGCGCGCCCGCTGAGGGTGAACTCCCAGTCGTTCTTCATCAGGCGCTTCAGGCCCGCCAGCATCCAGAGGAAAATCCCGTCCCGCTCGCGCGCGAGCCTGCGCGGGAGGTCTTTGTCGTCCTTCCGCCCTTCCGGCTTCGGCTTTGTGAAGAGCAGGATGCGCCGCCGGTACGCGCCCTCGCTCTGGTCGTGCAGGGTCTGGTAGTCTTTGTTGCCGAACGCCATCAGCCGGCAGTACATGTTCCCCTCGTCTGCCTGCGGTCCCTTGCGCTCCAAGCTCATCCGCCCGCCGCAGGTGATAATCTCCTTCACGGC
>DHOB01000051.1:0-2243 GCA_002409675.1 Ruminococcaceae bacterium UBA5401
GCTTTTGCGCCCTACCCGGAAGAGCAGCCGAAAAGCGGCCCGCAACGCCGGCAGAGAACGCGCCTGCTGACTTCCATCCAGATTTACACCTGCCTTGCGGTGCTGGCTGCGGCCCTGCTGCTCCGGCTGCACGGGGGGGAGCTGTATGCCGCCGTGCGCTCGTGGTATCTGGGGGCGCTGAACGATTCCCTCATCGCGGAGGAGCAGCTTGACCAGGCCAAACGCACCGTCGTGGGGCTCTGGACCTGGATTTCCAGCGCCGGGCCGCAGACCGGCTCCGCCTCGGGCACGATTTCGTCGACGTCATCCGCCCCCGGCTCAAGCGGCGCGTCCGGGGTTTCGTCCGCTCCCTCCGCGGCTTCTTCCGCCCCCGCGGGCGGCGAAAAAGGAAAGACGCCGTGACGTTCACCCTCGGCCGGTGCCGCGTGACGGTCGGCTTTCCATTCCTCGCCGTGATCGCCCTGCTGCTGACGCTCGACCGCAGCGGGATGGCCGCGGCGGGGCTGCTCTGCGCCGCGCTGCATGAGGCCGCGCACCTGGCGGCGATGGCCGCCCTGCGCTGCCTGCCGCGGGAAGTCCGCTTCACCCCGTTCGGAATCGACATCCTGAAGCCCGGCCGGGCGGAGGGGAGCTACCGCCGGGACGTCTGGGTTTCGCTTTCCGGCCCGCTGGCGAATCTTGCGGCGTCCGCGCTTGCCTTCGCTTTTTTCGGGATGCGGTTCCCGAGGTTCGTCCTCGGCAATTTTCTGCTGTTCGCGTTCAACGCCCTGCCAATCGCGCCGCTGGATGGCGGACAGGCCCTTTTCGCCCTTCTGTGCCTTAAAATGGAGCCGGAGGACGCCGAAAGAATCAGCTCCGTCCTTTCCTTTGTTCTGCTGGCGCCGCTGGCCCTGGTCGGGTTCCTCATCCTGCTTCGCTCGCGGTGGAATTTTTCCCTGCTGTTGGTCTGCTGCTATCTGCTGGCGCTTCTGTTGCTGAAAAAAGAAGGGCAGTATTGATATTGAAGAAAATTCAGGCCGGGAAGCACTTGACGCCGCTGTAGACGATGCCGCGGTTCGCGTCCACCGTGACGGTGGTGCCGCATTTTAAAATCTTCGTGGCGTTCTGCGCGCCGACAATCACGGGCTTGCCCAGCGCCATCCCGGCGATTGCGGCGTGGGAGTTCATCCCCGGGCGCTCCGTGACCAGGGCGGAGGCCATCCGCAGGAAGGGCAGCAGGCTGTTCGTCGTCTCCGAAACGACCAGAACGTCGCCGGCCTTGAACTTTTTGCGGACTTCCTCCTCGCTTTTGCAGACGCAGAGGTTCCCGCAGACGGAGCCTTTGCTGGCGCCCACGCCGGAGACCATCACGTTGCCCACAAGCTGCACTTTGAGCAGATTGGTGGTGCCGGACATCCTGAGCGGCGCGCCGGAGGTGATGACGACCAGGTCGCCGCCCCGGACCAGCCCGTGCTTTTTGGCGATGCGGACGACGTGGTCGAACAGGTCGTCCGTGTTGTCCTTTTCCTCTATCAGAATCGGCGTGACCCCCCATGAAAGGCTCATCTGCCGCAGCACTTTCTCGTCCGGCGTGCCGCTGATAATCGGGCAGGCGGGGCGGTAGCGGGAAATCATCCGGGCGGTGCGGCCGGACTTTGTGACCGTGATGATGGCGGTGGCGCCGAGGTCGCGGGCGGTGGTGCAGGTCGCGTGCGAGATGGCGGAGGTCACGTTCGGCTCTTCGCTTCTGCTCCACGTGCGGAAAGCCTGGGTGTAGTCGATGGATTTTTCCGTGCATTCGGCAATTTTGGCCATCGTCTTGACGGCCTCCACCGGATAGGAGCCCGAGGCCGTCTCGCCGGAGAGCATGATGGCGCTGGTCCCGTCGTAGATGGCGGTCGCCACGTCGGTTGTTTCCGCGCGCGTCGGGCGCGGGTTCTTAATCATCGAATCGAGCATCTGCGTCGCCGTGATTACGGGCAGCCCCGCGTTCGTCGCTTTCCGGATAAACCGTTTCTGGATGCTCGGAATCTCCTCGAACGGGATTTCGACGCCGAGGTCGCCCCTCGCGATCATCAGACCGTCGGATACATGGAGAATCTCGTCGATGTTTTTGACGCCGTCGGAATTTTCAATCTTGGGGATAATCCGGATGTTGTGGCAGTCGAGCTTTTCCAGCTCGCTGCGAAGGTCCAGAATGTCCTGCGCGCTGCGCGTGAAAGAGGCGGCGATGAAGTCGAAATTCTCCCTTACGGCAAACGCGA
>DHOB01000051.1:2491-3984 GCA_002409675.1 Ruminococcaceae bacterium UBA5401
GAAATGGATTCCACTTTCAGCTCTATCAGCCCGTCGTCTATCAGGATCCTCGTTCCCCGCGAAACTTCCGCCGGCAGCCTCGGGAAAGAGACGGAACAGACGGTTTTGCTTCCCGGGACGGTCCGGGTCGTCAAGGTGTAGCGGCTGCCGGTCTCCAGAACGACGGGGGCGGCGAAATCGCCGGTCCTGATTTCCGGGCCCTTGGTGTCCAGCATCAGCGCGACGGGAAGGTCCAGCTCTTTGCGCAGCTTTTTGACGGTATCCGCGTATTTTTTCTGCTGTTCTTCCGTTCCGTGGGAGAAATTCAGGCGTGCGACGTTCATGCCGGCCAGCATCATTTGCCGGATGGTTTCTTCCTTTTCGGTTGCGGGACCAAGCGTACAGACAATCTTTGTTTTTCGCATCATGTCAAACCTCGATTTCTGCGACGATGAGAGCGTAAAATACATTTTGAAAATTAACCCACTTTACATGATACTCTGATTTTCACGGAAAATCAAACCCCAGGCCCGGCCTGCCGAAAGACGAAAACATGGAAAAACCCGGCGGTTGCAAACGCTCCGGATAAGTTATACAATATGAAATGGAATACGACAGGAAAAATAAAAAATGCCCAGGCCGTCGAGTAAAGTCGCGCAACCGCAAAAGTGCGGTGCAATTTTGCTTCCTGCATTGGCTGCGCTTGCAGATTCCGGTTACATACGGGGAGTATGCGCCTCCATTTGCTGCGCTTGCCGCCAACACCCTTTTGCCTGCCGCGGCGCGGCAGCTTCCCCTGTCAGGGGAATAACCTGCGAGATTTTCGACGGCCTGTTTTTAACAAGCCGGGTCGAAAAACGGCGGGATCGGCGGAAACTGAAAGGCGGGTCGGGCGTGCGCGGCCGAAAGGAAAAGGAAAGGATCTTGAAAGGCCCCACCGAGTGGCGCAAGCAGAAGCAGCTCAAAAAGCTGCGGATTGTGATGACGGCCGTGGGTTTGATGCTCCTGTTTTCGGTCGCGGCGGGAGCGTTTCTCGCGTGGTACCAGATTCAGAGCGCCCTCGACCAGAACCGGCAGCAGGCCGCGCAGCCGCCGGCGTCCTCTTTTAGTACGGAAGAAGAAACAGACGACGATTCCGTGAATCTCGCGCTGGCGGGGCCGGGCCGGCCGCTCCCGGCGGGGTACCGGGTGCAGGTGGAGACCTATCAAGGCGTTTCCGTCGACCGCAGGATCCTTCCGGCCCTCAAAAAGATGATGGAGGATGCGGCGGCGGCCGGATGTCCCCTGACGCTTGCCGAAGGCTATGTGGATGCCGAAAGGCAGGACGCGCTGTTCCAGGCGGAAGTGAAGCGGCTGCTCAAGACCCAGAAGCTGTCGCAGGTCGTTGCGGAAAACAGGGCGCAATCCACGGTCGGCCGGGGAGGGCAGACCGATGCGCAGACCGGCCTTTCGGTCGCCTTTGCCGCCGCGGATAAAAACTTCGGGGCGACCCCGCAGTACCGGTGGCTGACGCG
>DHOB01000051.1:4293-4480 GCA_002409675.1 Ruminococcaceae bacterium UBA5401
TCGGTTTATAGCCTGTACCTTCGGTCAGAAGTTTTTTGAAAAAACGTTGACAAAGCCGATTGAAAGTGCTATTATTGTTAAGCCGTCGTAAAACGGGACGTTGTTCTTGGCGCTTTTGGCAGTTTTAAGAAAAGCAAAAAGAAAAGTCCTGTGAAAAATGACGACATGGGACCTTGAAAATTAAACA
>DHOB01000080.1 GCA_002409675.1 Ruminococcaceae bacterium UBA5401
TCAGGCTTTCGCAGGCCGGCAAAGCCGATTCCGACCCGCCGGTACGCTGCCAGCCATAAAGACGGACGGCCGGGAAAATCAGGAACGCACGGGAGGGTGGTCAGACGGCTCCCGCGGCCCTGTTCCCCGGCCGCCCGCTGCAGAGCACAAAAAAGGCGGCGTACACGGATTCAGACATCCCTGTACACCGCCCCGAAAAGCGCCCGCGCCCCTCTTATTCAGCCCCCGCCGCCTTCCTGCACAGAAGGAAATTATCCTCTGTACAAAAAGACGGACGGGCGTTATAATAGAGAACGCAATGCGCCGAGTATTCGGTTGTGTATGGAGTCTGTGTCTCCGTATGCAGGGGGCGGGTGTTGCAGCACCCGTTCCCGCATTGCACATTTTTTGTGCCCTGTATCCAGATTATACCGCTTTTCCCCGTATTGTCAAGGGAAATTTTCAGCATCCGGCGCAGAGCCCTTGCAAACGTGAACCGTTTGCGTTTATTATAGAGAAGGGCATCCCCAATTCTAACTGCAAAGGGAGAACATCCGCGATGATTCGGGCAGAAAATCTGTTTTTTTCCTATACCGGCTCGCCGCCCTACGTGCTGCGCGGCCTGAACCTCGAAATCCACCGGGGGGAGTACGTCTCGGTGGTGGGCGAGAACGGCTGCGGCAAAAGCACGCTGATGAAGCTGATTCTGAGGTTCCTGAAGCCGACCTCCGGGAGCATCGAGGCGCACGCCGGCAGAATCGGGTACGTGCCGCAGAGGAGCGATTTTTCCAACTCCGGCTTTCCGATTACGGTGGCCGAGATGCTGAACAGCTACCGCCGGCTGCTGAAAGTGAAAGACCGCGGCGCCGCCGCGCGGTGCCTGGAGCGGGTCGGGATGACCGCCTTCTCCCGCGCGCTGATGGGGACGCTTTCGGGCGGGCAGACGCAGAAGGTCCTGATTGCGAGGGCTTTGATCGGGAACCCGGACCTGCTGATTCTGGACGAGCCCTCCACCGGGGTGGATATCGGGAGCCAGAGGGAAATTTACTCGTTCCTCAAAACGATAAACCGGAAAAACGGGATTACGGTCGTCTCGGTCGAGCATAACCTGGAGGCCGCCGTGGCGAATTCCACGCTGATTTACCACCTGACGGGCGGCCGGGGACACCTGTGCTCGCCCCGGCAGTACGCCGGAGAATTCATGCGGAAAAACAGGGTGGAGGGCTGACCATGCTGAGCTACGGTTTCATGCGGAACGCTTTTTTCGTTTCCATTTTCATTTCGATTCTGTGCCCCTGCATCGGCATTTTTCTGGTGCTGCGGCGCTACTCGATGATCGGCGACACGCTCTCCCACGCGTCGCTGGCGGGGGTCACGCTGGGGCTGCTGTGCGGCGGGAACCCCATCTTCGGCGCGTTCGTCTTCACGTCGCTGTGCGGCGCGCTGATTGAGTTTCTGCGGACGTACTTCAAAAAGTACACGGATTTGATCCTCACGATTGTGCTGGCGCTCAGCGTGGGCACCGCCATCACGATTATCAGCTCCGGCAGGCTGCACGCCAATGCGGACTCGTTCCTGTTCGGCAGCGTGCTGACCGTCACGCGGCTCGACATGGTTCTGGTGGCGGTCCTCAGCGCGGTCTCCGTGCTGACGGTGATATTCCTCTACGACCAGATGCTCTACATCTCCTACGACGAGGAGGCCGCGAAGGTCGCCGGCGTGAAGGTCAGGGCCATCAACTACGTGTTCTCCATCCTCGCCGCCTGCGCCATCTCCGCCTCCATCCGGATTGTGGGCGTGCTGGTACTCAGCTCGATGATTGCGCTGCCGGTCGCCACCGCGCTGCAGCTCGGCAGGGGCTTTCGGGGCACCCTGATTTTTTCGGTGGTTTTCAGCGTGATCGACATCCTGGTCGGGCTGTTCGCCTCTTTCTATTTCAACGTGGCGCCGGGCGGGTTTACCGCGCTCGTCTCCGTCGCCGTGCTGGTGCTGGTGCTGCTGGCCAAAAGGGTCCGCGCCCGCATCCGTGGCGCGCGCGGGCCGCAAAAAGCGTAATGCCCACGTCCCGGCCTGCCGCAAAAGATACGGGCTGCCGAAAATGGGGCCGCCGCAGATTTTTCTGCGGCGGCCCGCTCATGTTCCGGAGATTTCGTTTTCTACCGGGCGGCGTCCTCCCCGCCGGAGGATTCGCGCCGGAATTTTTCGAGCAGGGCGCGGACCTCGCGCGTGGATCGGCACGCGGCGGCCGCGTCCGCCAGCCGGCGGCAGTCTTCGGTCCCGAGCTTGCCGACGAGGTACTTGACCTGCGCGACGGAATCCGCCGCCATGCTCAGCTCATCCAGGCCGAGGCCGACCAGCAGCGGCACCGCGAGCGCGTCCCCCGCCATGCCGCCGCACATGCAGACCTGCGTGCCGTTCGCGTGCGCGGCCTCCGAGACCCGGCGAATCAGCCGGACCACGGCCGGGTGGCAGTAATCGTACAGATAGGAGACCCGCTCGTTCCCGCGGTCCACGGCGACGGAATACTGGACGAGGTCGTTCGTCCCGATGCTGAAAAAGTCGACTTCCGGCGCCAGAACGTCCGCCATCAGGGCGGCGGAGGGAATTTCGACCATCATCCCGACCCGGATGTCCCCGTCGAACGGGACGCCCGCCTTCCGGAGCTGGTCCTTCGCCTCCTGCAGCGCCCGCTTCGCGGCGGCCAGCTCCTCATAGCCGGAAATCATCGGGAACATCACCGCCAGCTTCCCGTACCGGCTGGCGCGCAGAATTGCCCGCAGCTGCGTGAGGAAAAGGTCCTTCCGGCCCAGGCAGAGGCGGATGGCCCTGTACCCCAGGAACGGGTTCGCCTCTTTGCCGATGTCGAGGTAGCTCAGGGCCTTGTCCCCGCCGATGTCCAGGGTGCGGACGATGACTTCCCGCGGGGCGTAGCACTCCGCGACCTTTTTGTATTCCCGGAACTGCGTCTCCTCGTCCGGCGCCGACCGGCGGGAGAGGTAGAGCTGCTCCGTCCGGAACAGGCCGACCCCCTCGGCGCCCTCCGCCCTGGAATCCAGCGCGTCGGCATAGGAGCCGACGTTGGCCGCGACGAGGATGCGCTTCCCGTCCGCGGTGCGGGCGGGCCGGTTTTTGAAGCGGCCGTAAAGCTCCTCCCGCTTCCGCTCCCGCTCCATCTCTTTTTCATACCGCCCGGCCGTGGCCGGCGACGGGTCGGCGATGCAGACGCCGCGGCCGCCGTCCACAATCAGCTCTTCGCCGTCCCGCACGCCCTCCAGCAGGCCGGCAACCCCCACCACCGCGGGAATCCGCAGCGATTTTGCAAAAATCGACGTGTGGGAGGTTCTGCCGCCCTTCTCGGTCGCAAACGCCAGGACGTTCCTGCGGTCGAGCTGCACGGTGTCGGAGGGGGAAAGGTCGTCCGCGACCAGAATCACGGGCCGGCCGACCGAAGAGAGCGCGTTCCCCCGCGCGCCGGAAAGGGCCGCGAGCAGCCGGTTCCCCGCGTCGCGCACGTCCGTGGCGCGCTCGCGCATATAGCTGTTCGGCATCTTTTCAAAAAGGGCGGCGTACTGCTCCGTGACCTGCGAAACGGCCTGCTCCGGCCGAATCAGCTTTTCGCGGATGCGCTTTCTGATTTCGGGGCAGTAAGCCGGATCGGAGAGCAGCGTCTTCTGCCCCCGCAGCACGGAGAGTTCCTCTTTGCCGAGCGTTTCGGAAGAGCGCGCAATCAGCGCGTCGACTTCACGGGAAGCCCGGTCCACGGCCCGGTCCAGCCGCTCAACTTCATTTTCCGCCTCCGCCGCCGGAATCCCGCCCTGTTCGGCCGGTCTGGCCGCGTGGCGGTAGAGCAGGGCCTTTCCCCTGCGGATTCCGCGGGAGACGCCGATTCCCTCAAAGGTCTTTTCTGCCATATTCATCATTCTCCGATCCGCTGTGACGCTTTATTCGCCGAAATTGTTCTTAAAAAGCTCCTCCATCGCGGCCATCGCCCGCTCCTCGTCCCTGCCGCTGATTTCGACCCGGACCGTCTGCCCGCCCGTCAGGCCCAGGCTCATCAGGCCCAGCAGGCTTTTGGCGTCCGCGCCGGTGCCGTCCGCTTTTTTGACCGTCACCTTCGCCTCGAACGGCGTCATTTTTTCCACCATCACCTGCGCGGGCCGCAGGTGGAACCCGTACTGATTCTGAATCGTAAACTGTCTGCTAAGCATCTTTCCAATCCTTCCTCGGGATACTGATTGTCTGAAGTTACCGTTTGTCTGCCAGCTTTGCGTACTGCTCCGCGATGCGGCCGACCAGAGCGCCGGCTTCTTCCAACCCCGTGACCTGCGCGACCGTTTTGCGGATGCCCTGTTCGGCGATTTTCTTCTGGATTTCCGCCGCCTTGGGGTCGCCGCTGTAATCGTAGGCGAAGCCGGCGGCGACCGCAAAGACGATGCCGCCGCACTCAAGGCCGTACCGCTCGCAGAGCCTGAGCGGGGCGACCAGCCTGTCGTTGCCGGAGAGCTTGCGCACGGGGTCGCGGCCGACGCGGGTCAGCTCATCCTGAAGGTAGGCGTTCTCAAACCGGCGGACCAGCTTCTGCGCGTACTGCTCCAGCTCGCCGCGGTCCATGCCGTACTCGCGGCTCAGGGCCGCGATGGCCTCTTCGTGGAATTTCTTCACGGCGGCGCGGATTTCCGGGTCGCGGATCGCCTCGTGCACATAGCGGTACTTTCTGCGGTAGCCCGTGTAGGCGATCAGCGCGTGGGCGCCGTTCAGCAGAAAAATCTTCCGCTTGAGGTACGGGGCGAGGTTCTCCACATAGCGGGCGCCCCGGATGGAGCCGTTGATATGGACTTTGCCGCGCTCGATGTCCCACTCGTAGAAATCCTCAACCGCGACGTCGATGGGGGATTCCCCTTTCGCGGCCGCGGCCGGCACGATGCGGTCCACCGCGCAGTTCGGGAAGCCGACCTTTTTGTTCAGGTACGCCTGAAACTCCGGCTCCGCCCCCTCGTAGACCGATTCTTTGAGCATGTCGGTGGCGAACAGGGCGTTCTCGCAGGCGATGACGTCCAGCGAGCGCTCCGGGCTGGTGCGCCAGCGCTCCCGCAGAGCCTGCTGAAGGACCCTGCCGGTGCTTTTCAGGTTGTTCGCGCCGATTGAGAGCGTGATGAGGTCCGCGTCCCGCACGGCGGCCGTGAGGGCCGCCCGGTCGTTCAGGGCGACCGCCCCGACGGGGCCGACGGTCTCCTCCCGCTTTTCGGTGCCGAGCGTGACGACCTTATAGCGGCCGAGCCGGCGGATGCTGTCGACCAGCTTTTCAGAAATATCGACAAAAGTCAGGTCGTACCCCGATTTTGCCAGAAGGTACCCGATAAATCCTCTTCCGATTTTTCCCGCTCCGAAATGAACCGCCTTCATCACGCAATCCCCTCTTTTTCGATGATGGAAAGAATCTCCCCGCCGGTCTTCGCATACCGCAGGCGCTCCACGTTGTTTTTGTCCTGCACGGTCAGGGCCAGCTTGGTCAGAAGGCCGAGGTGCTCGTCGCCCTTTCCGGCGATGCCGATCACGAGGTACGCCGTGTTTCCCTTGCCGAAATCGACGCCCTCCGGGTACTGGAGAATCACGAGCCCGGTCTCCAGAATCTCTTTTTTGTATTCGTTCACCCCGTGGGGGATGGCGATGCCGTTCCCGATATAGGTGGTGAATTTCTTCTCGCGCTCTTTCATCCCCTCGATGTATCTCGGGGTGACGTAGCGGCTTTTGACCAGAAGGCTGCCCGCCCGTTCGATGGCCTGCTCTTTCGGCTCCGTTTTTAAGTTCAGAAGGATGTTTTCGGGCATCAGAATCTGTTTCTTCATTGTTTTCCCCTTTCAGAATGATGTTGCGCTTTCACCGCCTGAGGCCCAGCAGGTCTTTCAGCAGCGCGCGCAGGTCGTCCGGGCGGCTCTGCCGCAGCATGGCGGGGAACTTCGCGTCTTCTATCAGGGCGACGCTGACGTTCCCCATTTTCTCCAGCACGGCCGGGGACTCGTTTTCCCGCGCAAGAAGCACCAGAAACGTATCGACGGGCTCCTGCGCGAAGCCGGCGCTCTCCATCAGGACGCTGCCGTCCATGCGGAAGACGCCGACGAACGGCCGGTTCACAAGGTCGGAGCGGATGTGCAGCAGGGAAACGTGCGAATGGGGAATCACGATGCTCCCCATCTTCTCTCTTTTCAGAATCAGCCGGCCGATTTCCCCCCGGTCCCGCGCGACGTTCCCGTCGCACAGCGCGGCGGCGATGCTGCCGACGACGGCCTCGAAAGAGCCGGCCGGGACGGTCTTCAGCCACAGACCCTCGGCCATTCCGCGGACGAGGGCTTCTTTTTCCGCCCCGCTTTCCGCCGCCGGAGGGCCGGTTTCGGCGCGGCCCGGCCGCCCGCGGATGCCGCGGATGCGCTCGCCGATCCGCACGATGTCCCCGTCGCTCAGGAACGGCGAGACCACCAGAAGATTTTCCTCCTGCGGGTCCTGCCGCCCGACCTCCACCGTCGAAAGAATCAGGTCGTAGCCGCGGCCCTTTTCGGGCAGGTCCCTCAGCGAGCCGACCTCGACGGGCCCCACGTCCTGAAAGACGCTGCGGATTTTCCGGAGCAGAATCCGCGAGGCGAACACGCCGTTCGGGCACAGAATCAGGATGGAGACCCTGCGGCCGCGCCGCGCCGTCTGCTCCAGCCGCGCGCCGATATACAGGACCAGAAAGCCGATCTCGTCCTCCGGGAGCAGCACGTTGTATTTGGAAAAAATCAGCCTGCACGCTTTTTCGACGACGCCGAACAGCTCGCCGTAGCGGTCGCGCACCGCGCCGAGCATGGAGTTCTTAATCTGGATGCCCAGCTTGGCCCGGTAGAAAATCAGCTTCAGATAGCGGGAAAGCGCCGCGACGAAGCGGGAATCCGCCTTCAGATCCGTGCCGAACCGCTTTTCGACCTCGTACAGCACCTCTTCGGCCAGCCTGTCGAACGGGACGCCCGTCTCCCCGGCCTCCCGGTACCCGCCGCCCCCGTACCTGCCAGGCAGGTGGACGCGCAGATACGCGAGCTCGCCGTCCGTTATTGTCAGACCGAAGGCGGAAAGATATGCGCGCAGCTTTTTGCAGAATCCTGTGCGGTCCGCCGAAATCACTTCCCGGACGAACTCGTCCGGGAGGGCGATCGGGCGCCCCTCCGACGCCTGCTTCAGAGAGACCATGATGTGCAGCAGCGACGTGAGGTAGCTCGCATCGTCTTCGGCGCTGTCGTCCGGGAGAAGCTTCAGAACTCCCTTCGACATCCGGAAAATGCGGTCCCCGAACAGGAAGCTGAAAAAAAACGGAGCACCGGGTCCTGCTTCGACCCGTAGACGAAGGCGAGCAGCTCTTCCACCGGCTTGTAATCGTAAATCAGGGAAACCAGCGCGTTCCTCTTGTTCCACTCGGAGCCCTCGACCCGGATGCCGTACCTTCGCTTCCGGCTGAGGGTCAGGTTCTTCTCCGCAAGCCACCGCTGGATTTTATCCATATAGGCGCTGACCGTTCCGTCGGCGACGTTGAGCTGGACGCTGAAAAAGGTGGATTTGCACGGCTTTTCCGCCAGCAGAAGCTGCGCGGTGATGAAAAGGACCCGCTGCTCCGCCGTCAGCAGCCACCGTTTCGGCAGGGGGCCGAGCGACTGTTTCAAAGCCAGCAGCTCCTGCTCTCCCCCCACCAGGGTCAGCTCGGCGTTCCTGACGGAGATTTTGGCCCCCGCGCCCTCCAGCAGGCGGTTGATGGCCGCAATCTCGCGGAAAATCGTGCGCCCGCTCACGTCGAGCTGCCGGGAAATATCCGCAAGAGGCAGCGCCAGTCCCTTCAGAAGCAGGCTGAGGATGAATTTCTGTCTGGCTGTAAATTTTTCCATATTTTTCTTTTTCCCCTCTTTCGGCCCGGCCGGCGGAGCGCCGGGGCCAAGCCCGCGGAAGCGAAACAAAGGGACGCCGGCGCGCAGACCGCGCCGGGCCCCTTTGAAAAGGGATTCAGGATTTCTTCTGCGGGCTTGTGTTGGCCTTCAGGGCACCGATGTACTTGTCGTAGGCCGCGTTGTCAAGGAAGTTGTTCACGGTTATAATCTGCGCGGCGGGGACTCTTTCATGCGCCCGCTCGGCCAGAGCCTCCTGGGTGAAGACCACTTCCGCGTCCTTCGGGATTTCGCTGACCGGCGAATGGTGGACCGGAATGTCCAGCCCCGCTTCCTTCAGGCGCTTCCTCAGGATGGTTTCGCCCATCGCGGAAGAGCCCATGCCCGCGTCGCACGCAAACACAATCAGGCTCGGGATTCCGGCGACAACAGGGGCCTTGCCCTTGGCGGGGGCCTCGCCCTTGCTTTCCGCCTTCATGCGCGCGACTTCGCGCTGGGCGGATTCAAGCGAAGCGCCGGATTCTTCCGGATTGGACCGCTTGACTATCACCGCCGAAATCAGGAACGAGACGACCGCGCCGACCAGCACGCCGGCCAGCACGGGCAGCAGGCCGCCCTTCGGGCTCATGGCGACCTCCGCGATGATGCTGCCGGGCGAGGGGGACGCCACCAGGCCGGCCCCCGTGATGACGAAGGTGAAATCCGCCGCCATGCCGCCCAGAATCACGGAAATCAGGAGCAGCGGCTGCATCAGCACATACGGGAAATAAATCTCGTGGATGCCGCCGAGGAAGTGGATAATCACGGCGCCGGGGGCGGACTGCCTGGCGCTTCCCTTGCCGAAGAAGCAGTACGCGAGCAGAACGCCGAGGCCGGGGCCGGGGTCGCTTTCAAGCAGGAAGAAGATGGACTTGCCGAACTCCTTGACCTGCGAGACGCCGACCGGGTCGAAAATGCCGTGGTTGATCGCGTTGTTCAGGAACAGGATTTTGCCGGGCTCCACCAGAAGGGCAATCAGCGGCAGGACCTTTTTCTGGGTG
Organism: Ruminococcaceae bacterium UBA5401; assembly: GCA_002409675.1. Taxonomy (GTDB): domain Bacteria; phylum Bacillota; class Clostridia; order Oscillospirales; family Acutalibacteraceae; genus Thermocaproicibacter. The sequence continues at coordinate 8,921 of DHOB01000080.1, forward strand.
ATCCACAGGGCCGCGTTGCCCAGCGCCACGGTCAGCGCGCCGACCGCCGGGCCGATGAGCAGATAGCCGAGGACCGCCAGAAGCCCGCCGAGGATGCCGGCCGAAAACGTGGTGACCAGCATCTCGAAGCCGGCGGCGATTTTCCCCTCGACCAGCTTGTCGAACTTCTTAATCAGCCAGCCGCCCAGCGGACCCATAATCATCGCGCCGAGGAACATCGTCACCGAGGACCCCACAATCACGCCCATGGTGGCGATGGCGCCGACGACGCCGCCGCGCTTGCCGTAGACGAGCGTGCCGCCCGTATACCCGATCAGCAGGGGCAGCAGGTAGGTGATCATCGGGCCGCCCAGCTTGTTCAGGTATTCGTTCGGAATCCAGCCGGTCGGGATGAACAGCGCCGTCAGCAGGCCCCAGGCGATGAACGCCCCGATGTTCGGCATAATCATGCCGGCAAGAAAGCTGCCGAACTTCTGGACTCCCGCCCTCTTTCTGGCTTTCGTCCCGGGGGCCGCGCCCCCGTTGTTTATAGCAGCTACCAACAAAAACTCCTCCTTTTTATACTTTTTTGTAATTTATCACTAACCTACAATTAAATATAACATCTTGCCGCTTTTTTTACAACGCTAAAAACTTCAGCTCTGTCTCAAAAATCTTATGACAATTTCAGAGTAAGCCCGCCGCGCGCCGCAGGCGCCGTAAAATCCCGGAATTTTATGGAATCCGCCCAGTATTTTGTGCTATTATCAAAATAAGAAGGGGATGAGGAGGATTTGATGCTCTGTATCATGGTTCTTCAGAGTAAAGACGACCGGAGCACAGTGAAAAAGCTGTTTGAGCAGTACGCTCCCATGATGATTTATACGGCGCAGGGAATTTTAAAGGACCGCGCGCTCGCGGAAGACGCCGTTTCCCGGGCTTTCGTAAGGCTGATTGAAAATCTGCAGAAATTTTCTTTCAAAAGCTGTAACGAAACCAGGGGCCTGCTTGTTATATTGGTGAGGAACGAATGTTTTAATCTCCTGCGCGAAAAAAGGCGGGAAAAGGCCGTGCCGCCGGACGAACTTCCTTCGCAGGGCGGCGGAGAAACGGATTTGCCGGACATCGTCGTCTCGGAAGAAAGCTGCGGCATGATTTTGAAGTGCCTCGCCCGGCTGAAGCCGTGGCAAAAAGATATCCTGCGCCTAAAAGCGCTTTATGACTATTCCGACGCAGAGATCGCCCACATTCTCGGCATCTCTCCGGGCAACGTGCGGGTCAGGCTGTTCCGCGCCCGGCGCGCGCTGTCTGAAGAAATCAGAAAGGAGGAGAAAAGCGGTGGATAAAACGGAACTGCGGAAAAAGCTGTTCAAAATTGTGCTGAACGAAGCGCTGAAAGAAGACTTTCAGCAGGAGCTGAATCATTTGCCCGCGGAATCCATCCTGAAAGACCGGTATTCTCCTTCCCTAAAGCTCCGCCGGGAAATCGAGCGGCTGGATAAAAAATCGGCGCGCAGGGCGGTCTGGAGAAAGGCGTGCCGCGCCGCGGCAAGGGCGGCCGTTGTCGTCGCCGTAATCGCGGCCGTGTCGGTCGGCAGCCTCCTCAGCGTGAGCGCGTCGCGCAGGGCGATTTTCAATGCCGTCGAAGAGTGGAAAAGCGACCATCTCAATCTCCATTATGAGGAAAGCAGCCGGCCCAATCCGCCTTACCCGTCCAAAAGCGGCACCGTTTATAAGCCCCACTATCTGCCGGCGGGATTTACGGAAAAGCAGACCCGAAAACTCGGTCCCACTCTTCTGATATTCTATCAGAATTCCAAAGGGGTATCAATCGAATTGAAACAGTGCCCGCTCGCGAAAGAAGGAACCATGCTTTTCGACACGGAACATTCGACCCAAAAAGAAGTGAATATCCGCGGCGAAAAGGCGGTTCTTCTGGAGGGAAAGACTTCTTCCGACAAATCTTTTCTCATCTGGAAAAACCGGACGACGAGCTTTGTGCTGGAGTCCACTTTCCCGGCAAAAGAGCTGGTTAAAATCGCAGACAGTATCCAGGAGGAAA
>DHOB01000003.1:0-6970 GCA_002409675.1 Ruminococcaceae bacterium UBA5401
GGTGGCGAGGACGGCGGGCCCGGCCTTTGCCTTGAAGACCAGACGGGCCGGGTCCTCCCGGTTCCCGATGCTGAGGGGATGCACCTGGATTTTCGGCTTCTCGCAGGCGACGGAAGGGCAGACCTCCAGCATGTGGGAGCCCATGTTCATGCCGCAGGCGGGGTCGAAGTTGTAGGTATAGTCCTCCATAAAGGCGGTGCCGCAGTCCAGGTCCGCCGTCATGGCCTTCATAATCCGGCACAGCGCGGCGACCTTCCAGTCACCCTCCGCGCCGAACCCGTAGCCCTGCCGCATCAGGTCCTGCGCGGCGAGGCCGGGCAGCTGGCGAAGCTGCTGCAGGTCTTCAAAGTTGGTGTGGAACGCGCCGAACTTCTTCTTCTCCATGAATTTTTTAAGCGCGACCTCTTCCCGCGCCTGATACCGGACGGATTCGATGTTTTCCGTATCCATGGTATAGAGTCTGCGGTACTCGTCCATCTGCGCGTCGATTTCTCGGTCGGTCACGCTGTCGACCAGGCGGATGATGTCTTCGACGCCGTAAGCGTCGACCTGCCAGCCGAACTTTATCTGGGCTTCGACCTTGTCGCCCTCGGTGACGGCCACGTCGCGCATGTTGTCGCCGATGCGCAGCACGCGCAGCCTGCGGCTTTCATAGGCGCCGACCGCGGCGCGCATCCATCCCGCCATGCGCCTGCGGAACCGTCCGTCTTTCCACCAGCCGGAAATCACCTTCTGCCGCAGGCGCATCCGCGCGGCGATAAACCCGTGCTCGCGGTCGCCGTGGGCGGACTGGTTCAGGTTCATGAAGTCCATGTCGATGCTGTCCCACGGGATGTCTCGGTTGAACTGCGTGTTGACATGCAGCAGGGGCTTCTGAAGCGCCTGGAAGCCGCGGATCCACATTTTGGACGGCGAAAACGTGTGCATCCAGGTAATCACGCCGGCGCAGGCCGGGTCGTTGTTCGCCTCCATGATGGCGCGGTAGATTTCTTCCGAATTTCGCACGACCGGATGGAAAACGACCGTGCAGGGAATCGCCGCGTCCGCGTTGAAGCCGTCCACCATGGTCCTGGCGTCTTCGTCCACCCTGCGGAGCACGTCCGCGCCGTACAGGTCCTGGCTGCCGACGAGAAAATAGAATTTATATTTCTTCAAAGATGTCATGACGGTATCTTACCCCCTTTTGAGGATGCTCTTCTTTAAGACCTTCAGCCGCTTCATCACGTCGTTCCCTCCGCGGCCGAAAGAATCGTGCAGCGTGCGGTATTTCTGGAACAGTTTGTCACAGGTCGCCGCGGTCGCCGCGTTTTCCGGAATCGGCCGGTAAACCTTGTCCTTGATTCTCCCCATGGCCCGCGCCGCGTTGAAAATGGAATCGTATCCGCCCGCGGCCCGGCCCATCACGGCGTGGGGTATTCATAGACGGCGGAAGCGATTTTTCCCCCTTTCGCATCCGCAAGCAGCGCGCGCCCGGACAGAGTGCCATAGTCGATTCCGATTACATAATTTACGCGCTTTTCAAACCTCCTTGTAAATTGAGGGGACTGACCCATTGGGCGGAGGCGAAAGGAGATCTGCGTTCCGGAAGACAGGCTATTTGATGACCTGAATGGACTTTCTGTCGCTGAAGAGGGCGACGACGATCACGAACACAATCCCCTCAATCAGCTGCTGCGTCTGGGTGGTAAGCCCCATCATGTTCAGGCCGGTGGAAAGGAACTTGTAGGTCAGCACGCCGATGATGATGTTCGGGAAGCGCACCATCGGCCCGCCGGAAATCGGCATGCCGCCCAGAACGAGCGCAATCAGGATTTCGGTTTCGAGCATGTTCCCGCCGGTCGAGGTGACCGAGCCGACCTTGATGACGTTGATGAAAGCGGCAAAGCCGGTAATCATGCCCGCGACGATGTAAATCAGCCATTTTGTCTTCTGCACCTTGATGCCGGCATACCGGGCCGCCGTTTCGCCGGCGCCGATCGCCTTCAGCGTATAGCTGAGCTTTGAAAAGTGATAGATTAGAAATACAATCAGCAGAGCGACGACCGTCAGGGTCATTTTTACCGGCGTCGTGTTATATTTATAAATATTCCCCACGGCGTAGACCGGAGAATTCGTCGTCAGATAGGCGCAGAGGCCCCGGAACAGGTACATGGTGCAGATGGTGACGATGAAGGACGGTATCTTGCGCTTGACGTGGAAAAAGCCGTTGATTGCACCGATCGCCGCCCCGGTCGCGATGCCGCCCAGAATCGCGAGGGGGATGTTGTAGGCGGAAAGGTAGCAGATCACGATGGACGCGATGCCGAGCATGGAGCCCTGGGAAAAATCCAGGCAGCCCATGTTCATGATCAGGAACACGCCGGTCGAGGCAATCATCAGCATGTAAATCTGGCTGAGCAGCAAGTTCAGGTTGAAGGGCTGGATGATTCTGCCGCCCGTCAGGATGGAGAACAGGACGATGATGAGCAGAAGCCCGAACGCCGGCAAAATATCCCGCGTGACGGGTTTATCCATAAACTCCCGGTATCTGGCGCCGAAATTTTTCTTTTCTGTCTGTAAATTCTGGTTCGGTAATTCTGCGTTCTGTAATTCTGCCATGCCGTTCACCCCTTAAACCATTTTCGCTATGAAGTCTTCTTCGGTCAGCTTCGGGTCTCTCTGAAACTCGCCGCTGACTACGCCGTCCTTCATAACGAGAATGCGGTCACACATCCCGAGCAGTTCCAGAATTTCTTCCGATATCAGGATGATTGATTTTCCCTGCTTCTTCATGTCGCTCATCAGCGCGTAGATATCCGCCTTGACCTTGACGTCGATTCCGCGGGTCGGGCTGTCGAGCACCACGATGTCGGAGTTTCTGCCGATCCACCTGGCCAGGGCCACCTTCTGCTTGTTCCCGCCGGAAAGGTCCGAGACGAACTGGCTGACGCCCACCATTTTGACGCTGATGAGGTTGGCGTATTTCTCGGCGAACCGGGTCAGCTTTTTGCTCAGGAGGATATGGTTGACCTGCAGCTTATCCATGGAGGGCAGGCAGATGTTGTCGCGGATGGAGTCGTTGACAACCAGGGACTCGTTGTCCCTGTCTTTAGAGACATAGGCGACGCTGTGGTCGATTGCGGTCGGGATGGAGTCGATGGAGGTGCCGTTCTGCAGCTTCACTTCCCCTTCCCGGTCGTAGGACGCGCCGAAGACGGCTTTGCCGACCTCGTGCATCCCGCACTCGCTCAGCCCGCCGATGCCGAGGATCTCCCCTTTGTGCAGGTCAAAACTCACATGCTGGATCTCGCCAGGAACGGACACGTCCTTGACCGACAACACGACTTCGCCGGAAACCGGCGTGCCGTAATCGGTGCGGTAGTACCGGCCGCTCAGCTCCCTGCCGACCATCAGGCGCTTCAGGTCGTTCTCCGTGACATCCGAGCTCTTTACGGTGTCGATCAGCACGCCGTCGCGCAGAACGGAAATGGAATCCGTGTACTGGATGACTTCCGCCAGGTCGTGGGAAATGAAGATGACCGTATGGCCCTCTTTTTTCAGGCGGTCCATCTGCTTGTAAAGTTCCTGACGGCCGGCCTGGCTCAGGGTTGTGGTCGTCTCGTCCACCACGAGCACTTTCGGGTTGAAATAGGTGGCTTTCACAATTTCGATGAGCTTGCGGTCCTCAAAATCATACTGGTCGATCATGGCGGAGGCGTGGATGCGGTTAAACCCGTACTGGTTCAGCAGGCGCTGGGCCTCGCGGTTCATCATGGCCGTGTTTTTGAGGCCGAACTTGCAGAACCGGTCTTCGCTGCCGAGAAAGATATTCTCCGCGACGGTCAGACCCGGCAGGGTCCCCATCTCCTGGACGATAATGGAAACGCCGTTGCGGTTCGCCTCCACCTGATTGTGCACATGAAGCTCCTTGCCGTCCAAAACGAACCGGCCGCTGTCGATGGAATAAATCCCGGTCAGCATGCACATCAGGGTGGATTTTCCCGAGCCGTTTTCACCGATGAGCCCGTGGATTTCACCTTTCTGAAAAGACATGGTAACATCTTTTACGGCATGTGTGATTCCAAAAGATTTGTTGACATTTTCCGCTCTTAAAATTTCTTCTCCCAAACTGCTCATCTCCCTTATTTGACAACGGCGCCTTTCACGGGTTTCGTCGTAATCATCACAATGAGGAGAAGCGCAGCGCCGGTTACCACGTTCTGAATGGTCGTCGGCGCCCCGATTGCGACAAATCCGTTAAAGATCAGTGAAATGATGAATTCCCCGATCACAATGGCGATGATCGGCTTTCCGTACTTGCGGAACGCCAGCCCGAAGAACGTGCCCATCAGCGGGGTGAAGTTCCGGCTCATGGAAGACATGCTGGACGCAGACGTCATGGAAGTGCCGTAGCTGATGGTGAGGATGCTCATCACGCCGGCGAAGAATCCGCAGAGCACAAACGCCAGCGCCTTGTATTTGTCGACATTGACCCCCATGTTTTTGGCCACGAATTCATTGCTCCCGATGGCGTAGGTATAGGTGCCGATTTTCGTGTAGTGGATTAGAATCCCGGCCAGGAAAAACGCGCACAGGGCCAGGATGAGGTTGGCGGGGTAAGAGCCGAACGCACGGTATGTAATCCCCAGAATCTGCTCTTGCCCCTGGGTTGCGAAGACGCTCAGGCTCTCGTAAATCAGCGCGAGGCCGACCGTCACAATCATGGAGGGAATCCGCAGCTTGATATACACAATGCCGTTCAGCAGACCCACCAGAGTCCCGCAGAGGATGGGGGCGAGAATCAGCCCCGCATAGCCGAACTTCTCTGCGAAAAAGCAGGCCAGGACGGAAGAAAGGACGATATTCGCGCCGATGCTGAAGTCCCAGAGGCCCATTACGCAGATAAAATACAAGCCGCAGCCGCCGACCGCATAAATCAGGCTGGATTGCAGATAGGACAGCAGTTTGCTGCCGGAACCGAAATTGCTGGGCGCAAGGATCTTGAAAATGCCCCAGAAAACCAAAACGAGTAGCAAAAGCCAGACGATCCCGGCATAGCTGCTGTTGAACCTGCTCGTTTTGCGTTTCTTTGTAAGTTCTTTGCTCATTTTATCAACCACCTGACTGAAATAGGGCCGGCGGGCTTCTGACCGCCGGCTCGGTTCATTCGTCGTTTTCGTTGGTTCGCATTTAGAAAGAAAGTTCAGCCTCAGGCTCCGCCGTGGCGGGTCTGCACGTCTTTGATGGACACGGCCTGCGCTTTCTTGTTCAGCTCGTCGAAGGGGAGATTGGCCAGCTCTTTGAGCTCTTTCTCGTTGTAAGGCAGGCTGTCCACAAAGTACTTGGCATAGTTCTCATAGTCCTCGGTGGAAGAAACATAGATATACGGGAACTTGATTTCATAGAAGCTGTTCTCGGGCTTCTTGTATTTGCCCTGCACGGCGTTGTAGACCATCATGAAGGCATACAGCGGGTCGCAGAAATGGCCTCCGGATTCCGCCGTCATGCCGCCCGTCTTGAGCTGCTGGCCCAGGTCGGGCAGAAAGTCGGTCGAAACAACGGCGATCTTTCCGGTCTTGCCGGCGTTCTTGATGGCGCCAACGGAGCCGACCAGCGGGTCGCCGCCGCCGCCCGCGACAATCAGCGCATCCATCTTGGGATGGGAGTTCATAAAGGACTTGGCCACGGACGCGCCCTCTTCGGCGGAGGTGTTGGCGTAGACGGGTTCGGTCAAGGTGACCTTGTCGTCCGGGTGAGCGTTGTTCCATTCGGTTACGGCCTTCTTATAGCCTTCCCACCTGTTCAGGAACGTGGCGTCGCCCACCGTCCAGCCTTCCAGGCAGATGTAGCGCTTCCCTTTCTTAATCAGGATGTTGGCGAGGTTGTAGCCGTTGAGGACCTCGTCCTCGTGGACGGTGCCGATATAATACGGAGCCGCCTGCGCCATCTGATAGACCTGAGGGCTGCGCTCCTTGCTGATTGCGCGGTAGAACTGAGCGAGGTAAACGCCCGCGCTGTTGCAGGTATTGATGGCGGAAGTCATCTCGGAATCGGCGGAGTTGCAGATGATGATGCCCTTGCAGCCCGCCGCGCACAAAGTCTCCACACTCGCGGTGACTTTTTCGGAAACGTGGCCCTGGTCGACGTACGTCAAATCGACGTTCAGCGCTTTGGCGGCGGCATCCAGCATTTTTTTGCTCTGGCTGCCCAGCACGTCGGTGGAGCTCCAGATGGAAACCCCGATTTTGATCTTGCCCGTGTTGGCGGCCGGGGCGCTCGATGCACCGGAGCCGGAGGCGCCTCCGCCGGACTGTGCGGCGCTGCCCGAACCGGACCCGGAACCGCCGCAGGCGGCCAGCGACAAAGTCATGGCCAAGGCTAAAACGACGGCAATAAACTTTTTCATCTCACCCATTACCCTTCCTTTTTTTTGACATACTGAATTTGGCCAATCTGTTTCAGATATCGATATCCAAGCAGTCCTATTTTAGCAAGTCTGAAACAAAAAGTCAACAAATTTAATTGAACTTTTTTAAATTATCTACAATTCCTATACAACTTGCACCGCTGCAGGCAGCGCGCACATCTGCGCTTATCAGAAAGAGGCCGCATTTGCGGTGAATCAGCATATTTTCCGGATTTAAAGATATTTTTTCAATATTTTTAACTATATCCGGCGATTTATGGAAAAATATGCGGGATAAACAAAATTATTAAGATAAATTTTTCACAAATTTTGCCGGCATCCTGAAAAAAGAACTTTTCTTTTTGTTTTATCTGTGATAAACTGAAATCAGAAATTATTAATTTCAATATAAATATAATCTATTTTAAGCTATTATAAGAATATTTAAATAAACAACTTTACACAGAGGTATCGGCAAATGTCATCCAAATACGTACAAATCGCATCTCTCCTGCGCTCTCAGATTCTAAAGGGGGCTTATCAAAACACCCGGATGCTGCCGACGGAAATGGAGCTTGCACAGAC
>DHOB01000003.1:7227-8543 GCA_002409675.1 Ruminococcaceae bacterium UBA5401
ACCAACATCGCCATTGTGACAACCTATATCAACGACTATATCTTTCCGGCGATTCTGCAGGACGCCCAGAGCGTCTTTGCGGAAAACGGCTATTCCACAATGGTGTTCTGCACCCATAACCAAATCAGCATGGAACGGCAGATTCTGCAGAACCTGGATCGTTCCGTCTGCGGGCTGCTGGTGGAGGGAACCAAAACCGCCCTGCCCAACCCCAACCTGGATTTATACCATAAACTGGGCGAAGCCCATATCCCGGTGGTGTTTTTTCACGGGTCCTACGCCGAACTGCCGGACGCGGTATGCGTCTCGGACGACAACTTCAACGGGGGCTACCAGCTCGCGCAGTTTCTGCTGCGCAAAGGGCACACCCGCATTGCCGGCATTTTCAAAAGCGACGACATCCAGGGGCACGACCGTTATTTCGGCTTCCTTTCCGCCCTGCGCGACGCGGGGCTGCCGTTCCCGGACGCCCAGATTCTCTGGTACACCACGGAGGAAAAAAAGCAGATTCTGACGCAGGGAAACCGGGATCTGCTGCAGGATTTCGTGAAATACAATCTTCCCGGGGCGACCGCCGTGATCTGCTACAACGACGAAATCGCCTTTTCGTTCATCAACGTCCTCCGTTCCCTCAAAATCCGGGTGCCGGAAGACATCGCCGTCGTCAGCTTCGACAACAGCTCCTTCAGCGAGCTGTGCAGCGTCAAAATCACCTCCCTCACCCACGGCTCAAAGCATGTCGGGCGGATTGCGGCGGAGCACCTGGTCGATATGCTGCACGGCAAAACAGTCCGATCGGAAGCCGTTCCGTGGACCTTAGTGGAAAAAGAAAGCAGCTGAAAGCGGAAAATTCCCCAAAAAAACGCGCCCGGTACGGAAATCTTGGTGTTTCCGTACCGGGCACGGTTTTGAAGGGCCGAAACGGTTTACGAATGCTTTTTGCGCTTGAGGGAAGCAAAAATAGACTGCAGCACGATGAAGAAGCAGAGCAGAACGGAAAGCGCAATCCGGACCCACCAGCTCGAAAGCGTGCCCTGCGTCGTGATGAGGGATGAAATCGTCCCTTTAATCAGGACGCCGAAAAAAGTGCCTATCGGCGTGCCGACGCCGCCCGTCAGCAAGGTGCCGCCGATCACGGAGGCCGAAATCGCGTCCATCTCAAAGCCCTTCGCCTGCTCGACGAAGCCGGCGAGGCTGTTCAGGCAGAACAGAAAACTGCCCAGGCCCGCCAGGAACCCGTCCAGCACATAGGCGAGGAACTTGGTCCGCTTCACATTCAGGCCCATCATCAGCGCGCTCTGCTGGTTGCCGCCGAT
>DHOB01000003.1:8809-11445 GCA_002409675.1 Ruminococcaceae bacterium UBA5401
CTGCCGAACGGCATGTAAATCCTGAATTTCGCCCAGCTCTGGAACACGTCGTTCTTGATGGAGATCATCTCTTTGCTGATGACCGCCGTAAGGCCGCGGCCGAAGAACATGCCGGCCAGCGTCACGATAAAGGGCTGGATGTTCAGGTAGGAAATCAGGAATCCCTGCACCACGCCGAAGGCGAGGCCGATGAGCAGCGCGGCGGCGACGGCCGCAAAGGGGCCGGTTCCCTTGTTCTCCATCAGGTCCGCCATCACCATGCACACCAGGGCGACCACGGAGCCGACGGAGATGTCGATTCCGCCCGTGACCATCACGATGGTCAGCCCGCAGCCGATTACAATCAGGCCCGCGTTGCTGATCAGCAGGTTCAGAAACATCTGGGGCTTGGCAAAGCCCTTGTCGCTGAAAACGACCATGCCGACGATGTACATCAGCAGAAACAGCCCGATGGTGATCATCAGAAGAAAAGTCCGGCTGTTGAACGTTTTTTTCTCCGCTTTCTGCCGTTTCATGCAGGGGCGCCCCCTTCCGCCGCCGGATTTTTCCGGATTTTCCGCATTTTAACGTACCTCTGGAACACCGGGCTCTGTAAGGTCACGATGATGACGACCGCGATGGCCTTGTAGACCGGAAGCTGGTCGCCGGAGACGTTCATCGCATACAGGGTGGTGGTCAGCGCCTGAATCGTGAAGGCGCCGATGACGGAGCCCATCAGGGTGAATTTGCCGCCGCCCAGGAAGTTCCCGCCCAGGGCGACCGCGAGGATGGCGTCCATCTCCAGGTTCAGCCCGATGTTGTTGGCGTCCGCGGAGTAGATGCGGCTGGAGGCCACGATGCCCGCGACGCCCGCCAGCAGGCCGCAGAGGACGTAGGTCAGAAACTGAATCATGGTGGAGTTGAGGCCCACCAGCCGGGAAGCGTTCCGGTTGATGCCGACGCTTTCGATATACAGGCCCAGGGCGGTCTTGTTCAGGACCAGATGCACGACCACCGCCGTGCCGACCGCAAAGAAAATCGGAGTCGGGATCGGGCAGCCGTGCAGATAGCCGCCGAGGACCTTATAGGTGTCCACCCGGACGTAGGTAATCTGCCCCTGCGTCACAAGCTGGGCGATGCCGCGGCCCGCGGTGAACAGAATCAGCGTGGCCACCATCGGCTGGATTTTCAGCTTCGCCACCAGCAGGCCGTTGAACGCGCCGCACAGCGCGGCGGCCGCCAGCGCCGCAAGAATGGCGAGGGGCAGCGGGTTCCGGAACGAGTTGGTGGTCACCTGCCCGCCGGAAAGGATCTGGCAACAGACCGCCGCCGCGACCGCCATCACCGCGCCGACGCTGATGTCCTGCCCGCCGGAGGACGCCGTGACCAGCGTCATGCCGACCGCGAGGATCACCAGCTCCGACGCGCGGTTGACCACGTCGATGATATAGCCGTACAGGACCCCGTTCCGGACGGACACCTGAAAGAACGAAGGGGTCTTAATCACGTTGAGGAGCAGAACCACAACCAGGCAGACAACCGGAAGGAACAGGCGGTTGGCCGTGATTCTTTTCCAGACCGAGGGTTTCGATTCACTCATTTTCTTCACCGCCTCCCGCAATCGTCTTCATCACGGTTTCCTGGTTCAGCTCGCCGCCCGAAAGCTCGCCGACCTTGCGCCCGTCGCGCAGCACGACAAGGCGGGAGCAGGTCCGCAGCATCTCCTCCACTTCGGCGGAGATGAAAACCACGGCCATGCCTCCGTCCGCCAGGCTGAGAATCAGCTTTTGAATGGCGGTCTTGGTGCCGATGTCGATGCCGCGGGTGGGTTCGTCCAGAATCAGAAAATCCGGATGGGTGAGCAGCCACCGCGCGAGGATGACCTTCTGCTGGTTGCCGCCGGAAAGGCTCCTGACCGGGGTCTCACGGTCGGCGGTCTTAATCTGCAGCAGGCCGATGTATCTGTCCGCCGCCTCGTCCATTTCCCTGCGGCTCATCAGGTGGCACATGCCCCGCTTTGCCTGCAGGGCGATGACGATGTTCTCCCGGACGGAAAGGTCGGGGATGATGCCGTCCCTCTGCCGGTCTTCCGGAAGGTACCCCATGCCCAGCTTCATGGCGTCCAGCGGGCTGCCGATTCTGACTTCACGGCCTTTGACCGTCAGCCTGCCGCAGTCGGGTCTGTCGGCCCCGTAAATCACGCGCACCATTTCGGAGCGCCCGGAGCCCAGCAAACCCGAAAGGCCGACGACTTCCCCTTTTCCGACGTCCAGGTCGAAGGGCTTTATGGTGCCCTTGCGGCCCAGCTTCCGCGCGGAAACGACCGGCGTCTTCGCGTCCCCGAACCGGTGCTCCGGGTGGGCGGATTTTATCTCGGCCAGGTCGTCGAGGTCCTTGCCGAGCATCTTGGCCACCAGCGACACGCGCGGCAGGTCTTTCGTCTTGTACTCGCCGACATATTCCCCGTTCCTCAGGACCGTGATGCGGTCGGCGACCGCATAGACCTGCTCCAGAAAATGCGTGACGAAAATGATGCCCACGCCCTCGCCTTTCAGCTTCCGCATCAGCGTGAACAGCCGCGCCGTCTCGTCGTCGTCAAGGGATGAGGTCGGTTCATCCAGAATCAGCACACGGCACTTCATGTCCACCGCGCGGGC
>DHOB01000003.1:11847-13387 GCA_002409675.1 Ruminococcaceae bacterium UBA5401
TCGCCGGATTCCAGCTCATAGACGCCGGTCAGCACCTTGATCAACGTGGATTTTCCGGCGCCGTTTTCCCCCATCAGCGCGTGGATTTCCCCTTTCCGAAGGGTGAACTGCACATGCTGCAGCGCCAAAACACCGGGAAAGGATTTGCTGATGTCTTTCATTGTGAGGACGATATCTTGGTCCATAAGCGTTTCACCTGCTTTCTGATGGCTCCGGCGCTCCGGAAACCAATCGGGATTGAAATACAAAAGGCGCGATACGGACCCTCCCTCCCGGCTGTTCCGGGCTGGGACGGCAGCAGCCTCCGCATGGTATTCTGCCGGCACCTCGGGGAGTTTCCCTATCACGCCAATCACTGAGTCACCGCCGATTCGCAGAGATCATCGCCGGCCGGCCGTCAATATGTGCGGCCTTTGATAACGTCCTGCGTGACGACCGTCACGTCGAAGTTCCCCGCTCCGGTCGTTACGGATTTTACAGTGTCGTCAGCAGCGAACATTTTTTCATCCACATAGGCTTTTTTATCGACCTTTTCGCCCTTTTCCAGCTTCTCGATGATATTCTGCACACGGGGACCGTGCAGCGGATTGCACTCGGTGTCCAGCGCGATTTCGCCGCTCAGCACCTTGTTGAGGCCGGCTTTGGTGGAGTCGAAGGAAAAGACCATGATCTCGCCCTTGTCGGTGCCGACCTTTTTGCCGGCCGCCTTGATGGCGTCGATTGCGCCGAACGCCTCGTTGTCGTTTTCACAGTAGACGACGTCGATGTCGCTGTGCTGCTTCAGCACGGACTCCATCACTTCCTGCCCCTTGGCCTGCGTGAACTCGCCGGTCTGCTGGGCGACGAGCTTCCAGTTGGAATGCTTCTTGACGCCCGCCTCCAGCGCGTCGGTGCGGCCGATTTGGGCGGAGGCGCCGATGGTGCCCTGGATGTCGACGATATTGAGCGGGTCTTTGTCCCTGCCCTTGGACTTAAAGAAATCCTCCATCCAGGCGACGGCCTTGTCGCCTTCGTTGCGGAAGTTGGAGCCCACCCACGCGGTGTACAGGCTGTCGTCTTTCACGTTGACCATGCGGTCGACGATGATGACGGGGATGTCGGCGTCCTTCGCCTCCTGCAGCACGGTGTCCCAGCCGGTCTCCGTCACGGGCGCAAGCACGATGTAGTCCACTTCCTGCTGAATGAAGTTGCGGATGGCCGTAATCTGGTTTTCCTGCTTCTGCTGGGCGTCGTCAAAAATCAGCTTGTAGCCGTTCGCCTCGGTAAAGGTGCTCTTCATGGACTCGGAGTTTGCGGTCCGCCAGTCGGACTCCGCGCCGACCTGGGAAAAGCCCACCGTGATGGGGCCGCCGGATTTCTTCTCCGAACTGTTTTCCTGGGCCGAGCTGCCCGCCGAATCCGCGGCCGGCGCACTGCCGGCGGCGGGTTTTCCGCCGCCGCTGGAGCAGCCCGCCATACCGACAGCCAGCGCCGCACACAGAAGAAGGCCGACCACTTTCCGTCCCGTTTTCATTTTACAATTCCTCCTTTGCAAGATGGA